>CAJTKW010000010.1:0-84435 GCA_910577035.1 uncultured Acetatifactor sp.
TCATGCAGGATTTCGGGGTAAATTTAATTTGTGTGGAAGATGGAATTGATTCTTCTAAGGATGCAGGCAAACTGATGATTTCCGTTTTGTCAGCTGTAGCGGAAATTGAGAGGGAAAATATCCGTGTGCAGACAATGGAGGGGCGCATCCAGAAAGCCCGCGAAGGAAAATGGAATGGTGGATTTGCGCCATACGGCTATCAGCTTGTAGATGGAAAACTGCAGATTAACGAGGAAGAAGCAGCTGCTATCCGTGTCATTTTTGAACAGTATGTGACAACTGACATCGGCGCTAACGGCGTGGTAAAATACCTTGAGAATCACGGCATTCACAAGATACAGCGGCAGAACGGGAAAAATCCTCTTTTTGATGCGCACTTGGTTCGCCTTATTCTGAAAAATCCGGTATATTGCGGTAAAATTGCTTATGGACGCAGAAAAACAGAAAAAGTTCATGGAACACGAAACGAGTATCATCTTGTGGAGCAGGATAATTATATTCTGGTAGACGGACAGCATGATGCGATTATTGAGGAAGATGTCTGGCAGGCTGCACAGGTAAAACTTATCTCACAGGCAAAGAAAAATGAACATGTAAATAAAGGTAAAGACACAAAAACGCATCTTCTTTCGGGAATTGTCAAATGTCCGATATGCGGAGCGGGTATGTATGGGAATAAGAGCATCAAGCGCAAAAAGGACGGGACGAAATACAAGGATTTTTATTATTATGGCTGTAAGCACCGTACCATGACGCATGGGCATAAGTGTGACTATAAAAAGCAGATCAGAGAGGAGTTGTTAGATGATGCGGTGGCGGAAGTTATCGTAAAGTTAGTAGGTAATCCTAAGTTTGCTGCCATGATGCAGGAGAAAATCAACAGCAAAGTGGATACTGCCGCAATAGACGGAGAACTTGCGGATTATGAGAGACAGCTCCGGCAGTATTATGCCGTTAAGCTAAAGCTGGCGGAGGAAATTGATTCTCTCGATCCGGACGACAGACATTATATCAAACGGAAAGCAGACCTTGATGACAGGCTCTATCGAATGTACGATAAGATAGAGGATGTGGAAACACTACTGATTGAAACAAGGGCAAAGAAGCAGGCGGTTGAAGCTGAGAAACTGACGGGAGATAATATCTATAAGGTATTGATTTATTTTGAAAAGCTGTATGCTGTGATGAATGAAGCAGAGCGGCGGCAGCTTATGGAAGCATTGATTTCTGAAATACAGATATATGAAGACAGGCAGCCAAATGGACAGTGGCTAAAGTCTATTAAATTCCGGCTTCCGATTATTGAGGAAGATATGGATTTGAGTTTGGAAGATGATAAGCATGTGGAAGTTGCCGTGTTGCTATACAGAGTTGATACTTGTAAACCTTGATTTTACACAGTTTTTGACCATTTTGTATTAACTCCAAATACAAGATATTATACTGGTTACCTGTGTTGTATATTTTCTTTTTAATGTTTTGATTGGTCCTGTGACGGAAGAATTCTTCTTTCGCGGCTATTTAACAGCATATAACAGCAAATTCGGCAAATGGGCACCGGTATTTATAACAATTATTTTTTCTTTATATCACTTATGGCTTCCCTTTCACAATATTTTTCGTATTTTAATATTTTTGCCAATGGCGTATATCAGTTATCGAAAAAAGAATTTATACATTAGTATGGCGGCTCATATTTTCTGCAACCTGTTTACAACAATTTCCTTTATCATAGCTGTAGTCAGTGATATATAGGTATCTCTTACATAGGTTTTCCGGCAGGGAGGAAGTTGAATATGGAAGGGCAGAAGTTACATTATTAATATTCAGCATACAGGCTATGTCCAGTATGGTTTCTGGTCCTTATGGCGGAATTCCTTCATCCGCTCTCTGTAGCTGCCCAGCAGAGACTGATAGTGTGCCCTTTGCTTGTCCTTTAAAGCACCGGCTTCCACAAGTTCCCGGAGTTTTGCTTCATACTGGTTCAGGTAGTCCTGTGCGGCGTCCTTGTAATTATTGGCCATGTTATTATTGATCCGTTCCAGCAGCGCCTCGAGATCCCGGTTTTTCTTTAACAGCATATAATAAGTCCCTCCTGTTGTTCTGATTGGAATATTCGTCTGAAACAGAGGATGCAGTGAATGAATCAGCATTTCCCTAATATCAGCATAACGCATTTTCGGATGGCCGTCAAATGCGTTATGCTGTATTTTATGCCAATGAAATCACGGAATTGTCTTTTTGCTACCCGATCCGCTCTATCAGGCATGTTGCCTGAAAAGGCTTCACTACAAAGGCATCCGCTCCAAACTGTAATGCTCTTTTTACGTTGCGTTCCTGTGACAGTGCCGAAAGCATGACCACCTTCAGTCCGGGCTGCCCCGACTTGATCCTTCTCAGTACCTCCAGTCCGTCCATGCCCGGCATATTAATGTCAAGCAAACATACGTCTACGTTATTTTCCAACAGTATATTCAGACATTCCTGACCGTCCCTTGCCTGCAGAACGCTGTGCCCATGGTGCGTCAGTATGTCCTCCAGCATCATTCTCATAAAATTTGCATCATCCACCACAAGGACTTTTTTATGTTCTCCCGATACCGGAACAGGAACATAATCAAAAATGCTGTCAGCCTGGCTTTGATTCAGAACCGGGTCGGAGCTTTCCCAGGTTTTCCGATCCTCCTCAGCTTCCCGGCTCGTCTGGCAGTCCGTTAATTCGTTTGTTTTTACCCATGGCTGTCCGTTAGATTCCGGATTCTTACAGGGGGGTATAATGCCCAGCAGCTCATCGGCACTTACCCATAATACCTCTGAAAGTAACGGCAGCATGGCAATGTCCGGATAAGAAATCCCCATTTCCCATCTTGAAACGGCCTGGGGGGTAACATTCAGTTTTTCTGCCAGTTCTGCCTGTGTCATGTTTTTCTTTTGGCGTCTGTACTTAATCACATCTCCAATATTCATTACATTCCTCCTTTTCTGCACTGCCGGCATTATGCGAATCTCATTTATATGATATGTTCAGCCTATCATGCAGAAAGTACCTGCGTCAAACAATTGATACTTGAGGTTCTCCGTGAAATATAATAAAGAGTTCCTTATCAGGATAAAAAACAAAGTCAAACTCACAGCAGATCAGCCAGGGATACCTTCGCCGTAATCCCGTTGTTTGTCAAAGGATCCCGCTGCCTGTAGCAGAACAGGATGGCGCAGGGTGCATCAAAGACAGCGGTAAACACCTCCACATGCAGCGCTCTGGTAAGTTCCCGGTAATTACAGTCTGCCAGCTCCGGGAACAATACATGCTCCCCGGCCTCTTTATGCAGGATGTGATGAATGGCCTCTTTCCAGGGCTCTTGAGAAGGGGCAAAGGAGGGGCTGCTTTTCATCTGTTCCCGCAAATACAGGTCATAGAGGAGGTATTCCCTTAAAAGGGATAATTGTTTGTCCGTTGACAGCGGTTCGGCTGTTACATTTTGTTCCTGGGTTTCCGTCCGCCCGGAGCATATAGAAGGCAGGATTAACGTTGCCTGCCCGTTTCGGGAAATCCGGGTGCTGGCGAATTCCAGAAGAATTTCATATTTCCGTATGCGGGAAGACTGGATTCCGAAAAGCCCATGCTCCTCATACCATGCCCCCAGATTTTTATACATGTCGTAAGGGCTTTCAAAATAAGGGCACAGGAATTCCAGGGTATTTGCAAACTGGCCGCTGTTATAGTAGATTTCCACCATCTCCTCCACCTGCTTCAGGCAGCAAAGGTCCCCGTAGGAGAGCCATTTTGTGGACAGTACCTCATAAGGGGGTCTGTCGGTATAGAGCAGCCCGTATTCACAAGCCCGCCGCTCCATTTCAGAGCCCTTCAGCACTTTGAGAAAGCCCAGCTGCAGCTGCAGGGGGCGGAGGGCGTATACATCGTTGAAAGAGGTCTGAAAGCGGTGTAAATCTTCAAAGGGAAGCCCGGCAATCAGATCCAGGTGGATATGAATATTTTTTTGGGAGGAGATACGCCGCACAGCGTGGGAGACTTTTGAAAAGTCCATTTTCCGCTGTATTTCCGTGATGGTTTTCTCATTGGTTGACTGTACGCCGATCTCAAGCTGGACAGCGCCTGGGCGCAGGCGCTCCATTATCGTAAAGTAGTCTTCGTCCAGGAGATCGGCGGCGATCTCAAAGTGAAA
Organism: uncultured Acetatifactor sp.; assembly: GCA_910577035.1. GTDB lineage: Bacteria > Bacillota > Clostridia > Lachnospirales > Lachnospiraceae > Acetatifactor. The sequence continues at coordinate 4,185 of CAJTKW010000010.1, forward strand.
ATTTGTCACGCCGTTGTCATGCTCGAGTATATGCCGGAGGATGGGCAGGGCATGTTCCTTTTTACAATTGAAGGTGCGATCCACAAATTTTACCTGAGGTACTTTCTTTTCTAAAAAGAAATCCAATTCCCGTAAAACCCGATCCACAGAACGGAAATCCATGGTTCTGTCGATGGAAGAGAGGCAATAGCTGCAGGAAAAGGGGCATCCGCGACTGCTTTCGTAGTAAATAATACGGTGTGCAAAATCCTGCATGTCTTCATACCAGAAAGGGATGTCATCCAGCTTCATCCGGTGAGAACTGCTTCCTTCAAGGATAGAGGGCAGATGCTGAGCCGATCCGGCTGCATAGGCGGCGGCCAGAAGGGAAAAGACAGCTTCCCCCGGTCCGGTCATCACACCTCTGAGGTTCCAGGCGCGGATAGTTTCGGCGGCGTCATAGGTCACTTCAGGTCCTCCCGCCCAGATTTCGGCTTTGGGCAGGAGCTTGTGCAGATCGGGAATAATGGCGTCCAGCATACCGCGATTCCAGATGTAGCAGGAAAAGGCGATCACATCCGGCTTCCGTCTGTAGATTTCACTTAAGATATATGCGGCCTGCTGGTTGACGGTAAATTCCGCAATCTCCACACAGGTTTCATATTTTCCTGCGCATGCCTTCAGGGAATAAAGCGCCGGATTGGAATGGATATATCTGGCGTTGACGGCTACCAGTAAAATTTTCATAGCGGGAAATCCTTTCTTGTCTGCTTTGCCGTAAGCAGGCTATTGATTTTTCTCACAGAAGCTTTTTCTGCACAGAAATCTTACCATACAGGAAGGATTGTAACAAGAAGTATATGGCCCATTTTCAAAAGCTTTTCTGCATCGATCAGTGTTTTTTGCCGATTGTTTGTGCCGCCGTTGGCGGAATGTCCGGATATGAGAAAGAAATGCCGGCCTGAATAATATCCGTACTGATATGGGAATAAACTGAGATATATCATGAATTGTCATGTAAGCGAAGAAAGCATTGACAAAAATGGATAATGATGGTACGGTGTTAATGTTAAAGGTTCGTATGTATTTTTATAGAGTAAAATATGCCGTTTATCATGTTTTTATGATAAGCAGCATTTTTTTTGGATGATACACGGCCCTGATAGAATTATAAAGGGATGTAAAGGATAAGGAGGTAAACTATTATGGACAAAAAGAAAACGGCGGTTGAAGTGTATTTATCTACAGTTTTTAAATGGGGACTTATTATATTGGTAAGTGCCTGTATGTGTGCTACCGTTATGTTTAATACCGAAAAAATATTCGGATTATATCCTACGGTACCATGGCTTGCAACAATTGGTTTAGGAATAATGGATTCGGTATTTTTTGTCAGTGCCATATATATGATAAAGACTTCCTTCGATCAGGACGGATATTTAAAAGAAGGCAGATTACGAACGGGTAAAATTTTTTCAACGGTGATTCTGATCGTTCAATGGAATTATCTGTTGTATATGCTTCCCACCAGGACATTTTGGGGATTTTTATTCTTTTTCCTGATTTTAGTGGCATTCTTTCTGGATATTAAGATGCTGCTGATAAGCGGCCTTGCCTGCATGATATCACTGTTTATCGGCTGGTTTATTCGCGGAACAGATCTTCTTCCGGTTAAGGATGAATTATTCCTTTCAGATATTATAATGTGTCTGGTTGCACTCACGCTGTCTTTGACAGGACTGATTATATTTGTTTTTTTTGTTGCCCACTTTTTAGTGAATGCAAAGAAAGACGAATTGGATAAGAACAATGAACATGTTACAAGTGTCCTTGCGGCAATACAGATATTATCTGAGAGCCTGCAGGCAGCAGGTTTATCACTTTCAAAAATATCGGAGAATGAAAGTGCTTCGGCTGAAGAATTGGCGGCTACAAGTGAGCTGCTGGTTGAAAGAAGTAATCTGCTTAGTTCCAAGACGGATGAAAGTATGGCAAATCTTGATGAATTAAGCGAATGGGAAAGTGTAGTTGCAGATAATGTTGAAAAGGTGGAACAGGTTTCAAAGGATTTATTGGATAAATCCGTAGAAAACGGAAAACTTCTCGGTGATTTACATACAATCAACAACGAAGTATCTGAGTCAATGAAGGCAACAACGGAGATAACCCAGCGTCTGTCAGAGGCAGTGCAGGAAATCGGTGTAACACTTAGCCTTATAAGTGATATTTCAAGCTCTACCAATTTATTGGCATTGAATGCCTCCATTGAAGCGGCAAGAGCCGGCGAAGCGGGTAAAGGATTTGCAGTTGTTGCAACAGAGGTTGGGAATTTGGCTAACAGCACACAGCAATCGTTACAGGTTGTCCAGACAGTTATAGAAAGAGTGCAGCAAAATGTGAAGGATATTACCGCCCAGGTAAATGAAAACGCTGTCAAACTGGGAACACAGAATGAATATTTCCAAAATGTATTCCAGAGTATGCAGGATATGACAAACCTGTTAAATACATCGGTAGAAACAATCAATACTATGGGCGAAGCACATGGAAATCAGTCGGAAGTGATTAAGAAAACCATTTCTATTAATCAGGATATTGCTGAAAGCATTAGAAATGAGAATGAACAGTTTAATTCAATTAATTCCATGGCGGAAAATAATGCAGGTGATACAACAGAAGTTGCAACACAGGCCGGCGTTATTAATGAAATGGTTGAAAAGATGACACAATTATTAAGGCAGGAAGACTAGTATCCCTCATAAATAATATACAAGGGCGAGATAATAATGATTGACGGAAAGTGGGTTCTGCCATAAAATAATAGGAAATCGATAAGTTATTTTGTTAAGGGAAATATATATGTCAAATAAGGTTATTATTCCGCCGATAAAGTGCCAGGGCATAAAAACAAAGTTAATTCCGTTTATTATAGAGCATGTAAAAAGGCCTCAGGATGGATTATGGATCGAACCTTTTGTGGGGACAGGTGTGGTAGCGTTTAATATTGCACCGAAACGAGCTCTTTTGACTGACAAGAACCAGTATATTATTTCTCTGTATCAAGGCATTCAAAACGGTGCAATCAACAGTCAGACGGTCAGAGAATTTCTGGAATATCACGGTGGTATTTTGGAGCAGCATGGCGGAGAGTACTATAAGGAAATGCGGGATACTTTTAACAAAAACGGTGATCCGTTGTACTTTTTGTTTTTAAACAGAGCGGATTTTAACGGGATGATTCGATTTAACCGCCAGGGTAAATTTAATGTTCCTTTTTGTCAGAAGCCGAATCGTTTTTCAAAAGCGTACATAACCAAGATCTGCAATCAGGTGGCAGGTATCGCTCAGGTTATGCAGGGAAAAGAATGGACATTTGCCTGCGGCCCATGGCAGAAAGCTTTTTGCGGTGTGACGGAAAACGATTATATCTATCTGGATCCTCCCTATATAGGGAGGGATACATCGTATGTAGGTGAATGGGCAGAATCAGATGCGATAACGCTTGCAGAATATTCACATCAAACACCTGCAAATGTCTGTCTCTCCATGTGGAAGGAAAATGAATTCCGCAGGAATGAACACTTATTTCAGTACTGGAATGATTTTACCTGGTACGAGCAGGAGCACTTTTATCACATAGGGGCAAAAGAGGCAAACAGGCATCCGATGATTGAAATACTGGCGGTCAAGCAGGGAGCCTGAACAGGCAGCATATTTGTCAATTCGGGCAAATATGTACAAATCAGAGGTTAGTATAAGCTAACTGATTGGCAGGACTGCCGATTTTGCTGAAAATAGACTATGGAGTATTGACAAAAGCGGGGGAGTGGCATAATATAATACTGAAGTTAGGCAATACTAACTAATAAACCGCAAAGGAGTTAGGAAAAACTAATTATGATGCCACTTACATTAGCAGACATAGGAGAAGAAAACATAATCAAAAGGATCGGAGGCAGGCAGGAGGTTAAAACGCATCTTGGGACTCTGGGATTCGTTGTGGGAGGGGCGGTCACGGTGGTGAATGCCCTTGGCGGCAATATTATTGTAAATGTGAAAGAATCCCGCATTGCGGTCAGCAGGGAAATGGCGCAGAAGATCATGGTATGAGCCGCATCCGGCGGCAATAATTAAAAGGAGGAACATGAAAAATGAAAACATTGAAAGAGGTGAAGGCAGGCGACAAGGTACATGTCGTGAAGCTTCACGGTGAAGGAGCGGTCAAACGGCGTATCATGGACATGGGATTGACAAAGGGCGTGGATGTACAGGTCCGTAAGGTTGCGCCTCTGGGAGATCCCATAGAGATAACGGTCCGCGGCTATGAGCTTTCCCTTCGAAAGGCCGACGCGGAGATGATTGAAGTGGAAGCTTGTGCCGCCGTTTGAGGGCGGCCGGAAATAGGAGAAGAAAGAGAGGAAACGTACATGGACTTGCGAATTGCACTTGCAGGTAACCCGAATTGCGGTAAGACGACGCTGTTTAATATCCTCACCGGATCCAACCAGTTTGTGGGCAACTGGCCGGGGGTTACGGTGGAAAAGAAAGAAGGAAAGCTGAAAAAACAGGAGGGTGTTACGATTACCGACCTTCCCGGAATTTATTCCCTTTCTCCTTATACACTGGAGGAAGTGGTGGCGAGAAATTACCTGATTCATGAGCGCCCTGATGCTGTTCTAAATATTGTTGACGGCACGAACCTGGAGAGGAACCTGTATCTGACCACTCAGCTGGCGGAGCTGGGGATTCCTGTGGTAGTAGCTGTCAATATGATGGATGTCGTGCGGAAAAACGGCGATAAAATCAATACCGGGGAGCTGTCAAGGGAGCTTGGCTGTAAGGTGGTGGAGATTTCCGCACTGAAGGGCAGCGGCGTGACGGAAGCGGCGGAGGCTGCCGTGGATGCGGCGAAGAGCGGGAAGACAGTTCCCATGCACACCTTTTCCGGTCCGGTAGAACATGCTCTTGCACATATTGAGGAAGCAGCAGTGCATAATATGCCGGAAGAGCAGCAGAGATGGTATGCAATCAAGCTGTTTGAGAGAGATGACAAGGTACTGGAGCAGATGGGCCTGGATCCGGCTGTGTGCTCCCATATCGAAGGGGATATTGCAGCCGTGGAGAAAGAAATGGATGAGGATGCGGAATCTGTCATCACGAATGAGAGATATATTTATGTGGGGGAGATTGTCAGGAAGTGCCTGCACAGGAAGTCTGCCGGAAGGTTTACTACTTCTGACAAGATCGACAGGATCGTGACCAATCGCTTTCTGGGACTGCCCATATTTGCAGCAGTTATGTTTTTGGTGTATTATATTTCCATGGTAACAGTGGGCGCTGCAGCCACGGATTGGGCCAACGACGGGTTGTTCGGCGATGGCTGGCACCTGTTTGGAATTGGTGCTGGCGCATACGGGGAAGCGGCGGAGGAATATGAAACCGCAGCCTTGATTGCAGAGGGTTATGAAGCGTATAATCGGGAAAAAGGTGAGGCCCCTGCAGGAGATTTTCCCTATGAGATAAAAGATGAGGAAACGCTGGAGACAATCGAGGAGACAGCCACCCTGGCGGATTATGGAGAAGCGCTGGCAGTAATGGAAAAATATGGGGAAGAACCGGATCCGGCAGCTTATGGTATTTGGGTTCCCGGTATTCCCGTACTTGTGGGAGAGGGTTTGGAAGCGGCCGGTGCCGGGAATTGGCTGACAGGGCTCATTAATGACGGTATTGTTGCCGGGGTGGGTGCAGTCCTTGGCTTTGTGCCCCAGATGCTGGTGCTGTTCCTCCTTTTGGCCATTCTGGAGGCCTGCGGCTACATGGCACGTATTGCTTTTGTGTTGGATCGCATTTTCCGCAAATTCGGTCTTTCGGGCAAGTCGTTTATTCCGATGCTGATTGGCACAGGCTGCGGTATTCCCGGAATTATGGCATCCAGAACCATTGAAAACGAGCGTGACCGCAGAATGACCATTATGACCACTACTTTTATTCCCTGTGGAGCAAAGGTGCCGTTTATCTCCATGATGGCCGGAGCTGTTTTCGGCGGTTCTGCATGGGTAGCTACCTCTGCGTACTTTGTGGGAATGGCGGCTGTCATTATTTCCGGTATCATGCTGAAAAAGACGAAAATGTTTTCCGGTGAGCCGGCGCCCTTTGTCATGGAGCTTCCTGCCTATCATATGCCGGCTGTGAGTAACGTCCTTCGGTCCATGTGGGAGCGGGGCTGGTCTTTTATCCGGAAGGCCGGTACGATTATATTGCTTTCTACGATTGCTGTTTGGTTCGCCACTTATTTTGGCTTTACTGCGGAAGGTTTTGGGATGCTGGGGGAAGAAGAGATGGATCAGTCGATTCTGGCTTCTGTGGGCGGCGCAATTGCCTGGATCTTTTCCCCGCTGGGCTGGGGAAACTGGCAGACAGCTGTGGCCTCTATTACGGGGCTGGCGGCAAAGGAAAATATTGTGGGTACCATGGGTATCCTGTATCCCGGCGGCTGGCCTGAGATCGCCGGAAACTTTACCAGGATCGGCGGTTACTCCTTCCTGACCTTTAATCTTCTGTGTGCACCCTGTTTTGCGGCGATGGGCGCTATCATGAGGGAAATGAACAATGCGAAATGGACCTGGTTTGCCATTGGCTATCAATGCGGGTTGGCTTATGCCGTGTCCTTAATTATTTATCAGATTGGTTCGGCTGTTACCGGCAGGCCTGATACCATTGGTCTGATAGCAGCCGTTGCAGTACTGGCGGGATTGATTTATATGCTGTTCAGGCCTGGCAGGAAAGCTGCCAGGGTGGCTGCAGGGGTATCGGGAATGGCCGGATCCAAGGCGGCATAGAGGAAATTGGCAGGCGGAAACAGGAGGTGTTTTGTATGTGGGCATGGTTAATGGAAAATATGGCGACAATTATTGTCAGTGCGCTTCTGATCCTGGCGGTGACGGCAATTATTGTCAGCATGGTACGCAACAAAAAGAAAGGAAAGTCTTCCTGTGGGTGTGGATGTGGCGGCTGTCCCATGGGAGCTTCCTGTCATGCAAAAAATAAGCAGGAACGGACAGACTAATCTTTCTTTAAAAGCGATAAAATACACTTTTTCATAGCTTCATAGCTTTCCGGAGTAATGTCATGTTCCATTTTGCAGGCGTCGCGGGATGCAATCTCAGGGTCAACACCCAGATGAATCAGCCAGTTTGTCAGCAGGGTGTGACGCTCATATACATTTTCGGCCAGTTCTCTTCCCTGGTCCGTCAGAAGAAGATAACCGTCCTCCGAAACGGTTATATATCCTCGATTCCGCAGATTTTTCATGGCGACACTTACGCTGGGCTTTGAAAAGCCCAGCTCGCCTGCCACATCGATAGAACGAACATCTGAAAGCCGTTTGCTTAAGACAAGTATTGCTTCCAGATAATCTTCCAGAGATTCCTCTGATTTATGCTGAATATAGCTCATATACTGATTGACTCCTTCTTGTATACGTAAGATCATCCTAACATGTTGCAGGAAGCTTTTCAAGCACTGGTTTTGATCCGGCTGTTTATTTTTCTCCTGAATCCAGACTCAGGTACAAATGTATATTAAAGATCTCCTGGGATACTACAGTATGGGAATCACTGTCCTCACTCATTACTGCGGTACTGCCTGCCATCAGGACGGTATAGAGTCCACTGTCGCCGATGCGCTGATACCAGGGCAGCTTTTTAGCTCCGGATTCTGTTACCAGGCCGGAAATAATTGTACCGTCACTATCCATGCCAAAAGAAGCGGTATATGCGTTAATAAGCGCAACCAGGTCTTTCTGGCTCTGATATTCCACAGGAGAGGCAAAGCCTGCCGAAACATCCAGCACCTGACCGGTTACTGCGTTCAGCAGGAAAGAAATCTCTATTTCCTGATTGTTCAGGCTTACGGACCAATAGCTGAGCCAGGGCCGGGACTCCTGATCCGATTCCCCGGTTTCCGGCGTCCAGAGATAGCAGGCCGTCCTGTATTGCGGGGAGGAAGAGCCGGTTATTCCCAGAAGGGGCATCAGGAAATCCTCCAGCCAGGTCCGGGCACATTCCACAGCCTGAGACATGGAAAGCTGTCCCTGATGAGGCTCATGGAGACGAATATCCACCGGTTCTGCCAGGCTTGCTGCAATCTGCAACAGCTCCTCCCCGGTCAGCAGGGTATTGACGATGGTATCTCCGGCCTCCGTTATTTCAATTGCCGTCATTGGGGGGGGCAGTTCCACCATACCGCCGGCAGCCAGAAGCTTTTCCTGTTCCCTGGCCAGTCCGCCCTGTACCAGAAACAGTCCGCCGAAGGCGATCATGAGGGCGGCCAGAATTCCCAGGAAATTGATGAGATATACGCCATGCCTTTTTGTTGGAGTGAGTTGTTTTTTTTGTGATTTCACAAAGATGCCTCCGTTTGCCGTTTATTCAATGCTTTCCTCTCTTGCAGTCAGTTCGTCTGTGGCCAGCTCGTTTCCGGCCGGATCTTCCACGGCCGTCCCGTCTGCGGCTTTGTTATCCGGATCCTCCGGCTCTGCGGGCGGAATGTCCAGAGAAAAGCTTACGGTGGTGCCGTCTCCCACCAGACTTTCAAAATGAAGTCTGTCTCCGTGCAGGCCCGCCACCTTATCGGCAAGGGCAAGTCCAAGACCGGCGCCGTGCTGTTTTCTGGAGCGGGCCTTGTCCACCATGTAAAAGGCCTCCGTGATTCGGGAAAGCTCCTCCGGCTCCATACCGCAGCCATTGTCCCTGACCCGGATAAGATAGTGCCTGCCGTCTTCGTCTGCGTGACCGGACAGCTCTATGCGGGAGGCGCCTGCCTTTATGGAGTTATCTGTCAGATTAATCAGCAGTGTTTTCAGGAGATCATAGTCTGCCAATACATAAGAATGCTCTGCCTGAAGCAGGAAATCAATCTTTTTTTCCGTAAAAAGCGGGGCCAGGCCTTCTGCCGCATCCTGCAGCAGTTCGTCGGCGGGCAGCTCCGTGAGAGGGAAATCCTGTCTGCCCAGTACTGTCAGCTCCATCAGTTTCAGAGAGAGGGCCTCCAGGCGCAGGCCTTCGTTCCAGATATACCAGGAGGCCCTGCGGATCTCTTCCCGGGATAATTCCTTTTGGTAGATGGTATCTGCATAGCCAATGATGGAGGTGAGGGGAGTCTTTAATTCATGGGCAAAATTTGCCACAAAATCTTCCTTTTCCCGGGCGGACTTTGCAAGCTGGTCGATCTTTTCTTCCACGGCATCCGCCATCCGATTAAAGCTTTCCGCCAGAATGCCGATTTCGTCCTGCCCTTTCCGGGAAAGCCTTTCCCGATAATTGCCCTTTGCCATTCTGGAAGCGACCGCGGACATTTTGTTCAGGGGACGGGTGAGGAAAGCGGATAAAAGCATTAACAGCACCGTGCCTGCCGACATGGCAACCAGATAACAGCGTAGAAAGTATTGCCGCAGTACATTCTGCTGTGCCAGGGTTTTGCTGATGTCCCGCTGGGTAATAAAATACAGAAGCTGCCCGCCGTCTTTGTCCTCAGATATATCTTCCTGCCGCAGAGCGCTGCCAACCAGGATGGAGCCGCCGTCCTTCCCGGCGCAGAATTGCCAGGTATGGGCGTTCTCTGTGAGAGTGTCCAAAAAGCCGGAATCCAGATGGGAAATGCCGGAGTACAGGAGAGATCCGTCTTCTTCGTAAAAGGCTGCCGGAACGCTGAGTTCCGAAGCCAGATTCTGAAACAGTCCCGTTTCCTGAGCCTTATCCTGTAGGATAAGCTCTTCCGAAACGGAATCCCGTATGGTATAAATCTTAAAACCTGCCGGTATTAAATCATTACTTTGTTCCAGGGAAAACGTGACGGACGTAGCTGTCAGCATGGCGGATTGAACGGTAAATTTATCATATTGATATTGTTTTAAAGCAAATTCGGATTCCCTTGCCAGGCTGCTTTCCAGAGAATAATGAAGCAGAAAGTATCCTGCGGCAGAAAAGGTCAGACCGAATACCAGCATGCCCAGCAGAAAGATTTTCGTAAACAGCTTCATTTCACACTACCCCTCCAGACGGTAACCTATGCGAAAGACGGTTTTAATCCGGTCTTCCCAGCCCAGCTTTTTCCGCAGCCGCTGAATATGCGAATCCAGAGTCCGTGTCTCTCCCACGAAAGGCTCCTTCCATACCTTTTCATAAAGGCGGTCCCGGTGAAGAGCCACATTTTTGTGCTGTATAAGCTCCGCCAAAAGGTCGAATTCCTTGGCAGTAAGGGTGACGGGACAGCCGTTTTTTTCCACCTGTCTGGAATCCAGGCGAAGGGTGACATCCCCCAGCCGCAGCTGTTCGCTGTCCGGCTTTCGCCTTCTCAATACAGCCTCCACTCTTGCCAGCAGCTCGCCTACCTGGAAGGGTTTTGTGAGGTAATCATCGGCACCGGCTTTCAGGCCCCTGATTCGATCCTCCACGGCGCCCATGGCGGTAATAAATATTACCGGCGTGCCCGTAGGCTTGATATAGTCCAGCAGAGTGTAGCCGTCCAGTCCCGGCAGCATTATGTCCAGCAGGATCAGGTCAAAGCTTTTTTGTTCCAGCGCGCGCATACCCTCAAGGCCGTCCCGGGCACAGATACAGTAATACCCTTCCGAATCCAGATTCATGCAGATCAGGTCGGCTATGGCGCCATCGTCTTCCACGATCAGAATATCAGACAAAGATTTCGCCTCCCTCTTTTTCAGGTTATTAAAACAATATAGCACAATACGAAAATAGTCAATATGCTCCGGTGACGTCATTTTCAGAGTGGCGTTCCTAAAACCATGCCATTCATAAGCTGCCGGTTTCGCTCAACACCGCCATTGGCAAAGCCGCGCGCCTTACAGGCGCTTTCTGCCGCTGTGGGGCTGCGGGTGAATTATTTTACAACTTAGGCACATGTCGGACACAAGGGTTTGACATTTCCCTGTTATTCTATGGGCACAACGATAGATTTCAGAAAAGGAGTAACAGAAAATGAGAAAGAAGAAAAGCGGTAAACTGCTGGCGGCATTGCTGGCGTTGGGACTTTTGACAGGTATGCTGGGAGCCTGTGGGAAGGACGGATCGGGGAACGAAAACCTGTCGGGACCGGGGAGCGGCAGCGTGTCAGGGAAGACGGAGAAAGAAAAGGGGAGATACGTAGAAAAATCCATAGCACTGCCCGGGGAACTGGAAGGATGGTCTGTCATACAGATGTATGGGAGGGAGGATACCCTGCACCTGTTTGCCACAAAGGACGAGGACGGGAAAACCCTTCTGGGAGAATGGGCGTATGAGGGCGGTACTTTCACGGAGGTAACCGGAGACTGGCTGAAGACCATAGAACTGCCGGACGAGCAGTGGATTGATACGAAGCTGGTCATGGGTGCTGACGGAGTACACTATCTTTACGCCGGATATATTGCAGAGGGGGAAGAATCCTTCCGGGGCCGCCTGTGGAAGGAGACGGACCACGGGGCAGAGGAAATTACCCCGGAAAAGTGGAAGGTCCAAAACGACGACTGGAGCAGCTATGAGATGGTTCAGGGGCTGACAGTGCTGGATAACGGCAGCCTGGCGGTTCTTTCCTATGATTTTGTGGATATATTGTCAGGACAGGACGGTTCCGTAGTGGAGAGCGATTCTAATGACGGCGTTTTTTATGATGTCAATGTGGTAACGGACGGGGAAAATATTTATCTTTGTTACTCAGACGGTAGTAATGCCTGGATTGAAAAACGGAAAGGCGGCAGCAGAGAGGGGGCAGAGCTGATTCCCTTTCCGGCAGGGGATACCAGTGAGGAGGTAGTGAATTTTGGCGGCGGCGGAAGTTATTTTCTGGATGTCTTAAAGGACGGTACGCTTATTGCCGCCGGTAAGGACGGCATTTTCCGGCTTCCGGACGGTAAGCCGGAAGGAGAATGGGAAGAGCTGATTCCGGGTATGGAGACGGATTTTTCCATGTCAGGCTGCTGGTGTGTGGGCTTTGCGGCTTTGGAAAACGGCGGTATCTATGGGCTTTTCCAAACGGAGGCGGAGCAGAAGCTGAGATTTTACGAGTATGACCCTGATGCGGTTTCTGAAGTAACACAGGTTCTGAAGCTGTATACGGTCTATGAAAACTCTCTGCTGGAGCAGGCGGCAATCATGTATCATAAGGCACATCCCGAGGTATTGATTGAGATAGAAAGCGAATATCCTTTGTATTATTATAAAGCACCGGATTACGATGCCATATACAAGAAGCTGAATACCATGCTCTTAAGTGACGACTCGCCGGATATTCTTTCGCTGGATCATTTAAATATGGATTCCTATATCACCAAGGGTCTGCTGGAGAATATTGACGATGTGGTAAAGCCTTTGGAAGAAGGGGGAGACCTGCTGACTAATATAATGAGCCCTTATGTGAGGGAGGACGGCAAACGGTATGTAGTACCCCTGCAGTTTGGCTTTGACCTGGCAATGGGCCGGGATATACCCGTGGAAAGCATGCGTACCATGGAGGCCCTGGCAAAGTTCCTCTCTCAGGCGGATTACAGCTATATGGGTGACAAGACGGCAGCGGAGCTGGTGGAACTGTTTTACCCCTATTTCTGTGACAAGATTGTCCGTGACAAACAGCTGGATAAAGAGGCCCTGGGCAAATATCTGGGGTATCTGAAAGAGATTGCCGATAACTGCGGCGTTATAGATCAGCGGCAGGAAAATGAAATCAGCTATGGCATGTGGGAGCTTGCCGCGCAGGCGAAGTTTGCCGTGAACAAAGCAACCGGCTTTACAGATTGTATGTTCCCCATGTCCATTGTGGATTATATCAAGGGAGATTTTACCGCCTTTGAAAACAGCTTTACCCCGTCCGGGCAGATTGGTATCTGCTCCAAGGGCAAATACAAGGACACTGCCAGGGATTTCCTGCGGTTTGCGTTGTCTCAGGAGGTTCAGGATATGGATTATAACGGAGGGTTTCCTGTAAACAGCCATTCCCTGGAGGAACAGGCCAAAAAGGATCGTTCAAATATGACGGCAGCAATAATGCTTGAGGCGGATGACGGCGGCTACATTGATTTCACAAGCAAGGCCTATTCCCAAGAGACGGCAGGGCGGCTTCTTGACATCTGCAGGTCTCTTGATACTCCGGTCAGGGAAGACGTAAAGGTACAGGAGGTATTGACCGACTGCCTGTACGGATATTTTAAAGACAGCCAGTCCCTGGAGGAGACCATCGGAAAGATCGAAGACGGACTGAAGATGTATTTGGCGGAATAAGTGGCAAAATAGAGATTGATTCCATCCCCAAAAAGTTGTAAAATAAATAATAGACTTGTGTACAACGGGGGAATGGAGATGGAAGGACTAAAGAATTTAATGGAAGACAATGTGGAGAAGGCGCTTAACAGTATCCTGCCTACTATGCCGCATATCTGCTCCTGTATTGACTGCAGGCTGGACATGGCAACATACGCCCTGAACCGCCTGCAGCCCAAATACGCTCGTACCAGTACCGGTGTTATCCTTCACCGGTTTGATACCTCCTCGGCGCAGGTAGAAGCAGAAATTCTTTCGGTAGTGGTTACTGCCATAGAAGTGATCGGAGCGCATCCCCATCATCCGCCTAAGGATGGAGGCGCTCAGACTCCCGGTGATAATAGCGAAGAACAGGCGTGAGATCAATAAATGTATGAAAGACCATTGCTGAAATGCAGTGGTCTTTTTTGAGAAAGCAGGGGCCGGGAGGTATCTATGGAATTAAAAATAGCGGTCTGTGACGATGATAACGATCAGAGAAATTATCTTTCGGAAATCATATCAGCCTGGGCCAGGGAAAACCGTCATGGGCTGAGATTACGGCAGTATCCGGATGCGAAGGCGTTCTTCTTCGATTATGAGGAACAGAAGGATTTTGATATTCTGCTGCTGGATGTGGAGATGCCGGGCATGAGCGGGACGGAGCTGGCGAAAGCGGTGAGAAGAGAAAATACAGCCGTGCAGATTATTTTCGTCACGGGGTATTATGAATATTTCGGCGACGGCTTTGACGTGTCGGCACTTCATTATCTGATAAAGCCTGTGGATGGGGACAAGCTTTGTCCCGTGCTGGACAGGGCAGTACAGAACCTGGCCTGGAGGCAGCGCTCCGTGCTGATTTCCACCCAGGAGGGCGAGATTAAGATCCCCCTGGCGGATATACTATATGTGGAAGCGGAAAAGGTGTATGTTAATGTGCATACGGTACAGGGAAGCCTGCGCACCAGGATGGCGTTTGGCAGATTCGCGGAGCAGCTGGACGATACCTTTTTCAAGGTGCACCGCTCCTATATAGCGGGACTGAAATATATCCGGAAGATCGCCCGCACGGAAATCACCATGGCAAACGGGGATGTGATTCCCGTAAGCAGGGGACTGTACAGTGAGGTGCATGCGGCACTGATCCGCTATTTATAGGAGGGACTATATGCTATTTGACAGGCTGATCAGAAAAAGAGTCACTGCCTTCGAACAGGAAATCCTGCAGAAATATTATGCCGAGGTAGAGAACATGTACACGAAAATGCGGGGCTGGAGACATGATTACCGACATCATATCCAGGCCATGAAGGTGTATGCGGCGGACGGACGGCTGGAGGAAATACAGGATTACCTGAGTATGCTGGATGATGATCTGACTAACGTGGAGACAGTGATTAAGACCGGAAACCGGATGCTTGACGCCATTTTAAACAGTAAGCTTACTCTGGCGGTGGAAAGGGAAATCCGGGTGAAGGCGGAGGCCAGAGTGCCGGTGAGCCTTACCACTCCGGCGGTAGACCTGTGCATCATTCTGGGAAATCTGCTGGACAATGCCATGGATGCCTGTATGGAGCTTCCGCCCCCGGAGCGGCTGATCCGGCTTTATATGGAAATCAAGGGAAATTACCTTTACCTGGCCCTCACAAATACTGCCGGGGGAAAGAAAAAGAAGAGCTTTGCCAGCAGTAAGGGGGCGGGCCACGGTCTGGGGCTTCGCCGTCTGGACGAGGCGGTGAAAAAGAATGGCGGTTACGTGGCCAGGGCTTCCGAGGACAATGCCTTTTCCACGGAAATCCTGCTTCCCCAGTGGGAAGAAGCGACAGAGTGCAGTTGATACCGTTTTTTTGTCATTTGGTATCAAACTGCGCTTTTTTTATCCGGATTTGATACTATGATACAGTGACACCTCTGCACCGGTATAAAGTACCTGTGCGGGGGCAATGCAGACGATAAAGAAAGGTGTGGAGGATATGGAAAAGAAAAAACGGAAATATTCCAGGCCAGGGTGCCTTTCCTGGGCCATGGGGCAGCTCTGGGGCATTAACAGGGGCTTTGTGCTCTCAATCTTTGCGGTGGTGCCCTTTGCGGTGCTGCTGCCTCTGGCAGAATCGCTGTTTACAAAGCAGCTGCTTGACAGTATCGGCGGGGGAACGTCTTTTGGGCGTCTGGCGGTGCTGGCGGTGTCTTTTCTGGCGGTGCTTACGGTGATGGAGCTGCTGGATAAGCTTGCCCAGCTGAGTCAGGCCGTCTGGCATTACTATCCTACGGGTATCTATCAGTCCCGGATGTCGGAGTTTTCCAATTACAGGACGGATTACGAGAATACGGAGAAGCAGGAGTTCAAACGAATTTCCCAGTATGCCTGGGAGGATGCCTGTCAGGGAAACTGTGCCCCGGAATTTTTCGGCAAGGATCTGTCCCAGGCCCTGATCCATCTCTGCGGTATTGTGACCTATGCGTCTCTCCTGGCGGCATTGGATCCGGTTTTGTTTGCCGTTACGGCAGCGGTGTCTGTGAGCGCGTATTTTACCACCCGCTGGCAGCCGGCTTATTATGAGAAACACAAGCACCTCTGGGAGAAGGAGACCCGGAAAAAGGACTATTTCAGCGGAATTTCGGAAGATTTTTCCAAGGCAAAGGACATTAAGCTGTATGGTCTGGACAGGTGGCTGGAAAAGATGATGCAGGATTATCAGGCATATATCCTCCTGTGGAACAGGCGCTGTAATCTGAGAGGCTTCTGGGCATCCGTGGTGTCAGGGCTGATGACGTTTGTGCAGAACGGTGCGGCCTACCTGGTGCTGATCGGGGCTCTGATTCAGGGCGGCATTACCGTGGGAGACTTTGTGTTCTACTTTGGACTGGTAGGGGGAATCGCAGGATTCCTGCAGGGTATTATCGGAGATGTGGCAATCCTGAATACCAGGGCGGACAAGATTGCGTGCTATCGGGAATTTTTTGACTATCCCGGCTGCTTCCGCCACGGACCGGGAGCGCCGCTGCCGAAAACGCCTGTGGAAATAGAATTGAAGAATGTCCGCTACCGGTATGACGGAGCGGAGGAAGATACCTTAAAGGGCATCAACCTTAAGATAAAAGCCGGGGAAAAGCTGGCACTGGTAGGGGTCAACGGCGCCGGCAAGACCACCCTTGTCAAGCTGCTTTGCGGGATGTACCGGCCCACGGAGGGAGAAATCCTGGTGGGAGGCAGGAACATTCAGGAATATAACATCGAGGAATACTACTCGTTGATTTCCGCAGTTTTCCAGGAGGTCAGAGTTATTGCCTTCACCTGCTTTGAATTCGTGGCCAGCAGTGACCTGGAGCGGCCCACGGCCCGGGAGGATGCAGAAGCAGCCATGAAGGCAGCGGGGATTTACGAGAAGGTAAGGGCATTATCAAAGGGAATGGATACTCATCTGATGAAGGGGATCTATGAAGACGGCGTGGACTTTTCCGGCGGGGAGATGCAGAAGCTGCTCCTGGCCCGGGCGATTTACAAGAACGGCGCCGTTTTCATCCTGGATGAGCCCACGGCAGCATTGGATCCCATTGCGGAGAACAATCTGTATCTCCAGTACCGGGAGCTGACGGCCGGCAGGACGTCTGTCTATATTTCCCATCGTTTTGCGTCCACCCGCTTTTGCGACCGTATCATCCTGTTGGAGGACGGCGCAATTCAGGAGAGCGGCACCCACGAGGAACTGATGGAGCGGAACGGGCGATATGCGGAAATGTTTGAGGTACAGAGTAAATATTATAAGGAAAACGGAACCGAGCCGGAAGAAGGGGGGGCAGAGCAATGAAGAAGAATGTCACATGGAGAGCTCTGAAAATGTATCACGGCTTTCACCGGGCCTATTTTCCCTTAAAAGGACTGGAAACTCTGCTGAGGAATTTTTCACCTTATTTTAATCTCTGGATGTCTGCCGAAATCGTAACGGCGCTCTATCAGGGGCGGAAAAAGGAAGAAATATACCTGCTGGCGGCAGTCACCCTGCTGGTAAATTTGTTTACACGCATTGCGGGGGCATTTTTGGGCAGGGCCACGATAAATGCCCTGGAAACGCTGGAAAACAATCAGGCCCTGGCCTTTTATAAAAAGACCCTGTCCCTGGACTATGATAAACTGGAAAATCCGGAAATCCGCCAGCTGCGGCGAAAGATCGTGGAAAACAGCTGGATCAACGGTTATGGCGTTACGAATATGCGCTGGCAGGTGGAATGGCTCATGGACGATCTGATGAAACTGGCCTTTTCGCTGATCTTAACGGTGGAAATGGTGACTTTGATGGTGAGGGCGTCCTTTCAGTGGCTGGGGCTTCTGCTGTTCTTATTGGTGCTCGGGGTGGAGGCGGCGGCAATCATTTTTGCCAATGTGGCAAACCGAAAAGCAGCGGCCTACTGGGATAAGACAGGGGAGCAGATGCTGTGGGAGAACCAGTTTTCCGCAGGCACCAGGATTCAGGGGATGGATAACCGTATATACCGGCAGCAGCTGCTATTGAATCGGCTGGAAAAGAAACTGAATGACGAGCACCTTAAAATATTTGGCACAGTTGATAAAAAGAGTTTTCTGTATTCCATTCCGAAGATCGTTTTTTTCAGGCTGATCAAGCTGTTTACGTGTCTGATCGTCTGCCTGTACTGTATTTTGGGAGCGTTTCCCATCGGGAGCGTCATCAAATATGTGGGCTACCTGGAAGGGCTGATAAACTGTGTGGGGAATCTTTTTACCAGGACTGCCATGTTAAAGACCAATCGGCGCTTCCTGAAGACGTATCTGGAGTATTTTGACATAAAAAATGATATGTATCAGGGCAGCCTGGCAGTGGAGAAGCGCAGCGACAGGCAGTTTGAAATCATGTTCCGGAATGTGAGCTTCCGTTATGCGGGCAGCGAGGAGGATGCGCTGAAAGATATTAACTTAAGCCTGAGAGCGGGCGAGCGGCTGGCGGTGGTAGGCAGGAACGGCAGCGGCAAGACCACGTTTATCAAGCTGATGTGCCGTCTGTACGATCCCACGGAGGGAGAGGTCATCCTGAATGACTTTAATGTCCGCAAGTATGACTACAGGCAGTATCTGGAGCTCTTTTCCGTGGTCTTCCAGGATTACAACCTGCTTTCCGTACCTCTGGGAAATAATGTGGCGTCGGCGGCGGAATGGGAGCAGGAGAAGGCAGAACGGTTGTTAAGGCAGGCGGGCTTTGGTGAGCGGTATAACGAGATGCCAAAGGGACTGGAAACTCCGTTGTACAAGGACTTTGATGAGGACGGCGTGAATCTTTCCGGAGGGGAAGCCCAGAAGGTTGCCCTGGCCCGGGCGTTGTACAGGGATGCTCCCTTTATCATTCTGGATGAGCCTACGGCGGCACTGGATCCTATTGCCGAGGCAGAGATCTACGCCCGCTTTGATGAAATCGTGGGAAACCGGACGGCAATCTATATCAGCCACCGGCTGTCCTCCTGCCGCTTCTGTGACCGGATTGCGGTGTTTGACCAGGGCCGGATCGTCCAGCTTGGCACCCATGAAGAGCTGCTGGCCGATGAAGGAGGCAGGTATTATGAGCTTTGGAAGGCCCAGGCCCAGTACTATGCGTAAATGTTTTTATAATAATCCTAAAGTTTTCTGACAATTTATACGAAATATATAACAGAAGTAAACTGACACTGTTGAAATACGCATTCCAGGGAGGGAATAATATGGTAAACGGATTTTCAGGTATTTTCATGGTGGCTTCAGTTACGGCTGTTACCGGTGTCTCAAAGACAAGGCGCGACGAGCGTCGGGAGACGTCCTCCGATTTGAAAAAGAAAGGGGCGGATAATCTTTTTGCCAGTATTCTGGAAGAGAGCACCCAGGAAAGCAAGGCGGACGTTGTGGACTGTAGAACGACTACTTACGGTCGGGACAGTAAAATGCAGAATTATCTTTATCAGACAAAGGAATACCGTTACTAAGCAGCAGAGGCTGCCGTATCAGCGAGGATACGGTAGCCTCTGCATTTTCGGGAAAGCCCTGTGCCGCCGGATGCGGCATATCCCCCGCAGATTTAAGCCTTGCGGAGCGGAATCATGAAGGTCAATATGAAATCAGGCTGTTATAGGCGGAAACCATATTTGATACCCCTGTGGAAAATGCCGTGAGATTGCACTGGCCGGCGATGGTAATCATCCGATCCGATTCGCTCAGGGCTTCGCCTGCCTTTACCTTTTCCAGTACCTTGGAAATGGAGGAGTGGGCATCGTTCATGTGTATTACAAACATGGACAAAGATGCGGAATAAAAGCCCTCGGCATTTAAAGCTTCATCGTTTTTGGCATAGGAAGCTACGGCCTCCACATAGGAGGAAAAATCATCATACAATGGCTGTATTTTTGTCAGATCCATATCCAGGATATTTTCATCCCAGGCCTCTTCTTCATACAATTCCGATTGGATTTTCTGCGCCAGGTCAATTACCATGTTCAGGGAATAGAGCACCTCATAGCCGTCGGCCTTCATCTGTTCCAGATCTTCCTGGTGAAGCTCATCCGCAACCTCCAGAAGGGCGGTACGGAATACCTCTCCGGTGTTATAGTACTCCTCCAGGACACTGAGAAGAGCGGTATGCTGTTCCTGGGATTTGGCATAGTTATCCTCCAGGAAGGTTTTCTGGTCGGTATATTCATAAATGTCCGTGAGCGCCTTGATCAGAGCGCTGATGGAAGGATACATATCCAGAAAAGCCTGATCCAGCTCGTCCTTATCTGTCTTGTTGCTGACCAGCTCATAAGCATCCGTTACATTCCGCTGCGGGCCGGATACGGAATAGCAATCGTAATAATTTCCGTCTTCCTCCAGAAGCCGGAACCCGGTATCAAAATCCACATAAGTAAAATAGCGGTTCAGGGAATCATTGAGCCGTCCTACCAGGTCATTGCTGATGTCTATGTAGGCATTATAAAGCTCATACGTGGTATCGTTGTCAAGCACATCTTCCGGATTGATGGCAGGGGGTTCCCCTTCCTCCGGCTCCTGAGCCTTCGCAGGCAGGGCGAGGGAATCGGAACCGTTACCTGCGGCACTGGCCCTGCTGTCGGGACTGCCGGAAGAGGCTTTCTGACATGCAGTCAGGGATAACGCCGTGACTGCCGCGGCTACTATTGTCAAAGTCTTTTTCTTCATCATAAAGTAACGTTTCCTTTCGTCTGCCGGGACAGATGCAGCCCCACACGATCGCCTGTGTAATTCGATAAGCAGTATACTACATTTACTAAGGAATGTCGAGAAGTAAGAAATCCTTTCCCGGGAATTTTTGCATCAAATCTGTTGACATTTAACTGATTATGGTGTATATATAACATATAAACAGAGAGGAGTGGCCGCCTTGAAACTATTACAAAATTCCGGAGTACCGATCTATCAGCAGATCGCGGATCAGATGCGGACCGATATTCTTGCGGGGAAGCTGAAAGAAGGAGACTATCTCCCTTCTATCCGGGGGCTGGCGAAGGACCTGAAGATCAGCGTTATTACCACAATGAAGGCGTATGAGCAGCTGGAGGCGGAAGGGCTTGTAACCGCCGCCCAGGGCAAGGGCTTTTATGTCAATGCCCAGGACAGCGAAATGCTTAGGGAGCAGCATATGCGCAGGGTGGAGGAGGCGCTTACGGAAGCAATTCGGGCTGCGAAGATCGCCGGGTTGACTGACCGGGAGCTGCAGGAGACGCTGACGGCGCTCCAGAGGCTTTCCTGAAATGGAGAATGGAGGACATGATGAAGACAAACAGTGTAATAGAAGCAGTTAATCTGCAAAAGAAATTTAAGGGCTTTGAGCTTTCCATACCCAAGCTGCAGATTCCGGGAGGCTTTGCCACGGCGCTGATCGGCGAGAACGGCGCGGGCAAGACGACCCTGCTGAACCTTTTGACGGGGATTCGGCTGGACTTTAATGGGGAGGTCAGCTATTTTGACGGGAAGGAGAAGCTTTCCGACGGCAAGGTGCAGGAGCGGATCGGCTATACCGGCCCCAGCAGCTTCTTTCTTCCTCACTGGAGTGCCGCCCAGGTGGCGGAAATCAGTGAGCTTCTGTTTGACAATTTCCACCGGGACAGGTTTGAGGCCATCTGTGAGGAGCTGAGTATTCCCGTGAAGGTGAGGAAGAACGTAAAGGAGCTTTCGGACGGAAATAAAATGAAGCTGATGCTGGCCACGGTGCTTGCCAGGGACACGGAACTGCTGATCCTGGATGAACCTGCTTCCCCGCTGGATCCGCTGATGCGCGACAAGCTCTGCGACATTATCCGGGAGTACCTGGAGCAGGGGAACGGTGAACGCTCCGTATTCTTCTCCACCCATAATATTGCCGACATGGAAAATGTAACGGATTATGCCGTTATTCTGGAGCACGGAAACATTGTGGAGGAAGGGTTTGTGGAGGATCTGAAGGAAAAGTATCTGCTGGTAAAGGGTGAAGCCGGGGATGGGGAGGCAGCCGGGAAAGTACTGTATACCATGTCAAAGAGCTCTTACGGGTTCGAGGGCATCTGCCTTGCAGATAAGCTGGACCGGCTGGCGGGTATGGATATTTCCGTGGAGACGCCTACCCTGTCCCAGATCAGTGTAGCGGTAATGAAGGCTAATACCAGTCTTAAACTGAGCCGCTGAGAAGGGCGGGCAGTGTGAAGGGGAGTTCTGAGGAAGCGCTGATGAAATCATTGCTTCCTTAAGAGCCTCCGGCGGATGCGCACGGATTTGCAGGGGTTTTTGCTGCTTCGCAAAGCCAGCATGCTGACTTGGAATTTCTAAAGCTTCACGAGCTGTGACATGGAGGGTAGAATGAAAGATAAAATAAGAAGCTATCTGGTGTTTGCCACCAGGGGATATAAAATTGTCATGCTGTTCGTGCTGCCGGTCTTTCTGCTGGCGGTGGATTTCATGGCTGCAGTGTTTTTTCGGGGCAGTGCCATGCCGGCGTATATCATGCTGCTGATTATGGCGGAGGTGATGTCGGATATTTGGTATCTGGGAGGCATTCAGGAGAAGAATTCGCAGAAAATAGATTATCTCAAGACCTCGGCCAGAGGAATGCAGATTATGAAAAATGCCCTGATTCTGGATTTGGTGAGACGTTTTGTCTATCTTGTGGTAATTGCCGGCGCATCCTGGCTGTTTACAATCATTTTTACTGCCGGAGAAGGAGTTCGGACAAAGCTGGGTCCTTGGGAGGTACTGCTTGCCGCCTTGCTGATATATACCTTGTCGGTGCTGGGAATCTTTTTGTGCAGGTTTTTCAGCTATTTATGGGTAAATCTGCTGGCGGCCTACGTGGAGGCTATTGCCGGACTGGTGATTTTTCTGATTGCTGCCGAGGGATTTCTTCCGGTGATTCTGGCGGATATTGCCTTGGCAATCCTGGGTGCGGGGTTCAGTATCCTGGCGGTAAAGATCGCAATGTTGAAGGTGGAGGGAAGCTATTATGATAAATAATCTGAAATTAGGGTTTAAGATGATGAAATACGGGCATGCCGCAAAGCTTACTTATATCGCCAGTGCAGTTCTGCTGGTGATTGGCATATTCTTTTGTATCCTGTCCTGCATCGTGGGAGGAATGACCGGGGAGCATAACTTTCCTCTTCCGGGAGGCTATTTCATGTCATTGGTGGCAATGTTTCTCCTGCAGATGCTTTCTACTGTCAATGCGGTCAATCTGGTGCAGACCTCTCCTCAGAAAAGGAGGCTGCAGACTTCGGTTCCTGCAGCTATGAGCGTTACTCTGATGATGGCGGGATATTTGTTCAGCGCGGTGATCCTGGGGATCACATGCCTGTTTCATCCGGAGGCAATAGATAGTGCTGCCATGCAGTTGATAGCCGCTGCGATTCTTTCAGGAATCGTCATGGTGTATTACGGCGCCTGCTATAAATACTTTTATACTTCCACAATTCTGTTTTTTATTGCATTTTTCTTTATATATGATTTTAGCTCAAACTGGGTGCCGGCAGGGATCCTGCCTGCAGACGGAACCTGGGCAGGATGGGTGCTGGCATTGGTCCTGGGGGTGGTGATAATTTTGGCCGGCGGCTTCCTGCAGTATCTGATTTCCCTGGCGGTGTATAAGGCGCCGGTGTCCAAAATGGCCCTGGGGGCGAAGCTGCGGGCGGAGATGTAAAGAGGAAAATACAGGGTATTAAGAAATTCCGGTTATTTCTAACCGGAATTTCTTATAGAAAGACCGCTATGGAAATGTAAAGGGATTCCTGTCTGGAACAGCTTCGGCCACTTTTCAATTGCCTGAGTTATAATGTCGCTTTCATTTAGCTGTATATTGTATGTTGTATATAGTATATCCGTTGCCGCCCAGTGCTTTTATGTATAGTTCGTCGTCGCAGGGCGTCAAAAGCCCGGTGTCAGGAAGAACCTGATACATAGCATCCTGTGTCGTCAGATCGTAAGTATATATCTTTTCATTTGCGGAATTATAGAAACAGAACTTACCGTCCAACAGGCATTCGGAAAAGATACGCAAATCTTTCGAAGACTCCAGGCACCATAATTCCCCATTTTCCATATTATAAAAATAGTAGGTTCCTGTGGAATAATCTGTGTACCAACCAAGGAAGGCGGAATCAGAAAAGCATCCCGCCAGCTTGGGCCATACCGACTTATTTCCCAGGAGCAGCCGCGTGCATATCCTTGTATCAAGCTGGTAGCGGTTGACAAATATCCGGTCTTCTTTATCCCCGGTAAAATAGGTAATGCCCCCATCTATAACCGGAAGTCTTTCATACGGCATATACTTGATGATGGATTCATCCTGTATAACTTCCAGCTCCTGATCCTGTACGTTATAAACGGCAATGTTTACGGATCCGTCTTTGTTGTGATCATACCAGGTTACATAGTTGTTATTGACTGAAAGACATATCTCATACCATTCCCCGCTTGGCCTGACTGCAAGGCATTTCGCCTCGTCCGTTGCTAAATCATACTGCATAACCCAGTACTCGTCCGGATCAAATTTGTATTCTACCCAATACAGGCAGGAGTCATTTGCATAGAATTCATTCAACAGGTAAACTTCAGGTGCTTCATAGAGCAGCGAATCGTCCTCTTTTTCTTCATTATGACGGTAAATTTGGTAAGCGTAAGGATTCTGCGCCATCAATTCATCCCATTCCCGCACATAATACGCTCCATTTTTATTTGCGGCGCAGTCCCACACTGAATAAAATGTATATGGCTCGGTCTCCCACTCGCCATTAGCGATCGCCTGTTCATAGAGTTCCGCCTTTTCCTGGGAATAATTACTTTTCCAAACAGTACACTTCTCCTTTAACAGGTTGGATGTTTCTACCGCATTACCCGGAAAAGGAAGAGTGACCGCTTCGGTAGATTCCAGGGTATAATCCCTGTTTCCCGCCTTTCTCAAACCGCAGCCGCTCAAGCCAGGAAGCAGCAAAAGCAGAAGTAATACTGTTCGATATACTACTCTTTTCATAAGGCATTCCTTCCTATAGCTCAATAACTCATATGAATCAGGTATCTTTCGGATTCCTTGCTCTCGGTTATTGATTGATAGGCTTCGGTAACACTGACAACATGTACCCCATAATATTCCTCATTATTATTACAATCCTTCACTCTAATTGTCTTATTGACCCTGTCGACCTCGCATATCGCAATGTAATGTCCCGAGCGATGTCCTTTGTAATACGACGTCAGGTATTCTGTACGTGCATGAAGAATAGGTGCCATATTATAAAATAAGCTAGTTTCTACTTTTCCCTGAAATTCTGTCTCCGTCATCGAAGTCCCCTTCGTATATTTATAATCAAATAAATCTGAATGGTTATTCAATACTTCGACCATTTTATAAACCATGGTACCTGATTTATCAGTTCCACATTCGTTCATTAAAGTTGTTATTTTTTCCGCGTCCGTATTTCCTTGTACAGACGATTGACGTTTCATGCCGTACAATGCTTGTAACGCCGAAGTTGGGCCGCAATTATAACTGCTTGTCTGCTTAATAAGAGGGATAGTTGTGTATACGTTATTTCCATTATTTCCTAAATCGTAAACTGATGCTATAGTGCGCATCTTTACCCTGTTTTGATACGTAGTCATTGCTTTTTGATGCAATAACTCTTCAAAAGATAATCCTTTTGAAGCTGCCTCACGATAAAATGCCAGATCTGTTAAATATAATGATCTTTCTTCATCCATAATTTCCAAGATTTCCTTTTCAGGGTTATATGAGTCCGCTTGATTGACATTGGCTGAAACACAAGTGCCAGGAATCAGCGTTGTAAAAATTAGACTCAAAAAGATCGCAAATTTTATTCTCTTTGTATTCATACTAAAATCTCCTTATTTTTTTGTAAAATTCAAGTTTTTGCAATTGCTATATCCCTTTCAGATTCCCAATGGACTCGCCTCCTCTGCTATTCGTACCGTATTTATCCATTTGCACTTTAATTAATTATTCAAATTTCCCATCAGAATTTCTGTTTACTTCCCAGATAATTGCTAATATTTTGGTTTTTGTAATCAAAAAATATTAATAAAATAGAGTTTGGGTATAATGATGTTGGTGATCAAAAAATATTTTCTACTGAAATTATGAATATTATATTATAACTGTACAAAAATAAGATTTCGATATTCCCTTATATATTTAGAGTTGTATATTACAATATAGAAGTAATTTACATAATTTTAATCATATTTTTTGCAGGTATCGTATAATGTGATTAGTTCAAATTTTAACATATGTTTTGATATGGCTATTTCATAATATCGTAGTAACTAATAATTGTCAATAGAAGGATATTTTTTGAAACTTAAAAAGGAAGCCGTCGCTTGACCATCGGCTCATTCAATGATAAAATGAGAACTATCATGAAAACTTGGAAAAAATTATCTGCTGTTCTTCAGGCGGCCCTGATTGCATTTGCGGTACAGATGCAGTATGGCGCTCCCTTAAGCAGAGCAGACTATAAATCGGGAATGCACTACTTTTATGCACAGATCACGGGCCTGCTGGGGGAATACAGCGTGAACGGGCTTTTGATCTTCCTGCTGGCGCTTATTTTTGTGGGCTGGATGGGACAGGAGACGCGTAAGGATCTGTATAAAAAAGGAGTGCTGCCATATCTGTTTTCTTTTTGTCTGTTGGTGGGGCAAAGCTATCGGCAGGGGGGAAGCTTCAGCGGCTGCTTCAGGGATATTTTCTCTGCGGCGGGTTTTTTGCTGGCGTTTGCGGGATATTCTCTTTTGTTTCACTATTGTATTGCCCTGTTTCTGGGCCTGTACCAAAGAGCGGCCGTTTCAGGCTGGCATCCGGGGAAAGCGGAAGCCTTTTTGGGGGGAAAGAGCTTTCGGAATGTATTTCTTTTATTGCTGATCCTCTGGGTTCCTGTTATTGTTCTGGGTTATCCGGGAAACCTGTGCTATGATTTTCTGGGACAGGTGGAGCAGGGGCTGGGAATGACGGGCTATTCCACACATCATCCTCTCCTGCATACTTTGATTGCCGGGGGCATTATCAGGCTGGGCAGACTGCTTACCGGCAGCGCGGATGCAGGACTGTTTCTGTACACGTTGCTGCAGTCGGCCGCGTTGGCGGCTGCACTGGCAGGCACGGCGGAAAGGCTGGCGAAGCGAGGCGTATCTTATCCGCTGAGACTGGCGGCTGTATGCGTCTATGGGCTTGCCCCCGTGTATTCCAATATTGCCTCCACGGCCATCAAGGACGTACCTTTTATGGCCGCTGTTATATGGTATCTTCTGCTGCTGGAGGAGCTGGTGACGGAAGGTATTGGGGAGAAAAGTATCCGAGAGGAAGGTATTCCGAAGGAAAGTGCCCGGAAGGAAGGTATTCAGGGGCAGGTGCCCGGGGAAAAAATATCCGGGGCAGGAAGCCGGGTCTGGTGGGGGAAGCTGGTGCTGGCCCAGGTGCTGGTGGGGCTTTTGCGGAACAACGGCATTTATATGGTGGTATTGACAGGCATAATTCTGGTGATTGTATATAGAAAAAAGATTCTGCTGCTTTGTACGGCGGTGCTGCCCTTGGTGCTTTGCCTGGGAGGGAATGCGGCGCTGTCTGCCGGCTTGTCGGCAGAGAAGGGCAGTATGGGGGAGATGCTTTCCATACCCTTTCAACAGACCGCACGCTATCTGCAGCTCTATGGTGATGAACTGTCGGCGGAGGAGCGGAAAGCGATAGACGGAGTGCTGCAAGATGCGGGTCTGGTGGCGGCAAGCTATAATCCTGACATTTCCGATCCGGTGAAGGCGTTATATCTAAAGGACTCCGGTGTGGAAAAGCTGATTTCCTATTTTAAGGTGTGGGCAGCAGGCTTTTTCAAACATCCCATGGTGTATCTGGATGCTTTTTTTGCCCATGTTTACGGATGGTTTGACCCCGGTGCCGTGAATTCGATCCGCTATGAGGCGGAGTCCGGACTGTTCCGGCAGGGAGGCCTGATTCCGGGAATGGACAAGGTATTGCTGTTTGTATACCGTTTTGCGGGATATGTCCCTTTCCTGGCCGTTCTGGAGAATGTGGGTGTGTATACCTGGCTTTTGCTGATTCTTGCAGGAGCTGCCCTGAGGGGGAAATTAAAGAGGGGGGTGCTGCTGGCTCCTCTGTTTATCAGCCTGTTGATCTGTATGGCGGCACCCTGCTTTTATCTGCACCCGCGATATGCGTTTCCGATTATGTTTACGATTCCGTTCCTCTACGGAGTCATGAATGGAGGAATTATCGATGAAGGAAGCACAGACAAAGAAAAAAGAATTTCCGAAAACGGGGATACAGACAAGAAAGAATGAATTTTCGGCAGCGGAAATACAGGTAAAGAGAGAGGCTTCGGGAAAGGAAGAAGCCTCCGGGAAGAAAACAGCAGGGACGAGATTTGAGAAAAGGGATACTCTGGCGGTTAAGGGCGTGGCGATACTGCTGATGCTCTTTTATCATTTGTTTGAGTCCCAGGAGCTGATTGTTTCGCTGAATGTGGATCACAGGCCCTTTCCACAGGAGCTTTTTCTGATGCTCAGCGGCTATGGAAATATCTGCGTAGCTTTGTTTGTCTTTTTGAGCGCTTACGGTATAACGAAGGGGCTGATGGCGGATGAGACGGATGGATATGATTTCGCCCGGTCTTTACAGAAAGCGGGTATACGGTGCCTGAAGCTGATCGGCAGCTTTGCGGTCATGTATGTAAGTGTCAACGTACTGTGGTTCTCTCATTTTGATTATGTGAAGCTTTACGGCGGCGGCTGGCAGGGAGGGATGTTTGCAATGCTGGACATGCTGGGGCTGGCCGAGGTTTTCGACACCCCTACCCTCAACATGACATGGTGGTATATGGAGCTTGCCATTGTTATTATTTTCCTGATTCCCCTGATCTATCCGGTGGTAAAAAGAGCGGGAAAATATCTGATTGTGCCTGCCCTGCTGCTGCCATCGGTGCTGCAGATGGGAGAAAACACGGAGAGGTATTACCTGGTGATGCTTCTGGGGGCGGTGGCGGCGGAAGAGAAGTGGCTGGAGAAGCTATTTGCCCTGAAGCTGAAAAAGGGCTGGAAGCTCGTCATAAGCCTGGTGCTTCTGGCGGCATCGGTTCTGGTCCGGCAGAACTTCATGGTGCACACATATTTCCTGTGGATTCTGGACGCGCCTGTCGCTCTCTTCCTGTGCTGGTTTGTGGGGGAATTCGTGGCGTGCATTCCGGGGCTGTCCCATGTCCTGGTGTTCCTGGGGAGGTATTCCATGAATATGTTTTTCGTGCATACCTTCTTTTATATGTCACTTTTCCGGGGATTTATTTATTCTTTCCGCTATGCGGGAGTGATTTTCCTGGTTTTGACAGGAGTGTCGTTATTATATTCTGTGGTGCTGGAGCTGATAAAATCGGGGGGAAAATATATATGGAACAAATGCTGCAGAAGGGAAGGGGCTGTATATGAGTGAGAATGTGTTTTCGGTGGAAAAGTACGGGTTAAAGGCCAGACAGGCGGTGGCAGAGGGCGTGGTGCTGCTGAAGAACGAGGATAATATCCTGCCTTTGCCAGGCGGCAGCAGGATTGCGTTGTTTGGCAGGAGCCAGTTCAATTACTATAAGAGCGGAACCGGTTCCGGGGGTATGGTGAATACTGCCTATGTGACGGGTATTCGGGAGGCGCTGGAAAGGGACGGGCGTTTTGCGCTGAACGGGGAGCTGACAAAGGTTTATCGGAACTGGCTGGAAAGCCATCCCTTTTATGCAGGGGAGGGCTGGGCCGGTGAGCCCTGGTTTCAGGAGGAGATGCCGGTCTCAAGGGAGCTGGCCGAGGCAGCGGAAAAGGAATCCGACACCGCCGTCATAATTATCGGACGCACCGCCGGGGAGGACAAGGATAACTTTGCGGGGGAGGGAAGCTATCTGTTGACAAAAACGGAGGAGGACATGCTGGAGACGGTGTGCGGTGTATTCTCCAGAACCGTGGTGCTTTTGAATGTGGGCAATATCATTGACATGAAGTGGGTGGAGAAATACCGGCCGGGGGCGGTGCTCTATGTTTGGCAGGGCGGCCAGGAGGGCGGCAGCGGCGTGCTGGATGTCATCAGCGGCGATGTATGTCCTTCGGGAAGGCTGGCAGATACCATTGCCAGAGATATTACGGATTACCCTTCCACAGGAAATTACGGAGATACCGTGAGAAATTGCTATGCAGAAGACATTTACGTGGGGTATCGCTATTTTTCCACCTTTGCACCGGAGAAGGTACTGTATCCCTTTGGCTTTGGCCTCTCCTACACGGATTTTGATATGAGGGCGGTGGTAGGCGGAACTTTGTCAGAGGGTATTACCGTACATGTTAAGGTGGCAAATATGGGCACCTGTGCGGGGAAAGAGGTAGTGCAGGTGTACTGCCAGGCACCGCAGGGAGTGCTGGGTAAGCCGGTCAGGGTACTCTGCGGATTTGCCAAGACCAGACAGCTTTCACCCGGGGAGAGCCAGGAGATCAGCATCGAGATTCCCATGACCTGCATCGCCTCTTATGATGACAGTGGTATAACAGGGCATAAATCCTGCCTGGTGCTGGAGCCGGGGGAATATGTCTTCTATGTGGGCGAAAATGCTCGGGACGCCCGGCGCAGCGGAACCTATACCGTATGTGGTGACACGGTGGTACTGAAACAACTGGAGGAAGTCCTTGCGCCGCTGACGGCTTTCGAGCGGATGAAGCCGGGAAATTCCCGGGAAGACGGTACTTATTGGGTTACCTGGCAGCAGACGCCTCTGCGCACGGAGGATCCGGGCAAACGCCGGCTGGAGCGGCTGGAAACGCTGTCGGAGTGCGAATTTACCGGAGACAGGGGATATAAGCTTTTCGATGTGGAGAGCGGGAAGGTTTCCATGGAAGAGTTCCTGGCCCAGCTGACGGAGGAAGAGCTTTGCTGTATCGTTCGCGGGGAAGGAATGTGTTCTCCCAAGGTAACACCGGGGACGGCGGGAGCCTTTGGGGGTATTACGGAAGCGCTGGGGCATTACGGTATTCCTGCCGGCTGCTGTGCCGACGGTCCCAGCGGCATCCGCATGGATTGCGGAACCATTGCCTTTGCCATGCCAAACGGTACCTGTCTGGCCTGCAGCTTTAACGAGAAGCTGTCGGAGGAGCTGTATGAGTGGGAGGGACTGGAGCTGCGCAAAAATCAGGTAGACACCCTGCTGGGCCCGGGCATGAATCTTCACAGGAATCCTTTAAACGGCAGAAACTTTGAATACTTTTCCGAGGATCCCCTGCTGACAGGCAAAATGGCAGCCGCACAGCTTAAGGGTATGCACAAATATGGCGTTACCGGCACCATCAAGCATTTTGCCTGCAATAATCAGGAGCACAGCCGTAATTTTGCGGACAGTGTGGTATCCGAGAGAGCGCTGCGGGAGCTGTATTTAAAGAGTTTTGAAATTGCGGTCAAAGAGGGAAATGCCCGCTCCGTTATGACTACCTACGGACCTGTCAACGGTCTCTGGACGGCAGGAAGCTATGATCTTCTTACCACTGTCCTGCGGGAGGAATGGGGGTATACGGGCATTGTCATGACGGACTGGTGGGCAAAGGCCAACGAAGAAGGCGGGCCTGCCTCCATTCAGAATATGGCGGCTATGGTGCGGGCACAGAATGATCTTTATATGGTGACAGGGGACGCCCTGAGTAATTCCAACGGGGACAATTCCATGGAGGAGCTTAAAAAGGGTAATGTGACCAGGGGGGAATTTGTGCGGAGTGCAGCCAATATCTGCCGTTTCCTGCTGGAATCACCGGCATATCTGAGAATGAATCACAGAGAGACAGAGCTGGACAGGGAATTGCAGAAGTGTGCCGGACAGGAGAACGACGCCATGGGGGCGCTTTTGAAGGTGGAAATGCGGGATGAGGCCAGTGTGGATCCCACGCTGATTCATACGGCAAAGGGCAAGTCCACTACTATACAGGTGGCAGTGAAGGAGAGAGGCACCTTTAGGCTGGAGTTTTCCTGCAGGGCGGCCGAAAACGCTCCGGACCTGGCCCAGCTGCCCCTGTCTGTATTCCAGGATAAGCAGTTGTCGGGTACGGTGACAATTGCAGGTTCCGAGAAGACGTGGCAGAAAAGGTCGATAGAGTTTCCCGTGCCTTTGTTCCACTACACCTTCTTTATCAGGCTGTTCTTCGGAATGAGCGGCATGGAGCTTAAGGATGTAAAGATTGTGATGACGCAGTCCCTGGAGGAAGAGATTCGCAGGAAGCTGAGGGAACGCAAAGAGGAAGCGACGGAATAGACAAATATTTTATCGGAAGGAACATACAGGAAACAGCCATGGAAGGAAAGCTGCGTAACATGACGTCTGTCTACCTGTTTCGGGGAGAAGAGGTATTGCTTTTGTACAGGCAGGGAGGACGGGTGGTAAATGATATGTGGACCGGCTCTGCAGGCGGTCATTTTGAAGAGTATGAACTGAATGACGCTAAAGCCTGCGTATTACGGGAACTGCAGGAAGAGCTGGGTATAAAGCCGGAGGATATTGAAAACCTGGCACTGCGCTATATTACCCTGAGAAGAACAAAGGGTGAAATCAGGCAGAATTATTACTTTTTTGCGGATTTGAAGGAGCAGGCCGGGGAGAATCCGGCTTCCAATGAAGGGATCAGCAGGTGGTTTTCCCTGAAGGAAATCTGCTCGCTGGAAATGCCCTTTACGGCAAAATATGTAATGGAGCACTTTTGCAAAATCGGGCGCTATACGACTCAATTGTATGCGGGCATTGCCAATGTCGAAAAGGTGGAATTTCTGGAGCTGTCGGAATCCTGAGACAGGACGGGAAGCAAAGGTATTTCCGGGAAATCCGGCGGAAAATGTCGGATTTCCCGGACGGTATCAGGTACATTTTGAGGACGCGCCCAGGCGTCTGCGGATCCCCTTTATGATCCGTGTCAGTATCAGAAGCAGAATGGCCAGCACAAGGGCTGCTGCCGTCACAATGATTACCGCATATTTATTCGGGTTCTTTACCAGGTCTATGATATTTCTGCTGTCTTCTACAATCTTGCGGCCGTGGAGCTCACCGTAACGGGCGGGCACATCGGAAATGCCGTCCCCGTCCGTGTCTTCAAAGCTGTCAATATAATCCGCAATGGCAGCCCAGGCCTTGATTTCTGTTCCCTGGCCGGTAGTGATAATGGCATCTTCAATATTTTCAATGGGGGTGCCGTCTGCAAATTTGGGCTGGACGGACAGAATACCCATGGAAAGGCTGTTCACTGTTTCCAGCATCTGCCCGCTGTACAGATCGCAGACTACCCGATAGAGTTTATCGTCTTGGACTTCAACCCGGCTGCCGGACTCATCCGTCAGATAGAGATCCGTAACCTTGTTCAGGATCAGGCGGTGGGGGTTAAAGGAAAAATGGATGCCGGACATATACATTCTTGCAGAAGGCATAATATCCGTCAGGGAAGCGTCGATTTCCACCCCTGTTTTCAATTCAGCCCCGGTCAGGTAGATACTGATCAGGGGATACCCCGGTATGCCGTCCGGTCCTATACCCAGGGAATAGGTATTGAAAACATCGGCAACGGTTATTTCGCCTTTGACAAAGGTGTCCCGGACACTGCCGGAAGGGACAATGGATACGTCCACAGGATGGCTGTCCCCGGTGTCTTCTTTTGTAATACTATAGAAAAAGGCATCGGACAGCAGGTTACCCAGGTTATGATCGAGGTGGATGCTGTACAGGTCATCCGAGGTGGAAAAGGTAACATCGTTTCTGGCGAGAACCTGGTCCCGGGTGTAGCCGAACAGGGAGAGATATTCGGAATCCACGGACTCCATAAAATCGTCTATGCCTGCCTGAGTAAGCGCATCCGGCGTAATGGCAGGGGTAATGGGCAGCAGCTCATAGGAAGTCATTTCCCAACGCCCGTCTGCCTGCTGGCGCATGGAGAGGGTGCCCAGGTTTTTGCCGTATTCGCCGCAGGATACAATATAGGTATTTCCGTGGCAAATGGGTTCTTCCAGGGCCGTATGGGTATGTCCGCTGACAATGAGGTCGATTTCGGGAACGTTTTTGGCCAGGATTTCGTCTTCCGATTTACGTTGATCGGGATTGGTGCCGCTGTGGGACACGCAGAGGATCATATCCACATTCTCATTGGCCCTGATGCTGGCAACAGTTTCTGCGGCGGCCCGGGAGGCATTCTTAAATTTGAGGACGCAGGTAGGGGCGCAGGTCAGGGAATCCTCCCCGAAGATCCCCAGGACTGCAATTCTGACATCGCCCCTGGTGATTACGGTATAGTCCTTCATGCCGTATTTGTCAAAAGCATCCTTTAAAAGCCTTTGTTCATCGGTGAGACCTTCCGCTTCCATGGTGTCCCAGTCGATGTTGCAGAGTACCAGGGCAGGGACGGGATCGCCGCTTTCTGCCGCTGCCTGCAGACTTTCCGCCAATCCCCGGGAGCGGTAGTCAAATTCATGGTTGCCCAGGGTAGTGACTTCACAGCCCAGTTCCCCCAGCATACGCAGCTCGGCAGCCTCGCTTGCAAAGATGGTCTGCACCAGGGTACCCATGGAAAAGTCACCGGCATCCACCACCAGGGTGTCCGGTTTTTCTGCTTTTGCTTCGTTAATCAGGGTCTTAATCTGAGGAAAGCCGCCTGTTGTGACAGCCTGGCCGTTTTCTATGGTAAGAAAGCTCTCCAGGTGGGAATGGGTGTCATGGAGAAATAGCAAGTCCATTTCCTTTCCGGTATCGGCAGGGGCGGGCGCTGCTTTTACCACGGTAGAAAGGACTCCCGAAAACAGAATTACTGCCGTCAGGACGAGCGAGACCGGTCTGCAATGATGCTTCATATAAGGTAAACCTCCTGTGTCTGCTGATGATTGGATGTACATATTATAATTATATAGTTACCGGCAGATTAGCGCAACAGGAAAAGACGGAACCGGAAGAAGAAAAAGATTGCATAATGTCCGTAAATTTAGGATAATTAAAGTATCTTATTTCGAAAGGAAGGCTTGTGATATGGAAAGATGGGCGAGAGCAAAATATCAGCCGGTGCTTCCCATGGGGGAGGACGGACGCCGTCTCACCGGGGGAAAGGAGCATATTACCCTCTCCAAAGAGGCGGCAAAAGAGGGAATGGTGCTTTTGAAAAACGAAAAGCAGGTACTTCCCCTGCCAAAGGGAAGCAGGATAGCCCTGTTTGGCAAGGCGACCTTTGACTATGTGAAGGGCGGCGGGGGAAGCGGGGATGTCACCGTGGCCTATACCCGCAATCTGTACCAGGGCTTCAGGGAGAAAGGGGACCATGTGGAGGTGTTTGAAGAGCTGGCCTCTTTCTACAAAGAGAATGTGAAGCAGCAGTATGTGGCGGGGAAGGAACCGGGCATGACAGCAGAACCGAAGATCCCGGCAGAGCTTCTGCATAAAGCAAGAGCCTATACCGACACGGCTGTTATAAGCATCTGCCGCTTTTCCGGCGAGGGCTGGGATCGAAAAAGTACCTATGACAGAAAGGGAAAGGAAGACAATCTGGCCATTGCCGGACAGGAGGAGAAGGAGCAGAAGAAGGAAGAGCTCTTTGAGGATGGGGATTTCTATCTGAGCCATGGGGAAAAGGCTATGGTGGAAGCGGTAAAGAGCTGCTTTGACAAGATTGTCGTGGTCTTGAATGTGGGCGGTATGGTGGATACGGACTGGTTTGCCGGGGATGATAAAATCCAGTCCGTGCTTCTGGCCTGGCAGGGTGGTATCGAGGGCGGCCTGGCAGCGGCGGAACTGCTGATCGGGGAGGGAAATCCCAGCGGCAGGCTGACGGATACCTTTGCCAAAAGACTGGAGGATTATCCGTCCAGCTGCAACTTTCATGAATCCGATGATTACGTGGAATACACGGACGACATTTATGTAGGCTATCGATACTTTGAGACGATTCCGGGTGCTGCGGAAAAGGTGAATTATCCCTTTGGCTTCGGACTTTCCTATACGAAATTTTCCCTCTCCATGCCTGTGGTGGAGAAACGGGGACATCATCTCCGGGTGATGGTGGATGTCTGCAATATCGGAGAACTGCCGGGCAAGGAGGTGGTACAGGTATATTACAGCGCTCCTCAGGGGAAGCTGGGCAAGCCCGCAAGGGAGCTGGTGGCTTTCCGAAAGACAAGGCTGCTGCAGCCCGGGGAGACCCAGACGGTAATTCTGCGGTTCCAGATCAACGATATGGCATCCTATGATGACTTGGGCAAGGTGGCGAAATCGGCCTATGTGCTGGAAAAAGGAGAGTATCATTTTCATGTGGGAACCTCCGTGCGGGATACGGTGGAGGATACTTATGTGATGGTGCTCCGGGAAGATATAATTACGGAGCAGCTTTCCCCGAAAATGGTTCCCACTCAGCTGAAAAAGCGTCTGCTGGCGGACGGACAGTATGAGGAGCTTCCTCAGGGAGAGCCGGTGGACACGGATGCCTGCATTTTCCCTGCAAAGCTGTCGCCCGAGGAGGCAGACGGCATTACCCCGGTAGTGAGGCGCCGGGAAAGTTATCATTTGTGGGGGCATTCCGACACCCGTCCCAAGCTGATTGATGTGGCGGAGGGCAGAATGACGCTGGAGGAATTTGTGGCAAAGCTTCCCGATGCACAGCTGGCGGAGCTTCTGGGCGGACAGCCTAATACCGGGGTGGCAAATACGTTTGGCTACGGTAATCTGCCGGATTACGGTGTGCCCAATATTATGACGGCCGACGGGCCTGCGGGAGTGAGGATTGCGCCCTGCTGCGGTGTCTGTACTACTGCCTGGCCCTGCTCTACCATGCTGGCGTGTACCTGGAATCCCGAGCTGGTGGAGAGAGTGGGTGCGGCAGGCGGCGCAGAGGCAAAGGAAAACAATATCGGGGCATGGCTCACTCCGGCGGTCAATATCCACAGAAGCCCTCTCTGCGGCAGGAACTTCGAATATTATTCCGAGGATCCCTTTGTGGCCGGCAGGATGGCAGGAGCCATGGTAAAGGGTATTCAAAGCAACCATGTGGCGGCTACCGTGAAGCACTTTGCGTTAAACAACAAGGAGACCAACCGTCGGGAGAGCGATTCCAGGGCCTCTGAAAGGGCAATTCGGGAAATATACCTGAAGGCCTTTGAGATAATTGTCAAAGAGGCAAAGCCCTGGAGCATCATGTCTTCTTATAACATTATCAACGGCCGCAGGGCTTCGGAAAACCGGGATCTGCTGGAAGACATTCTCCGGGGGGAATGGGGCTTTGAAGGTATGGTAACTACGGACTGGTGGACCAGCGGAGAGCATTATAAGGAGGTTAAGGCAGGAAACGATATGAAGATGGCTGCCGGCTTCCCGGAGAGGCTGCTGGAGGCCGTGGAGAAAGGTGCTTTAACCCGGGAAGAGATGGAGATTTGTGCCAAGAGGATTCTGGGGCTGATTCTGAAGATCGACTGATGTGGATAAACAATCTGAACAACAATGTTAGAAAGGAAAGAGATAAAATGGAAAAGAGAAAAATGGAGAAGCTGGGAGTGGAAACTTCCCTTTTAGGATTTGGCTGTATGAGGTTTCCCGTGACGAAAGACGGTAAGATCAATGAGGCGGAGGCAGAGCGTCTGTTGGACAAAGCCTATGCCGCAGGAGTAAATTATTACGATACGGCGTATCCTTATCACGGAGGCGAGAGTGAGCGTGTCGTGGGACGTGTGATGAAAAAGTATGATCGCGGCAGCTTTTATCTTGCCACCAAGCTGCCCTGCTGGGAGGTTAAGACCCTGGAGGACGTGGATCGGCTCTTTCAGGAGCAGTTGGATAAGCTGCAGACGGAGTACATAGACTTTTACCTGATGCACGCCCTGAACAGGGACCGGTTCCGGGAAATGACGGAGATGGGTTGTGTCAAAAGGCTGGAAGAACTGCAGGCAGAGGGCAGGATCAGACATCTGGGATTTTCCTTCCATGACAATTATGAGGCCTTTGAGAATATACTGAATTCCCGGGACTGGGATTTCTGCCAGATCCAGCTGAACTACATGGATGCGAAGGAGCAGGCGGGGATAAAGGGTTATGAGCTGGCGGCGGAAAAGAAGGTGCCCCTTGTAATCATGGAGCCGGTTAAGGGAGGGTCTCTGGCGGCGTTTCCCCAGGATATTACGGAAATGTATCATAGCTTAAATCCGTCCGCTTCCATG
Source organism: uncultured Acetatifactor sp. (assembly GCA_910577035.1). Lineage (GTDB taxonomy): Bacteria > Bacillota > Clostridia > Lachnospirales > Lachnospiraceae > Acetatifactor. The sequence continues at coordinate 42,160 of CAJTKW010000010.1, forward strand.
GCAAGCTTTGCCCTGCGCTGGGTGGGAAGCCTGCCGGGGGTAAAGGTGGTCTTAAGCGGGATGTCCACCATGGAGCAGGTGGAGGACAATCTGAAGACCTTCGGAACGTTTACTCCCCTTTCGGACAGGGAAAAGGAAACCATTGACAAGGTGGTGGCCCTGATTAACAGCCGTGTTCAGAACGGCTGTACCGGCTGCGGCTATTGTATGCCCTGTCCTGCGGGAGTGGAGATTCCCCGGAATTTCCGTATCTGGAACACTTACCATATGTATCGCAACTATGACATGGTAAAGGGTGAATGGGAGAAGCATATGGGTGAGGAGCATAAGGCAAAGAACTGCATCAAGTGCGGAAAGTGTGAGAAGGTATGTCCTCAGAAGCTTTCCATCCGCGATGATCTGGAAAAGGTGCAGGCTGATCTGGACAGGAAAGAGTTTATCCTGTCGTAACGGCGGAGGGCCTCACAGGCGGGGCTGTCAGGCAGCAGGCCCGGTCTGCCGGGAGGCAGTTATTTACAGGAGGGAGGGGAAGCTGTGGAGAAAGCGTTTAAGCTGGATTTTAAAAATGATAAGACAGGCAGTCTGTATGTGAATTGCTGCGGCTGTTCCCAAACGGAGAGCCTGCACAGCTTCGGTCCTGCCTCCAAACCCCATTATCTGATTCACTATGTCTTGAGCGGAAAGGGGATTTTCCGTTTTCATGACAAGGAGTACCGTTTGGAGGCAGGGTATGGCTTTCTCATCCAGCCCAACGAGCTGGCCTTTTACCAGGCGGACGGGGAGGAGCCCTGGAGTTATCTCTGGGTGGGTTTTGGCGGCAGCCGCGCGGAGGAATATCTGACTGCCATGGGACTGTCCGCCAGACACCCTGTTTTCTCCTGCTCCAGAGACCAGGAGTTATATACGATTGTGCGGGACATGATGGAACATAATACTTTTGGCATGGCGGACGACCTGCGGCGGAACGGCCAGCTGGGGATCTTTTTGTCGGTGCTGGCGGAAAGCGCCGGAGTGGTGGCGAAGGACGAGGAAGACAAGGGGAACCAGTATGTGAAAAAGGCTGTTTCCTTTATTCAGAGCAATTATTGTAACCCGATTAAGGTAACGGACGTGGCTGATTATGTGTGTATCAACAGAAGTTATCTGTATACCTTGTTTCAGAATTATCTGGGAATGTCACCTCAGCAGTTTCTGACCACCTTTCGAATCACAAAGGCCCGGGAGCTTTTGGATTCTACCTCCTATCCCATCGAGAGCATAGCTCTTTCCTGCGGTTACAGTGATGCTCTTGTTTTCAACAGGGCATTCCATGCCATGAAGGGAATGTCGCCCTCCCAATACCGCAGGCAGAGCCACCGGGAGAATTCCAGGGAGCAGCTGCAGGAGGTGGAAAGCCTGATTGCGGAGCTGTTAAAGTCTCATTGATTTCGCAGACAACATTTTGACAGAATCAAAAAACAAATGGATGTAGTAATCCCTTTGTTTTTTTGTATAATAGACCTTAGATCATAGAATCCGTTTTTGATTCTATGATAGACCTTAGATCATAGAAAATGCAAGGCAGTTTCTATAAGTATGCAAAGTATCGCAGGATACGGATTGGAGAGGGTATGAAGGATAAAATTTTAAGGAAGTTTGCAGAGGTGTTTGGGGATGCAGAAGGAGCAAAGGTTTATTTTGCGCCGGGGCGGGTGAATCTGATCGGTGAACATACCGATTACAACGGGGGGCATGTATTTCCCTGTGCGCTGACCATCGGTACTTACGGTGTGGCGAGGAAAAGGAAGGATAACAGGCTTTTGTTTTATTCCACGAATTTTGAACAGCTGGGGGTTCTGGAATCTTCCCTGGAGGATCTTGTCCCTTCCAGGGAGGCAGACTGGACGAACTATCCCAAGGGGGTGATCTGGGCATTCGGTGAAAAGGGGATGAAGGTTTCCGGGGGGATGGATCTGCTGCTGAGCGGCAATATACCCAACGGTTCCGGGCTTTCTTCCTCTGCGTCAGTGGAGGTGCTGACGGGCTTTATCCTGAGGGATTTGTTTGGCTTTGAGGTCAGCAATCAGGATCTGGCGCTGATCGGGCAGTACTCCGAGAATCAGTTTAACAAGGTAAACTGCGGTATCATGGATCAGTTTGCCATAGCAATGGGCAAGAAGGACAATGCGATCTTTCTGGATACGGCGGATCTATCCTATGAGTATGCGCCCATTGCCCTGCAGGGGGCAAAGATTGTCATTGCCTGCAGCAATAAAAAGCGGGGACTTGGGGATTCCAAGTATAATGAGCGCCGCAGCGAGTGTGAAACCGCTTTGTCGGAGCTGCAGCAGGCAGTAAAGGTCAGAACCCTGGGTGAGCTGGATGAGGAGACCTTTGAAAAATATCAGGCAGCCATAGGGAGTGATGTGCGCAGAAAGAGGGCAAAACATGCAGTGTATGAGAATCAGCGCACCGTGCGGGCGGTAGAGGCCCTGAAGGCCAATGATGTGGCAGAGTTCGGCAGATTGATGAATGCCTCCCATGTGTCCCTTAGAGACGATTATGAGGTTACGGGTATTGAGCTGGATACTTTAGTAGAGGAGGCCTGGAAGGTGGAGGGCGTTATTGGCTCCCGTATGACGGGTGCGGGCTTCGGCGGTTGTACGGTCAGCATTGTAAAGGATGAGGCCATCGATACCTTCATCGAGACTGTGGGCGCGGCTTATAAGGAAAAGATCGGTTATGCCGCAGACTTTTATGTAGTGGAAATCGGGGACGGGCCCAGGGTATTATAAAAAGAAGGACTCTGTACAACTGTATCATGGGAGGGAATATGAACACATTAACCGAAAATATCAGGAAGTTAGTAGCGTATGGACTGCAGACAGGGCTGGTGCCGGAGGAGGATGTCGTATATACCACAAACAGGCTGCTGGAGCTGTTCGAAATGGATGAGCCGGAAGAGAGCGACAGTCCTGCGGCAATGGAACCGGAGGAGCTGGAGGCGGTGCTGGGGCAGATGTGCGACTATGCCTTTGAGAAAGGCCTGCTGGCAGCAAACACCGTGACTTACCGGGATTTGTTTGACACAAAGATAATGAGTATGCTAATGCCCAGGCCCAGTGAGGTTATCCGCAGATTTCGGGAGCTGTATGAGAAGGAATCTCCGGAGGCGGCTACGGACTATTATTATAAGCTCAGCCGGGACTCCGATTATATCAGGAGATACCGGGTCTGCAGGGATATAAAGTGGATTGCGCCTACGAAGTACGGAGATCTGGATATTACCATTAATCTTTCCAAGCCGGAGAAGGATCCCAAGGCCATTGCAGCAGCGAAGAACGCGAAGCAGTCCGGATATCCGAAATGCCTGCTCTGCCGGGAAAACGAGGGCTATGCGGGCAGGGTGAACCATCCGGCAAGACAGAATCACCGCATTATTCCCGTGACCATCAACGGGAGCAAATGGGGCTTCCAGTATTCCCCGTATGTTTATTATAACGAGCATTGTATTGTATTCAATTATCAGCATGTGCCCATGAAGATTGAGCATGCTGCATTCTGCAAGCTTTTTGATTTTGTAAAGCAGTTCCCCCACTACTTTGTGGGCTCCAACGCGGATCTGCCCATAGTGGGCGGCTCTATACTCAGCCATGACCATTTCCAGGGGGGACATTATGAATTTGCCATGGCGAAGGCCCCCGTGGAGAGGAGCTTTCAGGTGAAGGGCTTTGAGGACGTTGCCGCAGGCGTGGTAAAGTGGCCTATGTCCGTCATCCGTCTGAGCGGAAAGGATACGGACCGCATCATTGCCCTGGCGGACCGTATTCTGGAAAGATGGCGGGAATATACGGATGAGGACGCATTTATTTATGCCTGCACTGACGGGGAGCCTCACAATACCATTACGCCCATTGCCAGAAAGCGGGGAGAAGAATTTGAGCTGGATCTTGTGCTGCGGAACAATATTACCACGGAGGAGCACCCTCTGGGGGTATATCATCCTCATGCAAAGCTTCATCATATCAAGAAGGAAAATATTGGTTTGATCGAAGTTATGGGTCTGGCAGTACTGCCTGCCCGTCTGAAGGAAGAGATGGCAAAGCTGAAGGAGGCAATTCTGGCAGGCAGCAATCTCCGGGAAGATGAGGAGCTTGCCAAGCATGCCGACTGGGTGGAAGAGTTTTTGCCCGGATACGAAAAGGTAGACAGGTCCAATATTGATGCCGTGATCGAGAAGGAGATAGGGCTGGTGTTCATGGAGGTTCTGGAGGATGCCGGCGTATATAAGCGGACAGAGGAAGGCCGGGAGGCATTTGACAGATTTATCCGCTCACTGTGATGACGGGAGGAAGGGAAGTCCGTCATATTACCCTGGGGAGGCGCATATACTGATTGTGAACGGAATGAAGAGGACGTTCCAATCTGCCTCAGAATACGTCGGGATAACGCTCCTGAAGGTGTCGTGTAATTACCTTTCGGTTAGCGGAGTGAAGATTCCCGGCGGCCTCCCGCAGGCGGTCGATTTCCTGAAACCGTTTCTGGGATGCGTAGTACTCAGCGAGACAATAGTAGGTGCGGCTGATGTCCGTGCCTGTGCTGACGGCAAATTCCATTAATACAACGGCTTCCTTTTGGAATCCGCCCTCGATCAAGCGATCCGCCCATTTTTGCAGGGTCCGTACCAGGACAGTATAGTTCTGGTCATATTCCGTCAGGACATCCAGATTTGCGGTGCCGTATTCCAGCTTCAGGTCGGTGTTGGACCTGCCGGTGAAATTTACGACCTTACGGGAGGTCAGGCTTTCCAGAATATTAATGTACTCCAGCACCTCCGGGTCATCGTTCATCAGATGGGTGGGGAAGCCTTCCAGAGGGATGTGAATATATTTCAGATCGTCCAGAGACATACGCCGCACGGAGTTGGCCCGTGCTTCCCGGGACCAGAATTCCGCTTCCTGTTCCTTAAATTTCCTCTGCTGTCCTCTTATCACAAAGAAAATCATGATAATAAAAATAAGAAAGCTTGCCAAAAAAAATAAATTCATATATAATATCCTTCCAGAGTTTAGTATTAAGCAGGCCATGCACGGGTTCAAAGAGACATGGCGGAAACGAGGCTTATAAATGTTTAACATGAACAATAAAAAAACCAGGCGGAAAATGTCTGTAGTGATAATCGTGGTGCTGGTGCTTGCTATGGTTATTCCCACTTTAGCATATTTCTTTTGATAATTCAATGTAAAGGGCAATAATAGTCTGTGCCGGTATGGCAGAAAGGCAGAAGATGGAAAATACCGGGAAAACCCTCAAAAGGAGCATACTGTGTCTTGTGATGATGGCGGCATTTTTCCTGATGTCCGGTACAATCGTCCGGGCCGGGGAAGAAGATACCATAAAGTCCGGTATTTTCGCCGGTAATATTGATCTGTCCGGTATGACGAAGGCCCAGGCGGAAGCGGCAGTGGAAGAGTATGTCAGTTCGCTGGGGGAAACGGAAATATTGCTGCAGTATGCTTCCGAGGCTGAGGTGAGTGTCACGGCCGGGGATCTGGGTATTGTCTGGGCGAACAGGGAAATTGTAACGGAAGCGGCGGAGATCGGCACCCGGGGGAACGTGATCGAAAGATATAAGATTCTCAAGGATCTGGAGCATGAAAATAAAATATATCCCATTGAGTTGTCTTTCAGCATCCAGGGAATCAGTGACATTCTTACCGGAAAATGTGCCGTCTACGATCAGGAGGCTATGGATTACGGCCTTATCCGGGAGAATAACGAGTTCCGGATTATTGAGGGGCAGAAGGGGTATTCTCTTGACGTCGAAACATCCATTGATCTGATTAATGATTACCTGACCCGGGACTGGGACGGCCAGGCGTGCGAAATTCCGCTGCAGGTGGAGGTGGAAGAGCCAAGGGGAAGCATGGAAGAGCTTGCCCAGGTTAAGGATATTCTGGGGAGTTTTACCACCTCTTTTAAGTCTTCCGGTCCGTCCAGGAGCGCTAATGTGGAAAACGGCTGTAAGCTGATTAACGGATGCCTTCTTTATCCCGGCGATGAATTTTCCACATACAAAATGGTTTCTCCCTTTACCGAGAAAAACGGTTATTATATGGCAGGCTCTTATATCAACGGCAAGGTGGTGGACAGTCTGGGCGGCGGTATCTGTCAGGTATCCACGACTCTTTATAATGCGGTGCTGCGGGCAGAGCTGGAGATAACGGAGCGGCATAATCACTCCATGGTGGTGAGCTATGTGCCCCGGTCTGCGGATGCGGCGATTGCGGAAAGCGCAGGCAAGGATTTCCGGTTTGTGAACAGTCTGGAGCATCCTGTCTATGTCGAAGGATATGTGGACAAGAAGCAGATCACCTTTAATATATACGGGCTGGAGACCAGGGATCCGGACAGGGAGGTCATTTTTGAGAGTGAGGAGCTGGAGGTAAATGTACCGCCCAGCGACCAGATCTATGCAGACGCATCCAAACCCATAGGGTACATCGTATCGGAGGGTGCCCATATCGGTTATAAAGCAAGGCTGTGGAAGATCGTGAAGGAGGACGGCAGGGAAGTAAGCCGTACCCAGGTCAACAGCAGCACATACAAGATGGTGCCAAGGAGCGCTACGGTGGGAATCGCTACGGATAACCCTGCGGCATATGAACAGATCATGGCGGCGATCAATTCCGGCAGCGTGGATCAGGTAAAAGCCGTGATTGCAGCATTGACGACACCGGCGGTTTCTAACAGCGTGGAAACGGGAGAGCAGTAGTGAAGATCGGGAAGGTTCCGGAGAATGTTTTAAAACGATCTGTTTTAAGGCAGATACAGACGAAGAGGGATGAAATAATAAGCGGCGCAGGCATAGGGGAAGACTGCGCCCATTTTTCGTTTGACGGGGCCGTAATGATGACCTGTATGCAGACTTCGGCGGTAGGAGCGTCGGAGACGTATTTTCAGAAGAAACCGTCAGCAGCGGCAGTGTATGGAGAAGAATCACAGCCAGCCGGCGCAGCGGAGATTGCTGGCCGGGAGGAAGCCGTCTCTGTGGGCCGGCTGATCGGGCGATGTGCCAATAATCTGGCAGCGGCAGGAGCAGAGCCGGTAGGTGTGATGATCGCTTTGACGCTGCCGGAGGAAACGGAGGAGCCGGAGCTTAAAGCATTGATGGCGGCAGCGGAGGCCAGATGTAAAGAGCTGAGGCTTCAGATAGCCGGAGGCCAGACCCTGGTCAGCCGGGTGGTCAGGCAGCCTGTAGCTGCGGTAACGGGATACGGAAGAGCTTTGGCGCCGGTGTGTACCGGCCAGAGTAAGAAGAAAACGGTATGCGCCGGACAGGATATAGTTGTCAGTAAGTGGATCGGCCTGGAGGGTACGGCGATTCTGGCCGGGCGGCACCGGGAAAAGCTGCTGCAGAGGTACCCGGCTTATTTTGTGGAGGAGGCAGCAGGCTTTGACCGGTTTCATTCCGTGATACCGGAGGCTGCCACCGCCGTGAAGTCCGGCGTTTGCATGATGCACGATGCTTCAGAGGGCGGAATTTTCGGAGCCCTGTGGGAGCTGGCGGAAAGGGCAGGCGTTGGACTGACCATAGATTTAAAAAAGCTTCCTCTGCGTCAGGAGACGGTAGAGGTATGTGAATGCTGTAATGTGAATCCTTACGAGCTGTTGTCGGGAGGTGCGCTGGTGATGGTGACGGGCGACGGAGCCGGGCTTGCTGCGGCTTTGGAGGCAGAAAAGATACCGGCGGCCGTTGTGGGAAGGATTACGGACGGCAACGACAGGATTATTCTAAACGGCGAAGAATCACGTTACCTGGACAGACCGAAGGGAGACGAGATCTATCGACAGTAGCGGCTGATTTCGGCAGCCGCAGAAGAGGAGAAGAAAGATGAGAGACGAATTACTTACTATTATTGAAAAGAACAGCCGCATCGATTTGAAGGAGCTGGCAGTCATTCTCGGAGCAGAGGAAATTGACGTTGTCAATGAGCTGGCAGCCTTGGAAAGCGAGGGCATCATCTGCGGCTATCATACGATGATTGACTGGGAAAAGACAGACATTGATAAGGTTTCCGCATTGATCGAGGTGAGGGTGACTCCTCAGAGGGGGCAGGGATTTGACAATATGGCGGAGCGTATTCAGAAGTACCCTGAGGTGCAGAGTGTCTATCTGATGTCCGGCGGCTATGACCTGATGATTATTCTGGAGGGAAAAACCCTCCGGGAGGTGTCCTCTTTTGTATCCAATAAGCTTTCGGCCCTGGATACGGTCTTAAGTACGGCCACCCATTTCATCCTGAAAAAGTACAAGGACCATGGTACAGTGCTCTCCCGGAAAAAAGAAGACGAAAGGGAGATGATTACGCCATGAGAAATCCGTTAGCAGACAAGGTTGTGGAGATCAAACCTTCAGGTATCCGCAAATTTTTTGATATTGTAAGTGAGATGAAGGATGCTATTTCCCTGGGAGTGGGTGAGCCGGATTTCGACACCCCCTGGCATATCAGGGACGAGGGTATCTACTCCCTGGAAAAAGGGAAAACCCACTATACCTCCAACGCAGGACTTGTGGAGCTGCGCCGGGAGATCTGTAATTACCTCCAGAGAAGACAGGGTATTACATACCATCCCCTGAAGGAAGTACTGATTACCGTGGGCGGGTCGGAAGCCATTGACATGGGTCTTCGGGCCATGTGTAATCCCGGGGACGAGGTGCTGATTCCCCAGCCCAGCTATGTTTCCTATGAGCCCTGCGCGGTGCTGGCAGGGGCTACGCCTGTCATTATCAACCTGAAGGCGGAAAACGAGTTTCGGCTTACGGCCCGGGAGCTGGAAGAGGCTGTCACGGACAGAACCAAGGTACTGATTCTGCCTTTTCCCAATAATCCTACCGGGGCCATTATGGAGCGGAAGGATCTGGAGGAAATAGCGGAAGTGATCCTCAAGCACGACATATATGTCATGTCGGATGAGATTTATTCCGAGCTGACCTATAAGGAAAAGCATGTGTCCATTGCGGAGCTTCCCGGTATGCAGGAGCGGACGATATTGATTAACGGTTTTTCCAAAGCATATGCCATGACCGGGTGGAGGCTGGGTTATGCCTGCGGGCCGGAAGAAATTATCACGCAGATGACAAAGATCCATCAGTTTGCCATTATGTGTGCGCCTACCACCAGCCAGTATGCGGCGGTGGAAGCGCTGAAGAACGGCGACGCTGATGTAGAGGAAATGCGCACCGCATATAATCAGCGCAGGCGGTATCTCATGAATGCCATGCGGGAGATGGGGCTGGAATGCTTTGAGCCCTACGGTGCTTTTTATGTTTTTCCCTGTATCAAAGAGTTTGGCATGACCAGTGATGAATTTGCCGAAAAGCTGCTGGCGGAAGAGAAGCTGGCGGTAGTGCCGGGAACGGCCTTTGGTGACTGTGGTGAGGGATTTTTACGAATTTCCTATGCCTATTCGCTGGAGCAGCTGAGAGAAGCCCTGAAAAGGCTGGGACGGTTCGTGGAGAAGCTGAGAAAGGAAAAACAGTAGTGTGAACATTATACTGCATCAGCCGGAAATACCGGGAAATACCGGAAATATCGGGCGTACCTGTGTTGCCACAGGTACGTCCCTGCATTTGATTGAGCCTTTGGGATTCCATCTGGACGAAAAATCTATCAGACGGGCTGGAATGGACTACTGGAAGGATCTGGATGTCCACAGATATGTCAATTTGGAAGAATTTAGAAACCAGCATCCCGGTATCAGGATCTGGATGGCCACCACCAAGGCAAAGCGGGCATATACGGAGGTCAGCTACGGGGAGGAAGATTACATTATGTTTGGCAGGGAGAGTGCGGGAATTCCCGAAGAGATCCTGGTAGAGCATGAGGAAAGCTGTATCCGTATCCCCATGCTTCCTGCCATACGTTCCCTGAATCTGTCCAATGCCGTGGCCATTGTGCTGTATGAGGCGCTGAGACAAACGGGGTTTCGGGGCCTGGAGTCAGAAGGGGAGCTGCACAGGCTGTGTTGGAATTGTGAAAGGAATGAAGATTTTCTGAGCGGTCAAGAGGGGCATGGCCACCTCTTTAGTACGTCCGCTAAGAAAATCTAAGTCATTCCGAGAAAAATCGCAAGAACGGTAATTCAAGGGGATGTTACAATGCGTTCCCGACAGTCCGGGTGTTCCTCCAGGAACTGCTTCACTATGTCAGGTTTATCCCAGTAGTGCATGGGATAAACCTTTTCCGCATTTATATGCCTTAAAAAGTAAAGAAAACCGTCTGCGTAATGAGAACCCAGACGAGGATCCAGGGGCAGACAGGCATGATTTATGGAAATATCCTTTAATGGCCGAAGTGCGGCTCGGTAGCTGCCGGTCATCTGTCTGCGTTCCTCCTGGGGAGTATCCTCGGTGACCCAGTCGTTGAGATCCCCGGCATGATAAAAAACGCCCTCCGGGCAGGTCAGCAGAAAGGCCACACCGGAGTCCGTGGAAAGCAGTGTCCTGATGCGGGTATGGCAGGGCAGTTCATACTCCCGGCTGTGGTAGACCTTGAAAAGAGTACAGTCGTAAGGATACTTATGGGGCTTAATATCGTTCGGCAGGATGGCAGTAACCTGTTTCATGCCCATTTCGCGCAACAGAGGAAACAGCGCAGGATTATAGTGATCCTGATGGCTGTGGCTTACAAATACCAGCATGGGTTTACCGGCATCCAGAGGCGGAAGATTTCCCTTATAGTAATCAAATAAATAATAGCATTCTGCTGTCTCTGCCAGGAAACAGCTGTGGTAGATGTAGGTGACGTTCATAATGGGCTCCTGTGTATTATTATTTTCTATGCAGGTATTTGTCTAATATTGTGAGAAAATTACTTCCGCGAATGCGATAGGATTCATTGTATAACATATTCATTTGTACCCGCATTTTGCACTACTCCCCAAGGATTCCCACAAAATCAGTAGCATCTATGTTGAAGGGTAAATCTTGTATCATCCCGTTTTTATAGTAACTTTCAGGGGACGCATTTCCCCTGGAGGTCCAGGAAACCAGATGGTTATCACTTGATAAAAAGTCAATGGAATTTTTATTTTCTCGTAATATTGTCATTGGATCCAAATTGTGGGTAGTAAAGCAAAGCTGTCCCTTGCCATAATACATGAAATACTCGATCAGCCTGCATAAATAAACATCATTCAAATTGGAATCCATTTCATCAACGAAAACAATTCCGTTTGTACTTGCAGATACAAAGCAGTCAAACAGGCGGATCAGCTTTTTAATGCCAGTGCTTTCAAATTCTCTGTTAATACTAAATTCTCCGTAATTGAGATTTAATTCGCACTCGTATTGATTTCCCCTTTCTTTTGCGTCAATATCGATAGACACTAAATCTGTTTTAAATATTTTGAGAAATTTTGTTAAGCGGGCTACTTTACTTTTGTAATCTTCGAAACGGTCCTTGTCTACAAATCTTTCATTTACGCTTGAAAAAGCGTTAGCAAGATCGCCATAATCAAGTAATCTGTTTTGCAAAGACTGCTTATCCAGGCTATGGCCTATCAATTTCTTCCGCAGAAAGTATAATTCATGTTGATCTTCGTCGCCTAAAAATACTGTTGTCACTATAACCAGTGTCAGGCATATCAGGATGTGAACAAGCAATTGTCTGTCAGCTGCACTTTCCTGCGGGTCGTAAGTTAATTTCCCTCGAATGATACTATAGAGGTAAATCAGGGAATGTGTGGATAATAAATTCATTGACCGTTTTTTTAAAATTTCCTTTTGGGCGTCGCTGCAATTAATATACAGTAGCTCTCCGTTTTTGCATTCAAATATTGTTTTATAATTTTGATTAGCATAATTTCCGTTTTTCCAGCACAGTTTTTCAAATTGAATTTCATACAACCCTTTTTCGTTTTTGGATAAATGAATGGTATAGTCATAGATCTCCTTACAGCCAGCGGTATCCACAAGAAATTCACAGCCGAAGTGAAAACAGCAAGTTTCCTTATGAATGATTTCATTTAAAAATCCCTGAGTTTTGGACTCATTTAGATAGTTGTCCCCCAGAATCAGCTCCTGAAATATTTTTACAGCAGTAATAATGGCAGATTTCCCGGAACCATTTTCACCATAAATAGCCTTGATCCTGTATTTGTCGGGATCAAAGTTTTTATCAACAGTCTTTTTATAAAAGTCAATTCTGATTTCCTGTTTTATATTTTTTATACCGCAAATACGCATGTTTAATAAATAAATTATATTTTCCATAGATAGAACCTCTTTTAAAATAGCATCAACAAAAATTATAAAAATATTACAAAATGTAATTGGTTGGAAATATGTTATATTATAAGCCATTCTTATTTTAAAAGCAAGATTGAAAAGTATTGGCTGGAATACATAGGATACAGGCAATTAGACAGGAAACAAACAATATAAATAGATATACTGTGGACGGTTTTACATAATAGTAAATAATTACATTTTGGAAGTTTAAAGTTTTGCGGTTAAAAAGTGCTTCAAAAAACGTATATACCAAGGGAGAAAATATACCTTGACAGACGAGGTATACAATGCTATATTGTATCTAAGAGATGAGTTTATTTGTCATGAAACAGGAGGCTTTATCTGAACAGAAAGGAGGAATGACCTTGTCCATTACATCAGACATTCTGCGGGGGCATACAGAGGCGATCATCTTGTCCCATCTTCTGGAAAAGGACAGTTATGGTTACCAGATTAACAAGGATATTATGAAAAAGACCGATAACCGCTATGAATTAAAGGAAGCCACGTTGTATTCCGCTTTCCGCAGACTGGAACAGGCGGGTTCTATCAGGACATATTGGGGTGACGAGACCACAGGGGCCAGACGCCGTTATTATGCCATCACCGACTTAGGCAGGCAGGCATACCTGAGCTATAAACAGGAATGGGAGGAAGCAAAGGAAATGATAGATCATTTGCTGCAATAAAAGCGGTACATTAAATGTCATTTTGAAAGAGGCAGGTACGAAAAGGGGATGGCCTCTTTTTGGCGGAAAGGGAGAATGAATGAAAGAGAAAATCGAGCAGTATTTTAACCAGTTATTTGAAGAAGCGCCGAAGACACGGAAGGCGCTGGAACTGAAACAGGAATTGACCCAGAATGCTTTGGATAAGTATGAGGATATTATGCAGGAGGGGAGGTATTCGGAAGAAGATGCCTATCAGAATGTGATTCAGTCTGTGGGCGATGTGAGAGAGCTCTTTGACGACCTGGAGGAGAAAAGCCTGTTGGAGCTGCCGGAGAAAGACAGAAAAAAGCGGGCCATGCTGAAAGCGGCGGCGGTGGGATTATACATTTTTGCGGGAGTGATGTTCTTTGGCCTGGAAACGTTAAGCGCTACGGTTCCCGGTTATCCTTTTGACGGGATGGGACTCGCAGTAGCCGGGCTGATTTGTATTGCCCCCACCATTATGCTGGTCTATGCGGCAAATATGTATCCCGGTTACAGTAAAAAGGTAAGCACTAATATGGTGGAAGAATATCAGCAGGAAAAATACCGAAGCGGCAGAAATAAGGAGATCATGGGCGCCGTCAGCTGTATCATCTGGACGGCGGCTCTGGTACTGTATTTTCTAATCAGCTTTACCGTGGGCGGCTGGCATATTACCTGGGTTATCTTTTTGATAGCGGCCTGCGTGCAGTCGATAGCGGTACTGATAAACAGTCTGCGGATGGATAAGGAGAAGAGATCGTAATGAAAAATGTGAAGATAATACTGGCTGTCGTGTTGAGTATCGTTATACTGGGGCTGTGCGTCCTGCTGGGAATAGGACTCAGCGGACGGGTTCCGGGAGGCCGTACGGGTTGGGGAGGCGGCAGCTGGGATGGACGGTATCAGCTGGTGCAGGAGCAGGAATTTCCTGCAAAGGATATTAACACTATTGATATAGAGTATACCAAGAGCGGCAATGACGTAACCTTGTATGAAGCAGAGGGAGATTCCGTTATCGTGCGGGAATACGCCAGTTATGAGCCCGCTGACGGTGAACTGGCCCAGATGAAATGCCAGTCGGGGAAGCTTACGGTAAAAGGGCCGCGACGTTATAATACCTTCTTTCAAATAAACAGACACATTTATACGGAGGTCTATGTTCCCGGGGACTTTGCCGGCCAGCTGAAAATTGCTACGGTCAGCGGCGAGATTTCCCTGACGATGGATCTTGTATTGAGCGGGCAGTTGAACCTGACCAGCACCAGCGGGGATATTTATGCCGGCAGTCAGAGTTTTGAGGCGGAAAAGATCAATGTATCATCTACCAGCGGTGAGATCCGCCTGCCTGCGCTGGAGGCAGGTGAAATAAATATGAGCACCACCAGCGGAGACATTTCTGTTAAGGAGGCGGAAGGCTATGTATCCTGTTCCAGTACCAGCGGTGAGATCATTGTTTCCGGAGGAGCAGGGGACAGAGAAATAAGCAGCACCTCAGGGGATGTCCGGGTGGACGGCTTTTCGGGCAGCATTTCGGTCAACACCACCAGCGGCGAGATTTTTCTTCGGGGAGATCGGGGCTGTGGAAGTCTGCATAGTACCAGCGGGGACGTGCTGTTTTCCGTGGAGGAGCTTACCGGGGACATTTCGGTCAACACCGTCAGCGGGGAAGTGTCCCTGGAGCTGCCGGAGACAATTTCTCTGGATTTCGAGGCAGACTCCGCCAGCGGGGACATCAATACATTTTTTGACGGGAGCTTAAGCTTTTCCAAGAGGGGAAACCATGCTTCGGGAATTGTGGGCAGCGGAGAACGCAGAGCAAAGATTACCACTACCAGCGGAGATATAACGATAAGGAAAAAATAGCGAAAAAACAGGATTTTTTGACAGAGTATCGATTGGCCGCATTGGAAAGCAGTTGAATCTATAGGCGTCTTGGTATACAATTATTTCAGCACCGTTTTACGAAGGAGAAGTCTATGAAATTCAACAGGGATCAAATAACGATTTCCAATCTGTGGGATGTGATCACGCGGCATGAAGGAGATAATTTTGCCACAAAAAAGGGACTGCCCTTTGCGTATTCCATTAAGGGAGGAGAGCTTTTTACCGACAGGCGGGAGCGTTCCATCACTCGCAGCACCTTTGAAAAGGCATATGATAAGCTGGAGAGGGATCAGTGCGGGGAAGACGCGCCGAGACGGATTGTGGGCCCTAAGACCCTGAACGTCTACGGCGCTCCCTATGTCTGGGCAGTCTTTGTGGGAATCGGCCTGATAGAGGAAGACATACAGTTTTTTCAGGAGGAGCTGGAGCTGTAGGACAGAGGAGTGGAAATTCTATTTGACTTTTCGAGAGAGTATATGATATAGTATAGCTGTATGGAAAACAGGGGCTGAGAGTCTTCCATGCAAATATTTTGGCAACGGTGTTGCCTTATTGATTGAGTTAAAAGCTCAAATTTTATAAGTTGGTTACTATAAACCGGTGCATTTGCACACCTAACTTGTGAAACGGTCAATAAGAGTAGTAAAAGTAAAATATTTGCTATATAGACTCTAAAAACCACATATCTGTCCATACGCAGCTGTTATACCGGAGAAGCAGGAGCGGCCTGCCTGCCGGTTTTGAACGATTCCGCAGATTAATTGTGCGGCGGTGCTTTCAGCGGCAGTACGGCATAAGAAGACAGATTTTCAAGGCAAGTGATGTAGGGCATCACTTGCCTTTTTCAAATATACGCGGCACGATCCGCCAAGAGAAAAGAGGGCCGGCGTTTTCATTATCCGGACTGCCGGTGCAGCATGAGAATCAACATGAGAGGAGGCTGTTTATGAGCGACAAGATTTCCCTGTATGGTTTCAATAATCTGACAAAGTCTCTAAGCTTTAACATTTATGATGTGTGTTATGCAAAGAGCCAGCGGGAGCAGAAAGATTATATTGCCTACATTGATAAACAGTACAATTCAGAGCGTTTGACCAATATTCTGACTACCGTAACGGATATGATCGGGGCCAGGGTGCTGAATATTTCCAGTCAGGACTATGAACCCCAGGGCAGTTCCGTAACAATCCTGGTGGCTGAGAAGAGTATGGTGCCGGTGGGAGATACCACCGTGGCTCATCTGGACAAGAGCCATATTACGGTGCATACCTATCCGGAATATCATCCGGAGACCTGCCTGGCTACCTTTCGGGTGGATATTGATGTGGCTACCTGCGGGGAGATTACACCCCTGTCTACATTGGATTATCTGATTGGCTCCTTTGACTCGGACATAATTACCATGGATTACCGTGTCAGGGGCTTTACCAGGGATATTGGCGGCCATAAGCTGTTTATGGACCACCGGATAACGTCCATTCAGGATTATATTGACGAATCCATCCTGCGAAAATATGATGCGGTGGATATTAACGTCTACGATGCTAATATTTTTCATACAAAGATGCTGATAAAGGAAATTGACCTGCAGGAGTATCTGTTTAACAGTGATGTCTATGAGCTGCCGCCGAAGATCCGGCTGGAGATCATGGATAATCTCCGCAGGGAAATGATCGAGATCTTCAGCGGGAGAAATGTATATTAAAGGATTCGTCTGGCGGCAGTCCATGCGGCGGAAAGGAGGCATCGGATGGGGCGTTTCAATCAGTCAAGGGCACCGGTTTATGAGGCGCTGGAGGAATTTCGGAGAAACAGGATTGTCCCCTTTGATGTGCCGGGGCATAAGCGGGGCCGCGGAAATCCGGAATTGGTGGAGCTGCTGGGACAGCAGTGTGTGGGAATTGACGTAAACTCCATGAAGGCACTGGACAACCTGTGCCATCCGGTGTCGGTGATACGGGAAGCGGAGGAAATGGCAGCGGAAGCCTTTGGGGCGGCATATGCTTTTCTTATGGTAGGCGGGACCACTTCTTCGGTGCAGAGTATGGTGCTGAGTGTGTGCAAAAAAGGGGATAAAATTATTCTGCCCCGGAACGTTCACAGGAGCGTGATTAACGCGTTGGTACTGGTGGGAGCCATTCCTGTATACGTGAATCCGGATATGGACAAAAAGCTGGGAATTGCCCTGGGAATGAAGATTTCCCAAGTGGAGAAAACAATCCGGGAAAATCCGGATGCAGTGGCAGTACTGGTGAATAATCCCACTTATTACGGAATTTGTTCGGATCTGCGGAGTATTGTAAGGATTGCCCATGCAAACGGTATGAAGGTGCTGGCGGACGAGGCCCATGGGACACATTTTTATTTCGGAAAGGATATGCCTGTATCTGCCATGGAAGCGGGAGCGGACCTTGCGGCTGTGAGTATGCACAAATCCGGCGGAAGCCTGACCCAAAGCTCCTTTTTGCTGACGGGAGTGTCTATGAATCCCGGGTATGTACGCCAGATCATTAACCTGACCCAGACTACCAGCGCGTCTTATCTGCTGCTGGCAAGCCTTGATATTTCAAGGAGGAATCTGGCGCTTCGGGGAAGGGAGGAATTTGCCAAGGTCACGGCACTGGCAGAGTATGCGAGGCAGGAGATAAACCGTATCGGTGAGTACTATGCTTATACGGCTGAGCTGATTAACGGGGACAGTATCTTTGACTTTGACAAGACGAAGCTGACGGTCAATACCCTGGGAATCGGCCTGGCGGGGATCGAAGTTTATGACATCCTCAGGGACGAATATGATATTCAGATGGAGCTGGGGGATATTGCGAATGTACTGGCCTATATTTCCATTGGTGACAGGGAGCGGGATATGGAACGGCTGATCGGCGCCCTGGCAGAGATCCGGAGAAAATACGCAAGGGACAATTCCGGCATGTATACCCGGGAATACGTGGAACCGAAGGTAGCAGTGTCGCCGCAAAGTGCGTTTTATGCAGAAAAGGAGTCCCTGCCCCTGACAGAGACAAAGGGGCGCATTTGCAGTGAGTTTGTTATGTGCTATCCTCCGGGTATACCCATTCTGGCTCCCGGAGAGGAGATTACCGGGGAAATTCTGGAATACATTATTTATGCCAGGGAAAAAGGCTGCTCTATGACCGGCCCGGAGGATCCCCGGATTGAACGGTTGAACGTGCTGAAGGAAGTCTGGGCTTAGTGTGAGATTCCGCTGAGCGGAATTAAGGAGGGCAGGATATGGAATTGTGGTTTTCGGAGCCGCATACCCCAAATGTAAAGCTGTCAATCCGTGTGGACAGGCAATTGTACAGCGGGGAAAGTGAATTTCAGAGGATTGATGTGTTTGAATCGCCGGAATTCGGCAGGTTTCTTGTGCTGGACGGTTATATCATGCTGACGGAGAAGGATGAATTTATATATCATGAGATGATCGTGCATGTACCCATGGCAGTGCACCCTGATGTAAAGCGGGTGCTTGTCATTGGCGCCGGAGATGGCGGTGTGGTAAGAGAGCTTACAAAATATCCGGAAATAGAAGATATTGATCTGGTGGAGATTGACGAACAGGTGATCCGGGTGTGCAGGGAATTTCTGCCCGGAACCTCCTGCAGGCTGGACGATGGAAGAGTGCATATCCATTATGAGGACGGCCTGAGGTTTGTGCGTGGCCGGGAAGACGATTATGACCTGGTAATTGTAGATTCCACAGATCCCTTTGGACCGGGGGAAGGGTTATTTACCAAGGAGTTTTACGGGAACTGCTATAAGGCGCTGAAGGAGGACGGTATCATGGTAAACCAGCATGAGAGCCCCTTTTATGAGGCAGATGCCACGGCCTGTATGCGGGCACACAAGCGCATCGTGGAAACCTTTCCTGTCAGCCGGGTCTATCAGGCCCATATTCCCACCTATCCTTCCGGGCACTGGCTGTTTGGCTTTGCTTCCAAGAAATATCATCCGGTGCGTGACCTGGATCGGGAGCGCTGGCTAAACAGGGAGCTGGACACCCTGTACTATACGCCAAAGCTTCATGAGGGTGCGTTCTGCCTTCCTGCCTATGTAGAGAAGCTGCTGCGGAAAGCGGAGGTGCGGTAGAGTGAGAAGAGTTTCCGGGAAGAGGGCGACGCCTGGGATGCTGACAGGAGTGGCAATGGTGGTTCTCCTGGCAGTGACTGCAGCTATTGTGTTTCATATCAATAAAGCAGGGCAGGAAGAAGGGGAAAGGGAAAGCATACGGCAGGAAGAAAATGTGATACATGTGTCACAGGACGGGGAGGAGTCGGAGCATACGCCCAAACCCGGGAGCAGCCAGGCGGAGCTCCTGTTGGAAGATATGAGCATCCGGGAAAAGGTTTATCAGCTTTTCGTGGTGTTTCCGTCGCAAGTGACAGGCGTGTCACCTGTGACAACAGCAGAGGATCTGACAGGTCAGAAGCTTGGGGATTCCCCTGTGGGTGGGTTGATTTTTGATAAGTCCAATATGGTGAGCAGGGAACAGGTGACGGAAATGCTCAATACGGTGCAGGCCTGCTCAAAGATTCCGCTGATTCTCACCTGCGATGAGGAGGGCGGCAGGGTAAACCGGCTGATGAGTACCGTGGGGACTACTGATATAGACAGTATGATGAGTTATCGGGACCAGGGAACGGACAAAGCGGCGGAAAATGCGGAGATTATTGCCGGGGATCTGGTGAGCTGCGGTTTTAATACGGATTTGGCCCCGGTGGCGGATGTGTGGTCCAATCCTCAAAATACTGTGATTGGAGATCGGGCATACAGTGACGATTTTGCGCAGGCAGCCGCTTTGGTAGCCGCAGCCGTGGAGGGTTTCCATGAGGGCGGGGTTGCCTGTACCCTGAAGCATTTTCCCGGCCACGGGGACACGGCGGCAGACTCCCATACCGGTGCGGTATATGTGACAAAAACCCTTGAGGAATTGAGAGCCGGGGAACTGCTTCCCTTTCAGGCAGGAATTGACGCAGGGGCAGACATGGTTATGACAGGGCATCTGACGGTTACGGATGTGGAGGAGGTTCCGGCAGTTTTCTCCTATCGGGTTGTGACGGAGCTTCTCCGGGAGGAGATGGGGTTTGACGGTGTGATTATAACAGATTCCCTGCAGATGAAGGCTGTTACAAAGTATTATGACAGTGGCCAGGCGGCGGTGCTGGCAGTGCAGGCGGGGGTGGATATATTGCTGTGTCCCGCGGATCTGGAGGAGGCGGCCGAATCCTTGCTGGAGGCGGTGGAAACAGGGGTTATCTCAGAAGAACGCCTGGACGGGAGTGTACTGAGGATACTGAAGCTGAAAGAAGACAGGGGTATTCTTCGGGAAGGAAACAGATGAAAGAAAAAGAGAGAAAACGATTACGCAATTTATCCCTGGCGCAGAATATTCTGATCTGCCTGGTTTATGCTTTTTTGCTGTTGTGTTTTCTGGTGCTTTGGGCGGGGGTGGCAGGACTGTTCAGTGCTGTCAGTACCCAGCGTCAGGGAGAAATTGATGATGTTGCGGGCTGGGGGATTATTTTTGAAAGCTTTGCCGGGGTGCTGGGAGGTTTCGCGGTAATCGTCCTGGGCTTTGTTCTTCTTGTTTTCACTGTCTGGCAGATATTGATGTGGCTGATGTTCTGGAAGGCAAACCGGCGGATCAGGCCTTTTTCCAGGAGGAAGCCCTGGGGAATTGCGGATCAGATATTTAAAATTTTAGCAGGAGCATTTGGAATGCGGACTGCCGGGGAAGGCCTGGCGGAGCTGTTTTGCGGGGAGAGGGCTGGAACGGCGGACGTGACCGGTGTGGTTTTGCTTGCGGGTGCATCTTTGTTTTTCCTGGTTACGGGCATTTATCTTATGGTAATGTTTTGCAGGAAAAGGGAAGAGATTTCAGAGGACACGGCAGTTTGAAAAGGAAGAAAGAACTGCAGGAAATATAAAAAAACAGAAAATGGAAGAGAGGAGACGGGAAATGTCAAAAATTCTGATTATCGGCTGCGGAGGGGTAGCTTCGGTGGCAATTCAAAAGTGTGCGGGGAAAGCGGATGTTTTTTCACAGATCTGCATTGCCAGCCGCACCGTCAGCAAGTGTGACGCCATGAAGGAGAAAATTGAGGAAGACTGTAAAAAAGCCGGAAGGGAAGCTCCGGTTATCACTACGGCAAAGGTGGATGCGGACGATGTGGGGGATCTGACTGCCCTGATCAGAAGGGAGCAGCCGCAGGCGGTTTTAAATCTGGCTCTGCCTTACCAGGATCTGACGATCATGGATGCCTGCCTCGCCTGCGGCGTGGATTATATTGATACCGCAAATTATGAGGCGGAGGATACGGAGGATCCGGCCTGGCGTGCGGCCTATGAAAAACGCTGCCGGGAGAAAGGCTTTACGGCATATTTTGATTATTCCTGGCAGTGGGCGTACCGGGAGCGTTTTGAAAAGGCGGGAATTACGGGACTGCTGGGCAGCGGCTTTGACCCCGGTGTCACCGGGGTGTTCTCGGCCTATGCCCTGAAGCATTATTTTGACGAAATTCACTATATCGACATCATGGATTGTAACGGAGGAGACCACGGGTACCCCTTTGCCACCAACTTTAATCCGGAAATCAACCTGCGGGAGGTTTCAGCCAACGGATCCTATTGGGAGAACGGCCGCTGGGTGGAGACAAAGCCCATGGAGATCAAAGCGGAATATGACTTTGCCCAGGTGGGGAAAAAGGATATGTACCTTCTGCATCATGAAGAGATTGAGTCCCTGGCGGCAAATATTCCGGGAGTCAGGAGAATCCGGTTTTTTATGACTTTTGGGCAGAGTTACCTGACACATATGAAATGTCTGGAAAATGTGGGAATGCTGCGGACCGACCCTGTTATGTACCAGGGGCATGAGATTGTACCGATTCAGTTCCTGAAGGCCTTGCTTCCCGACCCTGCGTCCCTGGGACCCCGCACTGTGGGTAAGACCAATATCGGCTGTATTTTTACCGGTATCAAAGACGGAAAGGAAAAGACAATCTATATTTATAATGTATGCGACCATCAGGAATGCTACCGGGAGCTGGGCTCCCAGGCAATTTCCTATACCACGGGGGTTCCGGCCATGATCGGGGCCATGCTGGTGATGAACGGCACCTGGAAGAAGGCGGGAGTCTATAATGTAGAGGAATTTGACCCCGATCCCTTTATGGAAGCCCTGAATGAGTATGGGCTGCCCTGGGTGGTGGAGGAAAATCCGGCGCCTGTCCCAGTATGAAGGGAATGAAGTTTCTTGAAGAATCGCAAGTACAGTGATTCTTCCCCCAGATTGGAGTGAACAGCAGTAAAAATATAAGAAAGGGGTATGGATATGAACGAGGAACAGAAAAAGTGGGTGGAGGATACTCTGGGAAAAGCAGAGCGAAAGCTGGCAAAGGTCAGTGAAAGATCGGCGGCAAAGATTCCCTATTCCACGGCGCAGGGGGTGCATGACGACCGGAGCGGTGACATCGGCTGGTGGACCAATGGCTTCTGGGGCGGCATGATGTGGCAGATGTATCGGCTGACAGGTGAAGAAAAATATCGCCGGATCGCGGAGGATAATGAGAAAAAGCTGGATGCCTGTCTCATGGATTACGGCAAGCTGGATCATGACAACGGGTTTAGATGGCTGCCCACGGCGGTGGCGGATTACCGGCTGACGAAAAGCGAGGCCTCTAAGAACCGCGGACTTCTGGCGGCGGGAAACCTTGCAGGAAGATATAACAATAAGGGCTGCTTTATCCGCGCCTGGAATGACTGGGGAGACGATGACCACCGGGGCTGGGCGATTATTGACTGTATGATGAATCTGCCGCTCCTGTACTGGGCTTCTGAGGAGACCGGGGATCCCAGATTCCGGCAGGTCGCGGTCAGCCATGCCGATACTGCCATGAAGGCCTTTGTCAGAGGGGATGGCTCCGTCAACCACATTGTGGAATTTGACCTGGAGACAGGCGGGAAGGTTAAGAGCTACGGCGGTCAGGGGTTTGGCACAGGCTCCTCCTGGACCAGAGGGCAGTCCTGGGGGCTGTACGGCTTTACCATAAGCTACCTGCACACAAAGGACGAGGCGTATCTGGAGACGGCGGAGCGGATTGCCAATTACTTCATTGCCAATATCCCGGAGGACGGTCTGATCCCCGTGGATTTCAGACAGCCCCGGGAACCGGCTTACCAGGATTCCACGGCGGCGGCCATAGCGGCCTGCGGCCTGATCGAGCTGTCAAGGCTTCGTGAAGGGCGGCAGGGGGAGGTTTACCTGAATGCCGCCCTGAAGCTGCTTGGCGCCCTGGCAGAACACAGTACGAACTGGAACGAGGCGGAGGATAATCTGCTGGAGAGGTGCACGGCGGCATATCATGACCCGGAGCATGAGTTCTCCATTATTTACGGCGACTATTATTTCCTGGAGGCGCTGATGAAGCTGGCCGGGAAGGAACTGTTCATCTGGTAGGATCGTTTACCGTTCCCATGAAGACGGGAATCTTTTCTTCACAGTCGATAATCATGTAAAGGAAAGGACGATCCAGACAGACGATTTTCAATTCTTCCGGTTCCTTCATTGCACCCTTGGCCCTTACCTCCACGGCGGTGGCAGCCCCTGCCCTGGTGCCCTTTTCGTCCACGGCAAGATAGGTTTTATGGAGGACGCGGCTGATGTACAGATTTTTCGCCGGGCTGCTTCCCAGACCGGATAAGTCTGCGGCATCGGGATCAAAGGCATCCGTCATACCCATGCTTTCCAGAGCCTGATTCAGGAGGATGTCCCAGGTGGTTTTAAATTTGGGTATGGCGGCCCGGACAGCCGCCGGTTCATAATTTGTAAGCATCTCATGGAGCCCCTGGCCGGTGAGGGAGGCAATATAGTCGTCCAGACTGATGCCTTCCTCCGGCAGCAGGGCTGCAAAGGCATATTTACCGTCGCTGTAGAATTTTAAAAAGCCCTGAGCATTTGTGCCCTTGAGATAGGCGTGCTCCTCGGAGTACATCATTTCGACATTTCTGGCAGTACCGTTCTCACAGGTAAAAATTCCGTCCAGTACCTGGGAGCTTTCATAAATGGTTTCCCACTCGGCATCGAAAGCCAGGGCGTTCACCAGATAGATCACAGTGTTATCGGAAATCCGGTCCAGAATATCGGGAATCATCTTTTCCGTGTTTTCGGATACCCAGTTATTTATATCCTTTGTAGTGGAATCGTCAAAGGGAGCCGTATAGAGGCCCGCTTTGAAATAGTCGGCGTTTGTCTGCAGAAAGTCCGGTGAGACGGTCAGGTCCGGCGAGTCCTTCAACCAGATGGAATTGGCCAGGTGCAGCCTGTATTTCCTGTCCGAGGGAAGCCGGTCGTTATAGCCATGCAGGTAGTCCCGGAGAGAGTTTAAATCCGTTCCGAACAGTGCTTCCATTTGTTCCAGGGTTTGGCCCCGGGCTCCGGCTGCGGTCATGGCGAGGGCGTTCATAACGGACAGGGGAGAGATCAGGGTATTGCCTGCTGTCTGAGGTACTTCTGAATGCCGCGGCTTTTGGGCCTGCTCCCACGCTCCGGCAATGCACTCCTGAAACAGCCGTACTGCGAAATCCGTGCAGGTGACGGCATCCGCCGCAGGGGAATCGGAAGCGGGGAAAGAAGGTGCTGCAGGGGAATCGGGAGCGGAGAAGGAAGAAGCCGCAGGGGGGACATCATCCATCAGGTTTCTGCTGGAGCTGTCGTTTCCGCAGCCGATGAGGGAGGTAAGGGCCAGAACTCCGCAGAGTCCCGCGGATAGCTTTTTTTTTGCCTGTATTTTCATAGGGTGGTCTCCTTTCGCCGGATGGCAGGTATTCTGTTATAATAACAGACGGGAATCTCCTGCAAAAGTTCCGGGAATCAACGGGGTTCATATTGTTTTTTGCAATTGGGATATGGTATAATAGTCACAGAAAAGGACGCGATAACGAGAGGGGGCATACCGTGGCAAAGTACAGTGTATTATTGGTGGGGAGAAATAAGGTTTTGATCGGGGAGTTTTTCAACCATCTGGGGAATGATCTGGAGTGCCTTTCCTGCAGCAGGCGCTTTGTTGACATTCGGAATCATCTGAAGCATTTTACGCCGGATGCTCTTGTTTACTGCCTTTTGGAAGACAGCTTTGACGAGATGCAGCAGGTGATTTCGTCAAAGAATAAGCTGGACGAGAACCATGTTCCCCTTGTGATCATCGGGCAGCAGGAGGATTGCGACGAATTCAACCGTTATTCCGCAAATGCTGCGGATATGGTAATGATAAAGGGTTCTCAGACGATCACTCAGATGAGTGCACGCCTGATAAAATATCTGGACGGCAGACAAAATTCGGCGGGAGGAAGCATAGGCACTTCGGCGGATGACCAGAAACTGTTGGAAGCCATGCGGATGCTGGATCTGGATATAACGCTGCCTGTTGAGAAAAAGCATATTCTGGTGGTGGACGACAACCCGATGATGCTGAAGGTAATCAAGGAAAGCCTCCGGGAGGATTATGAGGTGGCCACCGCGATCAGCGGCAAGATTGCCAGGAAATATTTAATGAACAGATCCGTGGATCTGATTCTTCTGGATTATGAGATGCCGGAGGAAAACGGCTCGGAGGTCCTGCAGAAGCTTCGGCAGGACGAATCCACAAAGGATATACCGGTCATTTTCCTGACGGGTGTAAAGGAAAAGTCAAAGATTCAGAAAGTATTGCAGTTAAAGCCGCAGGGTTATCTTTTAAAGCCCATTGAGCACGACAAGCTGATTACAGCCATCAGGAATCAGCTTGCATAGAAGAATTTGGCATGGGAGGAAGAGACCATGGGAGAAATGTTACATTTAACGGACCTGATCAGCGTCAGAACCCTGCAGCGTGTTCAGGATGCTTTTTCCACCATGACGGGTATGTCGGCGATTACTACGGACGCGAACGGTGTTCCGGTGACAAAGGGTTCGAATTTCTCGGAGTTCTGTATTTGTGCGAGAAATTCAAAGGACGGCCATCTGCGCTGTGAGCAATGTGACAAATTCGGCGCGGAGGATTCCTGGAATAAGGGCGGTCCTACTACGTATTACTGCCATGCGGGGCTGATCGACTATGCGGCGCCCATACTGGCCGACAGGCAGATTGTGGGCAGCTTTATCGGCGGCCAGGTGCTGACGGCACCTCCTCAGAAGGAGCAGATTTACCAGATTGCTTGGGAACTGGGAATGAGACCGCAGGAGCTTTGGGAAGCGGCCCAGAAGATCAGGATTCTGGAGAAAACGGAGATAGATAAGGCTGCGGAATTCCTGTATGTGGTGGCAAATGTATTGTCCGATATGGCTTACGGAAAGTATCGGAGTATCCAGGCTACCGGGGAGATAGAGCGTGCAAACAATATGAAATCCGATTTTCTGGCCAATATGAGCCATGAGATCAGGACGCCTATGAATGCGGTAATCGGGATGGCGGAGATGGCGCTGCGGGAGAAGCTTCCTCCGGCGGCGAGGGAGTATGTCCGCCAGATTAAATCCTCCAGCAAGGCACTGCTGACCATAATCAATGATATTCTGGACTTTTCGAAAATTGAAGCAGGAAAAATGGACATTATGCCGGTGGAATACGAGCCCATGTCCATTATCAACGACATTGCCAATATTGCGGAGGAAAGGCTGAAGGAGAAGGAAGTGGAACTGATTCTGGATATTTCCCCGGAGGTTCCCAGTAAGCTTTTCGGAGATAATATCCGTATAAAGCAGATCCTTTTGAATATAGTAAATAACGCCACAAAATTTACCACCACGGGTCAGATCGTTGTAAAGATGTTTTCCGAAAAGTGGGCGGCCGAGAAGATTCTTTTACATTTTTCCGTAAAGGATACGGGAATCGGCATCAAGGAGGAGGACCTGAAAAGGATTTTTAACTCTTTCCAGCAGGTAGACAGCAAGCGGAACCGCAATATTGAGGGAACGGGTCTGGGACTGGCCATTTCCCGGCAGCTGACCCATCTGATGGGCGGGGAAATCCACGTCAGCAGTACGTATGGGGAAGGGACGGAGTTCTCTTTTGAACTGCCTCAGAAGCTGGTTGACGAAACCCCCAGTATTTCCGTGAAGAATCCGGAAGCCGTGCTGGCTTTCGGGCTGTTAAAGAATCCTTATCTGAAGAGAAGCCTGGCGACGGACTGTGAGCGTCTGGGCGTGGAATATTATGAGGTTACTTCTCTGGAGGAGATCGGCTTCCTGGAGGGCAGGGAGAGCTTCCTGTTTGTGGAGCGGGAGCTGCTGACTCCCATGATAGAGGAAATTGTGCAGAATACTCCCGAGCTTACGGCAGTATTCCTGTTTCCCTTCCAGTCTTTGGAGGGCAGGTATAACGCACCTAATATACATATGGTCAGAAAGCCGCTGTATTCTATGAATGAGGCCCTTATTTTCAACCATGAGGGGCTGCATTATACCGGTGAGGACGTGGATGTGATAGAGTTTAACTTTATCGCCCCGGAGGCGGAAGTGCTGATCGTAGACGATAACGCGATCAACCTTACGGTGGCGGAGGGCCTGTTGGAACCGCTGCAGATGAAAGTGGATCTGGCGCTCAGCGGAAAGGAAGCAATTACAAAGATTTCCGAGCGTCGGTATGACATTGTGTTTATGGATCACATGATGCCTGAGCTGGACGGTGTGGAAACCACACATATTATCAGGCGGTTCCACCCGGAATATAACGATGTGCCTATCATAGCCCTGACGGCTAACGCTATGAACGGTACCAGGGAGGTATTTCTGGCTGAGGGCATGAACGACTTTATCGCAAAGCCTGTTGAGCTGAAGACCTTGATTTCAAAGGTGGCGCAATGGCTTTCACCGGAGAAAATAGAGAGGAGCGACAAGGATGTCATTGACCTTGCAATGGAAGGCAGGAAGAGCGGAAAGCTTGAGATCGGGAATCTGGATACGGCTACGGCGATTAACATGCTTGGCAGTGAGAAGCTGTTCAGAGCGGTGCTGAAGGATTTCTACCGGGTAATAGAGAAGAAGCATAATCAGATCAAGGAAGCGGAGACAAATGAGGATTGGAGCACATATACTATAGAAGTGCACGCTCTCAAAAGTGCGGCCAGACAGATCGGGGCGATTCCTCTGTCGGAGAAGGCAGCGGCTCTGGAGGAGGCAGGCAATAAAAAGAATGCCGCAATGATCCATGAGCGCACGGATGAGATGCTGGCAGAGTATCAGTCCTATATACAGGTGCTTGCTCCTTTCTGTGAGGAGCAGGAGACGAGGCGGGAAAAGGGTGAAATTCCCCGGACAAAACTGCGGAAGCTGTTTGCGGACATGCGGGCGGCCATAGACGAGCTTGATATGGACCGCATGGAGGAAGCCGCAGACGCCATAAAGGAGTATTCCTATACCGGAAAGCAGAGTGAATTGCTTGGAGGGCTGCTGGAAGCCGTAGAGAATATCGACGTTGATGTCTGCGAAGAGCTGATGGCAGAATGGGAAAAATTATTGTAAACTGGAAGGGAGGCCGATTATGAATCTGCACGATTACAACCATGCGCTTTTTCAAAACATGGCGTTTTTCATGGACATTGTGTGGGAGATTAATATGCTGACAGGTACGGTAGTCATCCTGCAGGACAGCAGTGAGCCGGAGAAAGACGGTGTGGAGTTTTCCTATCATGATACATTCTGCGATTATACCGCAAACAAGGTAAGCAGGGATGAGCTGCCTGTTTTTGAGGGGTATATGGATTTCGAAAATATGAAGACTCTGAAGCAGGAGACTTCCTTTGACGTGCACCTGTCTCAAAAGGACGGCAGTCGGGATCTGTATCGTATTGTACTGACGCCTGCCTTTGAGGGCGATATGCTTTCCTGCGTATATCTGGGCGCAAGAAACATGCAGCCGGAAATCCGGCAGCAGGAGGCCGTGCGGGAGGCTTGTGAAGCGGCGGAGCGTGCCAATGCTGCAAAGTCGGAATTCCTGAACAAGATCAGCCATGATATTCGTACCCCGATGAACGCTATTATCGGAATGACGGCCATAGCGGAAAAGCATCAGGATAATCAGGAACGGGTGGCGGAATGTCTGAAAAAGATTTCTCTCTCCAGCAAATATCTGCTGGCCCTTGTGGACGAAATGCTTGATATGAGTATGATCGAGTCCGGAAAGCTGAAGCTTCAGGAGGAGGAAATCCATTTGCCGGAGCTATTGGAGAATCTTGAAATTCTGCTGGAAATCGGTATGAAAGAGAAGGGGCATGAATTTTCACTGGAGGTTCTTCGTCTGGAGCACGAAAAGGTCTGGGGCGACAGGCGCCGGATTGACCAGATTTTTATGAACGTGATTGATAATGCGGTAAAATATACCATGGAAAACGGCAGGATCCAGGTGACCTTAGAGGAGAAGCCTACCAGTACCCAGGGAATCGGCTGCTATGAAATTGTTGTTGAGGACAACGGGATCGGAATGGAGCCGGAGTTTCTGGAGCACATGTTCGAACCCTTTGTGCGGGCGAAGGATAAGCGGGTGGAAAGGATTCAAGGAAGCGGCCTTGGCCTGGCAATCATGAGTAATGTTGTGAGAATGATGAACGGTGTCATCGATGTCAAAAGTACCCCGGGAAAAGGGACAAGGGTAGCGGTCAGGATTTTCCTGAAGCTGTTGGAGGAGGAAGAGGTGGCATTTCCACAGCTTGCGGATGCAGTGGCCCTTGTGGTAAACCGTGACGAGGCCCTGTGCAGGGAGGTATGCGAGGTCATGGCAGGCCTGGGTGTACAGTGTGAGTGGGCGCGGACAGAGAAAGGGGCATTGAAGCGGATTGAGGAACGCCATCGGGAAAACATGGATTACCGCACCGTGATTATTGACCGGGGGATTGCAGGAAAGGCCGAATTTATAGATTTGATTGCCAGGATGAACAGAATCGCGGACGGCCTTACCGCAATTGCAGTCTGGTCGGATTCTGACTGGACGGATATGGAAGAAGATGCCAGGGCAGCCGGCGCCGTGGCGTTTATCGCCAATGCCTGTTCCAGGCTGCGCCTGATTCAACTGTTTAAGATGCTTACGGGGCAAAAGGAGGAAGCGGATCAGAAATCCCCTCTTGAAGCTTTGGCAGAAAGGAACTTTCATGGACGCAGGGCGCTGATGGTGGAGGACAATGAGTCCAATGCGGACATTATCTGTGAAATTCTACAGATAGCCGGGCTGGAGGTTGAGCAGGCCTGGAACGGCCAGGAGGCCGTGAAAAAGATGCTTACCGCGAAAGACTGGTATTATGATATTGTGTTTATGGATATACAGATGCCGGTGATGGACGGCTATGAAGCCGTAAAAACGATCCGCGGGCTGGAGCGGGAGTACGCACAGGAGGTACCGATACTTGCCATGTCTGCCAATGCCTTTGAGGAGGATGTGCAGGCATCCCTGGAGGCAGGCATGAATGAACATATCTCAAAACCCATTGACTTTAGAAAGCTGGAGGATGCGTTGTGCAGATGGCTTCCCACGGAATGAGAGGGTCCGGGCTGGCCACGCCCTGTTACGTGGTAGATTCAGGACTGATAGAAGCAAATTTAAAGGTATTGAGAGGGGTCATGGAACGCACGGGGGCGGAAATACTGCTGGCCCAGAAAGCTTTCTCCATGTACACCCTCTATCCCTTCATAGGACAATATCTCAGCGGGGCGACAGCCAGCGGATTGTACGAGGCCAGGCTGTGCGCGGAGGAGATGCGCGAACCCCTGAAGGCCTCCGGGCGGAAGATTGAAAGCCATATTTTTTCTCCCGGGTATCGGGAAGAAGACTTTCAGCAAATATTGGAGTACTGCGACCATATTGTGTTTAATTCCTGGAGGCAGGTGGAGAAATTTGGTGCCAGGGCACGGGCTGCTGGGAAAAGCATCGGGCTGCGGATTAACCCCGAATGCTCCACGCAGGAAGGCCGCGCCATTTATGACCCCTGCGCTCCCGGATCCCGTCTGGGCGTGACAATAGAGCGTTTTGTGCAGGGCATGGGCAGCAGCACGGATCCGGCGGAGGGAGCTGACTGTGAAGGGGACAGGAAATGCGGGAACAGGGGAAACTTGCTGCAGATGCTGGACGGCCTTCATTTTCACACTCTCTGCGAGCAGGATTCCGATGCCCTGGAAAAGACGCTGGATGCGGTGGAAAGCCGGTTCGGTGCGTATCTGCCGGCGATGAAATGGATCAATTTTGGCGGAGGGCATCATATCACAAGAGCGGGTTATGATATTCCCAGGCTGGAAAGATGTATCAGGAGGATGCAGGAGAAGTATGGCCTGAAGGTATATCTGGAGCCCGGAGAAGCCGTGGCGCTGAATGCAGGCTTCCTGGTGAGCAGTGTACTGGAGGTACAGGGGAATACTGTCATCCTGGATACTTCCGCGGCCTGCCATATGCCGGATGTGCTGGAGATGCCTTACAGACCGCCGCTTCAGGGCAGCGGGCAGCCCGGAGAGAAGCCTTTTACCTACCGGTTGGGAGGGCCTACCTGCCTGGCAGGTGACATGATCGGCGAATATTCCTTTGACGAGCCCTTGAAGGAAGGGGACAGGCTGGTATTTGAGGACATGGCAATTTATTCCATGGTAAAGAACAATACCTTTAACGGTATGCCGCTCCCGGATATTGTACTGCGGGAGACGGACGGAAGGTACAGGATTGTCAGACGGTTTGGGTACGAAGATTTTAAGATGCGGTTATAACTGCAAATGGAAATTATCTGCTTTCGTGGTTTTTCCCTCTGTTTTATGCTGACGGCATTGACAGAGGGAATTTTTATGCGGAATTTCCTTAAAAAAGTCAAGCCCGGGCGTTAAAGGTCTGTTATACTGATAACACATCGCGATGGGAAGAAGGAAGATCATGAGTTACTCAACTATGGCACACGCAATGATAAGTTATGTGGAAAGCCATCTGGAAAACCTGAATATCCGTGAAATGTCGGCAAGCTT
The DNA here is from genome assembly GCA_910577035.1 of uncultured Acetatifactor sp. GTDB lineage: Bacteria > Bacillota > Clostridia > Lachnospirales > Lachnospiraceae > Acetatifactor. The sequence continues at coordinate 73,994 of CAJTKW010000010.1, forward strand.
TGGGTTTTCGGAAAGCTATCTCAGGGAATTGTTCTTAAAGAATGTAAATATACCTTTGATTCGGTATTATAAGAGAAGGAAAATCATGGCATCTGCTTTTGAGCTGCTGCATTCGGACAGAAAAATCGTGGATATAGCTTTTGATTACGGTTTTTCCAATCATGAATCTTATACGCGGGCTTTTCAAAGAAGCTTTGGAATGCCTCCGGAGAGGTTTCGCAGGGAAAGACCGCTGATCGGCAGGAGACAGCTGGATACCGGTGTGTTTGGGTTGGATAGACTCGTCAGCAAAGAGAAAAGGAGCGATGGAATAAATATGGAACAGAATCAGCATCAAACAATATTATACGGCATCAGAAAAACCGAGTGGGGAGCCTATGGAAGCAGAACCATGTTTCCCATCTGCGTGAAGGCAGTATCGGAATATCTGGGAGACGACGTGTCCTATGCCTACATCATGGCGGCTACGGGAGCGGCTTTTCGCCTTACCTGGAACCGTGGGGAATGGGATCTGAGCAACATTGATATTTACCACACCCTGAAGGAGTCCAATGATATATACAGATATGGAGCAGGGGCGCTGGGCAGGGAGTTTGCCTTTCTGGGGCGAGAGGAAAATACGGGAAAAGAGGAGTTCAGGGCATTTATCAGATCGAGGATTGCAAAAGGCTTTCCGGTGATCGCCCTTGGAATTATCGGCCCGCCGGAACCGTGCATTATTGCGGGGTATGAGGAATCGGGGGATGTGGTCGAGGGATGGAACTTTTTCCAGCATGACGATGAATACGCGGCGGATATAACCTTTCTGGACAACGGATATTTCCGGTCTGACCGGTGGTGGGAAAATACGGATACACAGGCGGTTATGTGTATCGGTCCGGTAGCAGGGGAGCCCTGGGACGACAGAGTGATCGTGAAAACGGCAGCCGCCATTATGGAGCCAAGGAGCGAGGGCAGCTATGCAAAGGGGATTGCCGCTTACGATGCCTGGAGGGAGATGCTGCTGGAGGAAAAATGGTTTGAAGGCAGTGCCGGATTTGACTGTCTGTTCTCAAAGCTGCTGGTCCAAAATGATGCCATGGTATGTATCAGTGACGGACGCAGGTGGGCCGCAAGGTATTTCGAAGAGTTATCGGAAACATGCAGGGAAGGCGGGAAAGAAATCTGTGGGAAAGCCGCCAGACATTTTCACCGGGTGGCTGATATTGCGGACGAGATGCTTTCCCTTGCCGGAGACTGGAGTAATGTGGATCAAATGCTGCAGCGCCTGGCGGACCGCTCGTTCCGGGAAAGGATCGCAGGCCTGATTGACGCCGCAAAGGCAGAGGATGCCATGGCGTATGAACAGGTGGGACTGCTGTTAAGCTGTATCTGAGGAAATGCTTTATCGGCGTTTTCCTAAAGTAATATGAGTCTGTCTGAAAGCAGGTCAAATGGTTTTTCTTGTATTTTCTCCTGTCAATGCTTATAATGTGATAAAGCAGGTTTGATTCAAAAAGGAATTGCAGGCGGCGTAAGCGCTGCCTGCAATTCCTGAAAGAATGACCGGATAAAGCCGGTATCCTATGTATAAAGAACCTGCCTCAGCAGGATTGTATTTAGTCGAAGCTGACCGAACCCTAACGATATTGTTAAAACTCTACAGCTCCATTTGTTTATATATGTATCATACACCAAAGTTGTGTCAGAATTATGTCATAACCTGAAAGAAAATCTAAAATTTATTAAATTAATTACTCCCTTTTCGGAATTGTGTACCCAGTGGGAAATAACTTATAAATATACATTGTAAATAGCAGATAAAGATTTCATCATAAATATATAAATTGGGATATGAGGGTATGTGCAATGGAACGGAAACTAATAGAATTAACCCATAAGAACGAGGTTTACCAGACATACGAGATTTACAAGCACTGTATGTTTATGCCTACCGAGGAAAAATTCAACATAAAAGTAGACCAATTTCTTGACGATAACTCTGTAAAAATCTTTGCTTGCTGCAATCAAGACATGATAGAAGGTGTTATGGTTGTTTTCTTTGCTGAACAACATAAAATTGAAGTCGTAGGCATTGCGGTTGATTTGTTCGCGCGTGGCAAGGGCATCGGTTCTTATATGATAAATCAGGTGATAAAGGATTACGGTTTGTATTCTGTATATGCAGAAACAGATAATGATGCCGTTGATTTTTATCGGAAGAACGGTTTTAGCATTACAGAGTTGCTCAAAACCTATGACGATGAAACTATTATCCGATATAAATGCGAATTAACCAAATAATTATTTTCCAGTTTATAGAACTGTCAGATTGTTGAATATTATGTGATCTATGTAGAAATATACTTTATATTTCAAAATTTATGCATCAGGAACACTTTCCCGAAAAGGGAGATTAATTATAATTGTTGGTTGGGGGTATAAAAATGAGAATTATTGCGGACTCCGTACCGGCTGCAGACGGCTTTCGAATGCCGGCGGAATATGAGCCCCATGAGGGCTGTATCATGATTTTTCCGGAGCGGGCGGACTCCTGGCAGTATGGGGGGTATGCTGCCCGCAGGGCTTTTGCCGACGTGGCGGAGGCCATTTCCAGGTCCGAAAAGGTGACGGTATGTGCCGGCGAGGCGCAGTATGACAATGCCAGGGCTATCCTGCCGGAGCAGGTCCGGGTGGTAGAGATGAGCAGCAATGACGCCTGGGCCAGGGATTATGCCCCCACCTTTGTAAAAAACCGGAAGGGAGAGGTCCGGGGTATCGACTGGGGCTTTAATGCCTGGGGCGGCCTTGTGGACGGGCTTTATTTTCCCTGGGACAAAGACAACAGGATGGCCAGGAAGCTCTGTGACTTGTTTGAGAAGGATGTCTACTGCAAGCGGGATTTTATTCTCGAGGGCGGCTCCATCCATGTGGACGGGGAGGGCACCGGCATGGTGACGGAGAGCTGCTTATTGAGCAGGGGTCGAAATCCCCATATGACCAGGGAGGAGATTGAGAATACCCTGAAGCAGTACCTGAACTTGTCCACAGTCCTCTGGCTGCCCAGGGGAATTTACGGGGATGAGACCAATGAGCATGTGGATAATATCTGTGCTTTTGTAAAGCCGGGAGAAGTGGTGCTGGCCTGGACGGAGGATGGGACGGATCCCCAGTATGCCATGTCAAAGGCCTGTCTGGATTACCTGGAGCAGGCGTCGGATGCTGCCGGCAGACGGCTTAAGGTGCATAAGCTGCCCCTGCCGAAGCCGGTGACGATGACGGAGGAGGAGTGCCGGGGCCTGGACGAGTGCTGGGACGAGCCTACCCGCAGCCCGGGGGAGCGGCTGGCGGCTTCCTATGTGAATTTCTATATTTCCAACGGAAATATCGTGATGCCGGGATTCGGCGTTCCGGAGGATAAGGCGGCCCGGGAAATCCTGCAGGGACTGTTTCCGGAGCGGGAGGTAATACAGATCTATGCCAGGGATATTTTGATCGGCGGCGGAAATATTCATTGTATTACGCAGCAGATTCCGGCGGGAATATGTGAATGAATTTCTGTTTTATGTTTTTTCAAAATTACAAAGCAGGAATAACGGAATAACATTTTATTGAAGGGGAGGCTGACTATGAAAAATGTAACGGCAGCGGCAGTACAGATGTATTGTAACCGTTCCAGGGAAGAAAATATACAGGCGGCGGAGCAGGCCATTCGCCGGGCGGCGGAGCAGGGGGCACAGATTATACTTTTGCCGGAGCTGTTTGAGACCTGGTATTTCTGCCAGGAGCGAAATTATGATTCCTATGGGCTGGCGACAACCGTATGGGATAATCCTGCGGTAAAGCACCTGAAAAAGCTTGCGGCACAGTTGAAGGTAGTTCTGCCTGTCAGCTTCTTTGAGCGGTGCGGAAATGTGACTTATAATTCTCTGGCGGTTATTGACGCAAATGGGGAGATTCTGGGAGTATACCGTAAGACCCATATTCCAGACGATCATTTTTATCAGGAGAAATTTTATTTTGCTCCCGGAAATACAGGCTTCCAGGTATGGCATACCGCATATGGCAGGATCGGAGTGGGAATATGCTGGGATCAATGGTTCCCGGAGGCGGCAAGGTGCATGACTCTTATGGGGGCAGAGCTTCTGCTTTATCCCACCGCTATCGGCTCCGAGCCTATTATAGAGTGCGACAGTATGCCCCATTGGCGGCGCTGTATGCAGGGTCATGCGGCGGCCAATGTGGTGCCTGTAATTGCCGCAAACCGAATCGGGGAAGAAAAGGTAAGTCCCACAAAGGAGAACAATCATCAGTCCTCGGCGCTGGTCTTCTATGGCTCTTCCTTTATCACCGACGAGACGGGAGCGGTGCTGGAGGACGCAGGGCGGACAGAGGAAGCGGTGCTCCTGCATACCTTCGATCTGGACGCGGTGGAGGAAATGCGGTTCAGCTGGGGCTTGTTTCGGGACAGGCGTCCGGAGATGTACGGGGAGATCTGTTGTAAATGATTTGGAAGAAAATTCAACAATAATTTTATTTCCTTCTTAATCCACCAGCTTCGCATTGGGATAGATGCGCTCCATCCGCTCATCGTCAAAGTGCCGGTCCAGGAAATCGTCCCAAGCGGAGATTTCGGATTCTGTCCCGGGCGCTTCAGCGGCGTGGCGTGCAGTATATCTGGCCAGGGCCAGGGAGGAAACGGCCATATTGACTACCATAAATACAAGCAGGCAGTTAAAAAGCACCGTGCCCGTGGCTTTGGGGATTTTCTCAATCAGCCGGGACAGAGGCGGATAGATGATCTTCAGCCAGATCACGGCGGCAATCCCCCAGAAAAGGCAGTAAAGCAGGTTGATCCGTCCGCCCAGGTTAAAGGCAAAGCCGCTGTAATCCCAGAACACGGTGCCGAAAACAGCTTCCGTGAACACACTGCAAATGTATTCATAGGCGCCGCCTAAAAGGGTGCCGGCTAAAAAAATATGACGGTCGCTTTTGTCCCGGTAACGATACAGGAACAGGGTCAGGAGGGAGCAGCCCAGTCCCCAGACGATACTGAATGGCCCGTAAACTACGCTGCTCCGGCTCATGAGGACGCCTGTGGTGAGGAAACAGAAAACAGTCTCCGTGATGTCTCCTAAGAAAGCGCCGATGAAAAACAGGGCGGTCAGCTTGTAAAAGCTGCAGCCCTCTGCAAATACGGTGCTTTTTTTGCGTGCAGACTGCTCTCTTTTTCTGATTTCCAGATTTTCCCTGGTGATAGCGGGAAAGGACTTTGTCAGGCGCTTTTCCAGAAAGCCGGAAATACGCTGCAGACGCTGGGAAAGAGGGGAAAGCCGCTTGGCGGAAGCCAGCATGCCCCGCACGGTCAAAGCCTCTGCCAGGAAGTCCAGAGCAAGCAGGATGAGGGCGGTCCATTGCAGGATTGCAGTAATAGAAGGGGGAATCATGTCAAGCAGGCCGCACAGGGCCGGATTGACGAAATCGACGGTCAGCACTGCCAGAAGGCCCCAGAGCAGGGCATACCGCAGGCATACATAGCCGCCGATATTATACCGAATTCCGGAGTAATCCCAAAGCTTTTTGCGGAAGATCTTTTCCATCAGCATACCGGTACCGTATTCCAGCACGGAGGCCAGAAGCATTCCGCCCAGAAACAGGAAAAAGGGGCTGCTTACCAGCTCCGGCAGGAACAGGGCAAATAGGACGGCGCCGAAGCCATAGATCGGGCACAGGGGACTGCTGACAAAGCCCCGGTTCACGAACTGTCTGCGGTGAACGGCAGCATAGCATACCTCTATGCACCAGCCTGCAAAGGAATAAACAAAAAACAGCCATATCAGGTCACTGAAAGAATAAGTCATAGGATGGTAAGCTCCTTTATCTGATGGTAAGGACAAATTTATCTTCGGTCATGGTGAGCCGGATCCGGTACAGGTCATGATCCCAGGCTGCCTGCAGGCGGGGATCGGTGATGGGCAGGGTCTCTATGGCGAGCAGTTCTGCGCCTGTAAATACCAGACGAGAATCCCCCAGCTTTATGACAAATCCGTCACAAGGCGGGCAGGTTGTTTTCATGCAGCCGGGCTTCTGATGACATTTGTCTCTTCCCCAGGCATTTTCGGGGCTGGTTCCTGTATCCCCGCATTCCGGCTTATCGTAGGTAATAAAGTTCAAAATAACATCCTTGCAGTCGGTCTCGTCCTGCAGGACAACATATTCCTGTACCTTGTCAAGGAGTACCTGCCTTCTGTAGCTATGTCCGCTTTCGGGAAGAGGATAGGCACCGATCAGCTCCATGGAAATTTCCGCCCGGTCTTCACCTGCCTCCTGCTTTATGTCCGTGGCACGGTAGCTGCTGCCTTCATGCTGGTCCAGGCCCCCAATGGTGGGCAGGTTATGATAGCCGGACTGCATGGTCCAGATTTCATAGCGCTTATCGGAAAAGGTCTTTCCCGTATAGCTTTCCACACCGATGTCCGCCAGCACAGGACGGCCGTTTTTATAGAGGGTCAGGCTGCCGGTGTCGTTGTGATTATGGTTGTCATTGTTGTCCCCGGCCTTCACTGCAAGACAGAAGCTGCGGCTTCTGGCGACAAACAGGCCGATGCTGGGATAATAAATGTCCCTGTGAGCCACAGGTGAGGAGGTGTCATACTCCATGACTTCCCTGTAATGAAAGGCGTTCAACAGCCTGTAATAAAGGCTGAGGCGGTAGGTCTCTTCCCGGTAGATTTCCTCCTGGGCTGTCTGAAAATCTTTTGCGGCAAACAACATTAAGCCCGGCTGTCCCGTGCGTTTTCCGAAGAGGAATTCCCGGACGCCTGACCGCCCCGGCAAAGGGGAGCAATCGGCGTAATTGAAGTAATAACCGCCATCCACATGAACGTTTTCGATATAAGCGGCAATGTTTTTCATTTTTTCCCATCGATACAGATGGGAAAAAGCACCGCCCGTCACCTGATTCATCAGGTCTGCGGCCGCATCCAGGCACAGGCCTGCCCTGCGGAAATAATGGGCTCCCTCGTCACAACAGCCGTCCTCCCCGTAATCCTTAAGGAAGAAATCACAGCTTGCGGCGGCTTTTTGCAGCACGGATCTTCTTTCGTCCCGGGAGCAGTCGGAGAGAAAGGCCGTAATCAGAACGTTCTGGGTACACCAGGGCGTCCAGTTGCACATGGGCTCGTCGCCCTGCCCCATCCACCAGAAATGCCGGTTCAGGTAAGGCGTCAGAATGCGCGTCCGCAATTCCGAAAGAATCCGGCGGGTAATAAAGGGGCTGACAGCCTCCAGCTCCTTTTTTAACAGATAATAAATGCAGGAAAGCTGAGCCCCCGTTTCGCAGGCAAAGAGATCCAGCACGGGCCGGGAAGCATCGGGCAGGAGCTCCTGGGGCTGATCTCTTTGATAAGAATTATGGGGCGGCAGCTGCCAGGCGCTTTCCTCACAGAGGACAAAGATGCCGTTGATGATCTGATCCAGAAAACGTCCTCTTGCCTCCACGCATTCTGCCAGTGCCAGGGAGTTCAAATGATAACGCCGTTTAAAATAAAGATTTTCGTAATTTACCCGGTTTCCCGTCCGTTTGAAAGCCATGAAATCCGTGGCGTAAACAGGGGGATAGGGACAGTCCAGACAGGCTTCTCCCTCGGCAATGAGCCGCTGTCTTAGCTCCTCCGGCAGCTGTCCGTAAGCATTTCTGTCAGATGCGGCGGGAAAAGGGAAAAATTCCCGCAGTTCCCTGTTTGCTGCCAGAAACTTACTGGCGGCTTCCCGAAAATGTGATTCCATTCGCGTCTACCTTTCCTTTCCGGATTCCATATAATGGTTTCTATGATCTAAATACCATTATAGCTTTCTCTGTTGTAATTGTAAACGTCAGAATCCGGGGAGGCAGAAGGTGTCTTGTTCCGCTTTGGGAGAGAAGTAAAATAAGTATTGCCGCCGGGTCTTATGAGCCGCTGGACTTATATTTACGCACCCCAAACCGCCACAGCCCGTAAGCCGGCAGCAGAAACCACAGCGCCAGCAGAGGCAGAAGGATATAGAAAGGGTCGTTCCTGCGGTCCAGCAGATATAAAAGGGGATAGTACTGCACCAGGGCGTAGGGAACCACGAAGGTGGTCAGCAGCAGCAACTTTTTGCCGTAGACCCCGAAGGGGTATTTCCCGTACTCTCTGGCCCCGTCCGTAAACACATTCATGAATTCCAGCCCCTCCAGGGTAAAGAAGCTTAAGGCGGCATAGATCATAAACATGGCGGAAAAGAGTCCTACACCTCCCACCAGCATAAAGAGCACCGTCACAAGCTTTGCCCCCGTCCAGCGCACTTCCACATGGGTTATGCCGTAACCAAACATCACGATGGACTGGAGAACCCGTCCCAGCCGTACCAGCTCGAATTTGCTTCCCAGCACCTGCAGTACGGCACTTCTGGGGCGCAGCAGCACCCGGTCAAAGGTTCCCTGCCGGATCATGGAAGGAAAGGTGTCGAAGCCTCTTGCCCAGATTTCCGCCAGGGAAAACTCCATCAGCATGATGGAAAAGCACAGAAGCACCTCATTGTAGGTAAAGCCCTCCACATGGGAAAAGCGTTGAAACATGAAAAACACCCCCAGAAAGACATTAAAGGAAACAAAGAAATGTCCCACCGTCATGATCCAGAAGGATGCCTTATACTGCATGGCACTTCTGAAAATAATGGATAAGTAATGGAAATAAAGCTTTAATCCGCTGACTTTTTTTGTCTTCATTTATATTCACATCCTTTCAAACTACCCGCCTTGTACCACTGCCCTTTTTTCGCCTCCGGCGCACAGCAGCCTTCCTGCGGCCACCAGAATAACCAGCCACAGGGCCTGCAGAATCATTGCACGGATCATTGCGGCTCCGGCCAGATCCCCGCCGTAAATACGGAAGGGGACGTTTCCCATGGAAGCCCAGGGATTCAGCTCCAGGATGCGCTCCACCTTTTCCGGGAAGAAGGGCAGCGGAATTACCTGGCCTGCCAGGAATTCCGACAGGGAGGCAAACAAAATGCGCATACCGTCTCCCGAGATGGTATAAAGGCAGCTTCCGTATACCAGCATATTCAATGCTACCATCACCAGCAGGCCCATGGCCAGTGAGATCAGAAAGCACAGAAAGGCCGGGAGAGAAACGGGAAGCCTCAGCCCGTATCCTTCGGGCAGAAAAACTGCTACCGCCAGGATCGGTACGCATCGAAGGATTGCCTTGGACATGCGGTTAGCCACGCTTCTGGCAAACCACATATCATAGATCCGAATGGGCCGGCACAGCTCATAGGCAAGGTTTCCGTTATTTATGGTATCCAGAATCTCCCCCTCGAACATCCATGCCCCGAAAAACACAAGAAGGGCCTGCTGCAGCCACACATAAGCCGCAGTGGCTTCCATGGTCATGGGATAAGCCGAAGGATCGGCCTTGTAAAAAGCATGAAACACCATAATTTCCATAAAGCCCCAGAAAAACTGGGTGACCATTCCCGCCAGGGCAGCGGTTCTGTACTGAAGCCCTGTGACAAGGCGCAATCGGAAGAAAGATAAGTATTTTTTCATTTGCACCGCCCTCCTAAATTTCGTAAGTGCGGTACAGCTCCGCCAGCGTTTCGTCCATGTTTTCCCCGCCGTGGCGGATGTCCTCCAGGGTGCCGTCCATGAGGATCTGCCCCTTGCCAATGAGGAGGATGCGGCTGGCAAGGGCTTCAATATCCTGCATGTCATGGGTAGTGAGGATTACCGTGGTGCCGTGCTTTTGATTCAGCTGCTTTACAAAGTCCCTCACTGCCAGCTTTGACACGGCGTCAAGGCCGATGGTGGGCTCGTCCAGAAAGAGAATCTTCGGGCTGTGGAGCAGGGATGCCGCAATCTCACAGCGCATCCGCTGTCCCAGAGACAGCTGCCTGGTAGGTGTTCTCAGCAGTTCTCCCAGATTCAGAAGCTCTGTCAGTTCTTCCAGATTGTTTCGATATACGGGTTTGGAAATGGAGTAAATATCCTTCAGAAGCTCAAAAGAATCAATGACCGGAACATCCCACCACAGCTGTGAACGCTGTCCGAAGACTACGCCGATGCGCCTGACATGCTCGATCCGGCTGCAGCGGCCCTGCTTTGTGAGTGGCTTTCTTCCCGGCAGCCGTTTCCCCTGGGGCCGTTCGCCGCCGGAATTCCAGAGCAGCCTGCCGTCCACCGTCACCTGGCCGCTGTCGGGTGTCAATATTCCGCTTAAAATTTTGATGGTAGAGCTTTTCCCCGCTCCGTTGGGGCCGATATAGCCCACCATCTCACCGTCCTGAATGGTAAAGCTGACATTTTTCAGGGCATGGATCTCTTCGTATTCTCTGTGAAAGAGTGCCCTGCAGGCCTCGGCAAGGCCGGCGTTTCTTTTTGCGATTCGATACGACTTGCACACGTTTTCCATCGTAATCATACTGCTTCCTCCTGGTAG
>CAJTKW010000010.1:84445-84742 GCA_910577035.1 uncultured Acetatifactor sp.
CCTCGCCGAATCCTGCGTTTCGTTTTGCAATCCTGTACGATTTGCATACATGTTCCATCGTGATCATTTTTGCTTCCTCCTGGTAGTTTAGATTCTGTGGATCTACTTTCCAAGTAGGCGGCGTCAACACGCCAAGTCCGTCGGATTTTGCCGACAGATACCTGCTATGAAATTTTGCCCCGCAAAGGGCGAAGGAATTACAGGATAACATAACAGGATTGGCATGTCAAGGAATTTGTGCTCTTGAGTTTCCGCAGTTTTGTTGGCAGAACCCCAATTCTGCCTGCATCACTATAT
>CAJTKW010000011.1:0-28280 GCA_910577035.1 uncultured Acetatifactor sp.
CAGCTTGCTGACTTTGCGAAGCAGCCTATGCTGCGAGCCTTAGAACTTCTCTTCACACTAAGGTCTTCCGTTCACCGGCGTTTCGTAATAAATCCTGCTCTCCTCCAGGATCCGAAGCACTCCCCCCTCCAGGGAAAGAATGGACACGGCACAGTTGGGCAGATTGATTTTCCAGAACTCACTATCCGGTATCCCAGCAATCCTGTTCAGGATGCAGCGGTTGAAAGCCCCGTGGGCCACAATCAAAACATTACCGGATTCCCTGCCTTCTGCTGCAAGCCCGGCCTCCAGCGGGAAAATTTTTTCTTCCAGAAAGCACTTCCCCCTCTCCCTGACCCGGTCAAAGGATTCCGCTTCTCCCATGGGAACATAGCATCCCGGTCTGCAGAAAAAATCATGCACCGGATGGGCTTCATCCCTCTTCGCCTCGTCGAAACGGGCACCCTCGCCAAGGCCAAAATGAATCTCCTTCAGGCGTTCATCCGTCTCTACCTCCACTTTCCTGCTGCCGGTTACAATCCGGGCCGTCTCCAGCGCCCGCTGTAAAGGTGAACTGAAAACAGCATCAAAATGCACATCCTTCAGACCCTCCGCCGTCTTTTCCGCCAATTGGATTCCGAATTCATTCAGAGGAATATCACTCTGCCCCTGCAGCCTGCCAACCCTGTTATATTCCGTTTCCCCATGCCGCATCAAATATATCTTCATAACCGGATTCTCCTCCATACCACATATTACCAGCCCATAATCCGCCGAACCTCCGCCGTCACAAGCTCTGCCGTTTTCCGCTGGGTCAGAGGGCTGGGATGCCAGTCTGCCCCATAGCCGTCCTCCGGATTCTGGGCCGGTAAGGCAAGGAAATGGACCGCGTCATCTTCTGTCTTCTCCGAAAAGATCCTCACCGCTTCTTCCGCTTCCTTCAGCACTCTTTGGTCCATAGTCCCCAGCATACACAAAATATGGGCCTGGGGATTGTGCCCCCGGACGGCCTTTAAAAATTCCACATACTGATCCCTGTAGTGGTCCTTCCTCTCCTGCATATCCTTGCACCAGCTGCAGTCATTGGTGCCCAGATTAATCAATATCACATCCGGCACAAACCGGCTGAAATCCCATCTTTCCCATTTCATCTTATCCTGCCCGAAAAGCGTTTCCGAACCGGAAAGATCGGTAAATTCATATATTTCAGGCATCAGGCATCCGTCCGACGGCACTGTGGCCGTCTCGTCCACATATCCCGATATAATGCCGTTTCCGCTCCAGGAAATCAGATTTGCCTCTGCATCCAGTGCCTTTGCCGTCAGCAGGGAAAAGGACTTTGCCGGGTTTTCCGTGGCTGTTTGAAATGCCTGAAGCTCATTCTCTGCCTCCACACCATAGCCGCAGGTAATGGAATCCCCGATTATTTCCAGCTTCCTCTCCTTATGGGCAGGCGGTGCCAACAGGCGGTCCGTGTCGATCTCCAGGTATCGGATCCCGCATTTTCCGAAAGCCGCTTCTGAATATTTTACCACGGTCAGGGTAACTTTTCTCTCCTGCTCACTCTCATACAAGGTATAAACAGCCTCTTCCCTGTCCAGGCAGATGCGCCTTTCAGGCTCTTCCTCCCCATTTACATACACCGCTATCCAGCCCCGCAGCGGATCGCTGCCCTCACCCCACTCATTGGCGTTACTCCAGATAGACGCCTGAGCCTTCTTTCCCTCAAAGGTAAAGGAAACGGCGCTGGCGGAAAAACCCAAATACCGGGTATTCTCCACAAACAACGTCCTTCCCGTAATTGTTACATGATCTTCCGCTGCCAAAAAACGCATCTTATCCTCCCCACTATTCCGCCTCGCAGAATCCTCATTCTTTCTACATCAGTGTAATCTGAAACACCACCGGCTTGTCACTGGTTACCGTCTTTGTGGTAATATGCAGTCCCTCCCCGTCACGTTTCCACTCAGGCCGTTCCTCAAAGCCCAATATTTCCACACTTTTAATAATGCCGTGGAACTTAGGCAGATGGGACGCGTCCTGCTCGCCCAACGCCTTCACCGTTACCTTTCCGTCCTCCGGGTAGTGGAGACAAATCGCATACAAGCTGCCCCCCTTTACGGTAAACCGGAAATCTTCGGAAGTAAATACCTTATCCCTGCCGTCTGTAAACTGGCCTTCTGCCACCTCTGTGGGCCCTTCCGCCGCGATCCGCCAGGGTCTGCTGCCATAGACAGCCTCCCCGTTTTTCTCCATCCAGTCTCCGATTTCCAGCAGCACTGCCCTGTCCTCATCAGAGATGGTCCCGTCCGCTTTGGGCCCTACGTTCAGGAGCAGGTTGCCGTTCTTGCTGACAATATCCACAAGGTCACACAAAATGTCTTTGGCCTTTTTGAAATCATTGTTTTCCGTGTAGCACCAGGAATTCTTGGCAATGGCCGTATCCGTCTGCCAGTAAAAGGGCTGAATCCGGGCAAACTGGCCCCTCTCAATATCCACCAGGGCAGTACCGAACATAAAGGCATCATGCTTATAGCAAATCACCACCTCTTCTCCCCACTCCGCAGCCCTGTTATAGTAGTAAGCAGCTATTTTCTGCAGATAGGGCTTTGCGCTCTGATGCTGGATCCACCAGTCGAAATATAAAATTTTGATCCGGTACCTGTCGATCAGCTCGCAGGTGCGAATCATCCAGTCCTCCAGAAATGCCGCCGTGGGCGCAGGCTCACTGAAAAGATCGTAGTGATCCCGTTCAGGCATGGCCGGCCAGTAGAAATCCCCCTCCTGCTCCGCATCCGTAATATCGCTCTCAAATTCTTTCCCATGGCCCATGAAGAACCAGTGCTCGATGCGGTGGGTGGATGCGCCGTTCACCATCCCCCGCCTGTTAAATTCCTCCGACAGCTCTCCCAGCACATTCCGCTTCGGTCCCATGGCCGCGGCATTCCACCCGGAGATCTCACTGTCATACATCTGGAACCCGTCATGATGCTCCGCCACAGGCACCACATACCGGGCGCCTGCCTTTTTGAAAAGCTCCGCCCACTCTTCCGGATCAAACCTTTCCGCCCGGAACATGGGAATAAAGTCCTTATACCCGAAATCCTTCTGCTCCCCATAGGTCTTCCTGTGATGCTCAAATTCCGGACTGCCCTGGATGTACATATTCCGGGAATACCATTCATTTCCAAAGGCCGGGACACTGTAGATCCCCCAGTGAATAAAAATACCAAACTTTGCGTCCTTATACCACTCCGGCACCCTGTAAGCAGACAACGAGTTCCAGTCTGCCCTGTAAGGCCCCCTTGCAATCACCTCATCAATTTTCTCAAGCCATGCCTTTTTGTCGTACATTTTCCGTTATCCCTCCATAATTTTACCTTGCGGAATTTCTTCATACTTCCCGTCTATGCCGCAGCTCTGCTGCGGCTCCTGAAGCCATTCTACCACCGCGGACAGATTAGGGCAAACCCCAATATCATTTTCCTGAAAAAAGCAGGGAATCCGTTTCATTCCCTGCTTATCCGATATTTCGTCTCCAGCCCATTGCAGCATATTTGATACTTTTTGCCTGGCATCCAGGCAGACCCTTTCAAGTTCTCGGCTTTTGTACTCTATCTTCACTCCTGCTTCTTTAAAGTTTACCTCTCAGGTAAATTAGTTTTACACTGTTTCTTCACACCTGTCAACAGTATAGATCTTAAGGAAGATATTTATCCTTCCGTCACAGCCACAATGCCTCGCTCAACGTCTTTTGCGCCCTGACGTCCTCCACGCACACCAGCTTTACCAGCAGCCAGGCCCGCTCCTCATCCGTCATCTGCGTAAAATCTTTTATGTCTGCAGCACTGCCCTGGAAATTCCGCAGATTGCCAATAATATTGCCCAGGCATTCCATCTTATAGCTTGCCGTATCCAAAGCCTCCTGCCAGGCCTGCCTCTTTTTCTCAAGGCTGGCAAGCAGCTGCTGCCTGGTAGCCTCCCCGTCAAGAACCGTCTTTATTTCATCCAGGGAAAAGCCCAATGCTTTCAGTTCCAGCAGCGCATTGAGCTGCCTCACCTGGTCTGCGGAATAATAACGGTAGCCGTTGCGGGCGTCCACCTCCACCGGTTTCAAAATACCCTTCTTTTCATATAAGCGGATTGCTTTTCTGGAAACGCCGAAAAACTCTGCGATTTCTCCGATCAACATAAGATTATCCTTCATATGCCCCTTCCTCTTCCAATGCGTCTTGAATGCGTTTTACGCAAACCGAATTTGCCTTGATATTGTTCCTGCTGTTACACAGCATCAGCATTGCTGCCAGAATGGATTGCCTGACCTGCAGGCAGTACATCACCTCCGCAAGAGACAGCATACCCTGTAAGATGAGGCCGTATCCCGCTGTCAATATCACAAAAAATCCGCCGTATCCGAATAACTGCAGGATCGCACCACTCAAAGCATTTCTCATGTGCCTGTTCTGATTCGCCTTCAACAGCCTGCGGCTGCTTTCTTCACATTTCTTCATCATCAGATCCCCTGCATCGTAAAGCAGGATGGCCTCCGCCTCCGCGACCAGAGGCTTGATGACCGATGTGCTTTCGGCCATAGCCTTTTGAGATTCCTCTTTTAATTCAGGTATCACTTTCAGCACGATCCTGTAATTTAGGAACAGATGAGGCAGAATAAACACCCAGGTCACCACAAATAAAAGACGGCTGCTGCCAAGCATCAGAAAAGAACACAGCATCGTATTGACAATGGAAACCACCGCATGAGGAACGTTCAGAGGGCCGCTCATCAGGGTGTTTACCGCTTGTATGTCACTGTTTAATCTTGTGATCCACTCGGCGCCGAAACAGCCATCCACCCGCTTAAACGGCAGGCTCAGAAGCTTTCGAAACATCATCTTCTGAAGCCTGGCTTCCACCCTGGCAGAAAATGCCGCATAAAAGCTCCATACAGTACCATTATATAAGAACAAAAGGGCACAGATCAACCCATAAGTCACGCATACCGCCAGCAGCCTGCCGCTGTCCTTGGTTTCCAGACATAGAAATGCGGCTTTCATCAGGTTTGCCAGCATCCAGGCCCTGAGTCCGTCAAAGGGAGCCCTTGCGATCAGAAGAAAGATATACTTCCTCCTGATCCCCATTCTTTTTATCAGCCTGAAAAGCTCACGCATGAACCAGTTTTCCTCCTTCCAGACGATAAATGACACAACTGTCATCCAGGGTCTCCGGGTGGTGGGTGACATGAATCACCGTTTTACCCCGCGTCAGCCGGTTCAGGGCATCCAGGACAGACTGCCCGGTATCCCGGTCCAGGGCCGATGCCGGTTCATCCAGCAAAATGACAGAAGCCTCCTTACAAAGCGCCCTGGCGATCTGAATCCGCTGGGCCTGGCCGCCGGACACCCGATTGCCCCGTTCTCCCACATTTGTATTAAGGCCCTCGGGAAGACTCTTAATCCACCCGCTGAGACTGGCGCTGTCACAGGCCTTCCATATCTTTTCCTCGGAAATATCATGCCCACAGGTTATATTGTCCCGGATAGACAATGGGAAAAGGCTGTTCTGCTGCATCACCAGGGCTGCCTTCCCTCTGATTTTTGCCGGCAGGCTCTCCCCTTCTATCATCACACTCCCGCTATCCGGTTCATAAAGGCCTGCCAGAATCTTTAAGACGGTACTTTTCCCGCATCCACTGTCGCCTATAATCCCGATATGCTCACCGGGCCTGGCCTTAAGAGAAAGGTCCTGAAGCACTTTCGTGTCCCCATAAGAAAAGGATACCTTTTCCAGATAAACCGCGTACTGATACATAGTTTCTCCCTTCTGATAATATTTCCCGCACTATATCTGCATAACCAGCTTCTTCTCAAGTCTGCCCACAGAGGCCTCGAACCGCCGGAAGGCGGCATAAATACCGGGCATATTCTGCAAAAAGCCTGACACATTTCCTGACAGATTGATAAAGATATAGAAAAGGCCGATACGGATCTGTCCGTTTATCACCATAGTCCCGCCGAATCCCATCAGCATAAGAAGCGGCACAAAGGAAAGCACCCCGGATAGGGACATCAGCCTGGCAGCCACCCTCTCCTTCCTCACATTCGCGCTTTCCCATTGGATCAGCTTTTCGTCCACGGCAGCCTCCATAAGCCCGCCGGCATGATAGACCTGAATGACCGGGAAGAGCTCCAAGAGGGTGTCAGCCAGCCCGTTGACCCGCTTCCTGCTTATCTGACACTGCTCCGTAAGATTTTTGATGGCTTTGCCGGAACCATAGCAGTAAAGCATCAGCGGCACCACGGGAAGCACGGACAACAGCATCAGCCGGGAATTCCGGCACAGCAGATATGCTGCCGAAAGTGCAAAGGAAACAAATTGCCTTGCAAAAGAAAACAGATTTTCATTCAGATAAACGGATACCTCTGCCAGTTCGTTTTGCATGGCCGACTGTTCTTCTCCCACATTCAGCCCTGAGAGCATACGAATATCGCTTTGTAGGTAAAACCTGCTGTACCCCATTCGCATTTCATGGGCAAACACTTCACAGGTGTAAGAGGCCAGGCAGGAGGACAAGTATCCGGCGCCGGCATGAAGCAGAATAATCACTGCCGCCATTCCCAGAGGCTTAAGCAGCAGCGCTTCTTCATCCCGGACGCCTGACAGGAGCTTATTCGTCAGCATGTCGATGGTATCCGCCAGAAAGCTGTTCCAGTAAAGGTTTAAAATTACTGACAACAGTGTCAAAAGCATGGCCGTAAAGAAAAGGAACCTGTGCAGTCGAACCAGTTCTTTCAAAAGCTTCAATAGAATTCTCCTCCCATCCGCTGCCCGGAAGCTTCACAGCAAATCCGCATCGCCTCCGTTATTATAGTACAAAAATAGACCTTGTCCCTGGGACAAGGTCAAGAAAAATTTATTATTTGCGTTTCTAATTCCCCGGAATGGCCTTTTCCGCCATCAGGACTCTTGTGTCAGTGCCGCCCACCTGTATGTAATTCCTTGCTGAATGCCTCCTTCAAGTACATGCCCCTTCTTTGACATCCATTCATTTCTGCCGTTTCCTCAGGTAAAACCGCTGCTCCGGATAGTTTTCCTCAAAGAAACAAAGCTCTCCTTCCTCAAAGCCCAGCTTCTTATAAAATGCTCTGGGAGCGGCTCCCCTCTCGTCCTCCTCCCGGAAGGTCTCCACCACCACCGGGCGCTCTTTGTCCATCTTCGCCAGCATCATCTCCACCATGCGGGTGCCGATCTGTTTCCTCCGAAATCCCGGATGCACTGCCATACAGCACAGCATATTCCGCTTTACGGAAAACAGCAGGATTCCCACCACCATGTTTCCAAACAGGGCGCAGACAGCCGTCCCCTGGCGCATACATTTCTCCACCGTCTCCCGGTATGCCTGCAGCTTTTCCTCCGTCTCCAGACCCGGGAAATTCCCTCTGACTACCTCCACCAGGCTCATCCAGGAGGCCAGACGTCGCTCACCGGCATACTCATAAGAGATCGGCGTTTCCTCATTTCCTTCCCGATACTGCCGATACCACTGCTTCAGATCAAACAGCCGGTCCAGGAACCAATAGGGAATAAAGGTGCCTTCCTCCTGCATCTTCAGCACCTCTTCCTTGTCCGCCCACCTGGCTCTCTGCACCTCCGTCTCCTGCAGCACCAGCTCCGAAAGCTCCACATCCTTTCGGATCAGATAATAATCGTCAAACCCATCGGGGAATGCTACGGTAAAATCAGGCCGCGCATCAGACAGGTCTATTTTCAGCCCCAGTTCTTCATATACCTCCCGTTCTGCCGCCTGGCTGCTGGTGTCCCCCGCCACGGCGGACCCTCCCACCGTCAGATCCCACATGTTGTTCCAGTCCTCCTTGAAAGGCTGGCGCTGCTGGATCAGCATCTGGTTTTTGCTGTTAAAAATGCACACATGCACCGCCAGATGGTATTGGCCTTTCCCAAGCTTCTCCCCTCTTCTGTGCAGCTTCCCGGTTTTTACCCGATCCTTGTCATACACATCCCACAGCTCCGTTTTCTTTTCCTGTTCTCCCATCTGTCGCTCCCTCTTTCCCGTCTTTTCCATGCACTTTCTGCCGGCCCGTCATTTGTGCCCTCCATTATTTTAATTCGGAAAGGTTTCACATCCATGCAGGCAAGACTATCTTAGCATACGGAAATAACTATTACAAGGAGGTTCGCTTGAAGACGTAGTGCCTGCTGAAATAAAATGTGCTATAATGTCCACAGGACATCGTTTGTTTATGCCGCACGCGCGGCAGAATGAGAGGACATATGAAAAATCCCATGATACGCCTGAGAGAAATGCACGATTTTGTCGGAAATTCGGAACGAATTGCCGTTGAATATCTGCTGAAAAACCCCGGTACAGTATTAGACTGCAATATCCGGGAGCTGGCTGCGAAAATATACGTGTCTCCCGCTACGATTGTGCGGCTGTGTAAAAGACTGGGCTTCGACGGATACAGGGAATTCCGCCAGTCTCTGATCTATGAGCTTGCCCTGTATCAAAGCAACGACAGAATCAGTAAAAATGACATTGAACGAGACGACAGTGTGGAAAGCATTGTGGAAAAAATTACCTATAAAAATATTATCTCCCTGGAAGAGACAAAAAATCTGATAGACATAGAGAAGGTCAGGAAATGCGTTGAACTTCTCTGCTCCTGCGAAAATATTCTGATATTCGGCATGGGGGCATCTTTTTGCGTTGCCAAGGACGCCTATCTGAAATTCCTGAGGGTAAACAAGCCCTGCTTTGTGGTAGAAGACTGGCACTCCCAGTACCTGCAGGCTCAGAATTCCAGGCCGGGAGACCTGGGAATCTTTGTGTCCTATTCCGGGGAGACCGGCGAAATGATTAAATGTCTGAAACAGATTAAGGGCAATAATACTCCTTCCATATTGATCACAAGATTTGCTTCTTCCACCATGGCTTCCCTGGCTACCCATGTGCTCTATACCTCTTCAAATGAATCACTCTTCCGCAGCGGGGCAATCTCCTCCCGTATTGCACAGTTGAACATCATCGACATCCTGTATACGGCTTATGTTACGGCAAATTACGATCAATGCGTATCCCGCCTGAATATTACGCACATCGACAAAAGCTAATGATAATTTCGTGTAATTATATATAATTGTATGTAAATTGTGCTGTTTTTGCCTGAAATTTTCGAAAAGTTTCTTGCATCCTCCCAAAAGACAGGCAAAAGAATCATAATGAGAAACAAAGTTTCAACAATGTCGTGTTTTGTTGAAACTTTGTTAGATTTATGTTATTGTTAAAACACCTTAAGAGAAGGTTGGAAAAAAGGAGGATAAGTTATGAAACTAAGAAAAGTAATTGCAGCAGCTCTCGCCGGGCTCATGGTGCTCTCCATGGCAGGGTGCGGAGATTCCAGTGACAAGCCGGACACCATTACCATTATGGTTCCCCCTGTAACAGGAACCTATGTAGAAGATCTGAACGGCTGGATCGAAGAGTACAAGGTAGACCATCCCAATATTGACGTTCAGGTCATCGCTACTTCCTGGGATGAGCATACATCCAAGCTGACCACCATGGCGCTTGCCGGTGAAGCCCCCGACATTGCAGAGGTGAGCTACGGTGCAGTGGGTACTTATGTTGAAATGGGTGTAGGCATTGACATCAAGAAATACCTGAGCAAGGACCGCATTGCCGACTACGATCAGAACGCACTGGATTACATGACACTGGAAGATACCCTGTACGGGTTCCCTCTGTACATAACCATTCAGGCACTGGGCGGCAACCGCGAAATGCTGGAAGCGGCAGGCGCGGACGTACAAAAGATCCAGACCCAGGGCTGGACTTACGATGAATTCCTTGAGGTAATCAAGAACGGCACCAAGGACGGCCGCTGGGGCTTCGTATTTGCAAACAGCGGCGCAACAACGGCGGACTTTGTAAGCATCTTCGGCGTGGCAGCAGGCATCAGCTCCAACTTTACACCGGATCTGAAATATGTCTACACCTCCGAAAACATGCTGTCCCTTTTGCAGGCAGTAGAGACTATGACCACATCCGGCTACATGCCTGACTACTCCGTGGAAGCCGGCCAGCGTCTGGTCATGCTGGAGACCGGTGAAACCATGCTGACAGGCAAGGCAATGCCCCTGTTCGAGAGCAACGTCAAGAAGAATATCGCCGGCAAGGCTGACGGCTCCGCAGTGGAAGGCACCATTGACATGGAATATGTTTTCCTTCCCGTTCCCACAATGGCAAACGCTACGGAAAGCGTATACGGCGTCGTTGACGGCATGATTGCCTTGAAGAACAACAACACCACAGAGGCCCACCTGAAAAACGTCTGCGAATTCCTGGATTTCCTGTGCTCCGGTGAAAGAGCCGCAGCCGTGGACAATGCGGTATATCTTTCCGCAGTATGTGAAAGCGGACGTAAGGCTCAGGAATCCTTCACCCTGGATCAGTCAGATCTCAACGCGGCGGCAGTAGAAAGGGCAGTCAGCAAGGTTATCGCTCCTCCCGCTGGGATTACCGCAGAGATGAATGCCAATGCCAAGACCATGATGGATGAGACCATTGTACCCAAGTTCCAGGCATTGCTGGCAGGCGAGGCCACTGCCCAGGAGGTATATGACGCAATCTGTACGGCGGCCAAAAACCTCTTCGGAGAAGAGAACTGCGCTTCCGGCTGGGTGAAATAACGTAAAACAGCAAAAAATTATGAATGGGGTAAAAGCAAGCTCCGTCCGCCGGTGCGGGCGGAGCTTTTCTCTCTGAAAACAAGCGATTGAATGCCTGCTTTCACGGGCGGATAGGAGTCATATTGAAAAAAGAAGGAAAAAAGCCGAAAATAAAGCAGAAATTTAACAAAGGGGAAAACATAAGCGGTTGGCTGTTTATAGCGGTGGCAATGTTTATTTTCGCTATATTTACTTTATATCCCGTTATCTCCGCAGTCATCACCAGCTTTCAGAAATATAAACCGTTTGGCTCCGAATGGGTAGCCGGCAGGAATTATCTTGACGCCGTGACCAGCTCGCTGTTCTGGAAGTCCATCAAAAACACGATTTTATATACCGCCGCGGTAGTACCTTTATCACTGCTGCTGTCCTTTGCCATCTCCGTGATGATACTGCCCTTCCGGAAAAAGACACAGTCCGTTTTCAAGGCTCTCTACTATCTGCCGGGCATTGCTTCCGGCGTTGCCTCCGCGGTAGTATGGCTCTGGCTGTATGATGCCTCCCCCTCCGGCATTTTTAACCGTATTCTGGGGGTATTCGGTATGTCCTCCCAGAATTGGCTGAGCTCCAGCAAAACGGCGATGCTTTCCCTGATCCTGATGGCGCTGCTCTCCAGTCACGGGAGTAATATCATTATCTATATGGCGGCGCTGCACGGCATTGACAATACCTATTTTGAGGCTGCCGAAATGGACGGGGCAACCTTTATGCAGAAGATATTCTATATTGTCTTCCCGCTCTGCAAGCCTACTACATTGTTCCTGCTGGTGACCGGTATTATCGGCTCCTTCCAGGTATTTATGAATGCCTATATGATGACGGGCGGAGGGCCTGACAACAATACCACCATGGTGGGCCTGCTGATCTTCAACAATGCGTTTACCTACGGAAAATACGGGCTGGCCTGCGCACAGGCGATCATGCTGGCAATCGTCATCGCCGGACTTACCATGCTGCAGTTCAAGGTAATGGGCGACGATGTGGAATATTGAGGAAGGAGGGAAGTTATGGCTTCAGGATTGTATTCACAGCATTTAAATAACAGGAAATTATATTATATCAGGCAGGTCATACTGGTTGCCTTTCTGGTGTTATTTGCCGTAGTGTCACTGTTTCCTATCGTATATATGATTGCCTGGTCCTTCGGGCCGGCCATTGAGTCGGCATCCACGTCTTATTCTATTTTCCCGAAGGTATGGACTTTGGATTCCTATAAGGCTTTTATCGACTATAACCAGTATTCTCTCAGATGGCTTCTGAACAGTCTGGTGGTAGCTGTCTTTACTGTAATCGGAAATGTTATCTTTGCAGGCCTGGCCGGGTATGCCTTTGCCAAAATTAATTTCAGAGGAAGAAACGTACTGTTTTTCATGGTTCTGGTGGCAATGATGATTCCTTACCAGGTCACCCAGGTGCCTCTGTATATCCTGATAGTAAAACAGTTTAAAATGACAAATACCTTTGCGGCGCTGATCCTTCCATCCATCTGCACCTCCTACAATATATTCCTGTCAAAGCAGTTTTTCTCCAGTATTCCCACTGCCTTGATAGAGAGTGCAAAGATCGAGGGCTGCGGACAGTTTAAGACCTACTGGCTGATCGTGCTCCCTCTGTCCAAGACCATCCTCGCAGTCATGGCAATCAACACCTTCCTGAGCAGCTGGAATAATTTCTTCTGGCCGTTCCTGGTAACCTCCGTAGATAAGATGTTTACGATTCAGGTAGGTCTGAAGACGTTTAAATTTGCCAACGGTACTCTGCTCTCGCCTATGATGGCCGGCGCCTGTATTTCCGCCATCCCCATGTTTATTCTCTTCTTCTCCCTGCAGAAGTATTTCCTGGAGGGTGTAACGGTAGGCGCAGTAAAAGGTTAAACCGGAGGTTCACAGCATGAGCACAAACATGAAAACCGATTTATATGAGGCGGCGGATGCCCGGCAGGTCTTTGCTCTTTGGAACACCTCCGGCGTAAAACAGGGATACGTTCCCTTTGATTTTCCGCAATTTGAAAAGGCCCTGATTCTGCATCCGTATTTTAACAGGAAACATGCCTTCGTGTTGAAGGATGAAAACAAAATATGCGGCTTCGTATGCGGCTGCGAAGGAGATGCTCTTCCTTTCGGGAAGGAGCGGGGATACTTCACCTGTCTCCTTCTGGATGACCCACATGATAACAGGGAAGCAACAGAGCTTCTTCTGGCAGCGCTGGAAAATTCCTTCCGCGAAGCGGGAAAAAGCTGCCTTGTCTCCAACTGTTTCAACCCCATGAAGCTTCCCTGGTTCCTTCCGGGCACGCCAAAGCATCAGCACAACAACGCCCCGGGCATCGCCGTGGATACACCGCTCTTTGAGCGCATGGCGGGATACGGGTATCAGGATCGGAACAGGGAATGCGCCATGTACCTGGACCTGGACTCCTTCGGGGGAATTCCCCAGCGTGTGGTGCAGCTGGAGGAGAAGGCGGCATCGGAGGGATATTCCGTTGCGTGGTATGACAGCCGGAAGCATACCGGCCTGCAGGAAATGACAGAGGCTACCGGCAATCCCATGTGGATCGAAGAAATCCCCTACGCCGCGGAACACATTAATATGCTTGTGGCACTGAAGGAAAACAGGGTGGCCGGATTTACAGGGCCCGTCTATCCGGAGGAGAGCGGACGAGGCTATTTCGCCGGCATCGCGGTTTCTCCCCTGCACGAAAAGCACGGCCTGGGCACACTCCTCTTTTACCGCCTGTGCAAAGAGGAAAAGGAAGCCGGATCCAAATATATGTCCCTCTTTACAGGCATTGACAATCATGCCCGCAGGATCTACCAGGACGTTGGCTTTACCGGGAAAAGAGTTTTCAGTGTAATGCTAAAGGAGATATGAATGGAAGGCTTAAAAAATAAAACAATCATGGCCGTCGGCGGACACGTGGGGGATATGGAGCTTACCTGCGGAGGCATCCTATCGGAGTGCTCCCTGGGAAACGGCAGAATCATTACGGTAGCCCTTACCGGCGGGGAAAAGGGAAACCCCGCCAATATGACGGTGGAGGAGTACCGTAAGCAGAAGGAAAGCGAGGCGGCCGCCTTTGCTGCAATGCTGGGCGGAACATCCTACGTTCTTCCCTACGAGGACGGCGAGCTTCCGGATAACGAGGAGGTTCGTTTTCAGGTCTGCGATCTGATCCGCAGGGAAAAACCGGATCTGCTGCTCACCCATTACGAAGGAAGCATGCACAAGGACCACGCCGCCTGCAGCCGAATCGTAAAGGATGCCTGGTTTTACGCTTCCATCGGCGGATTCCGGAGAGCACTCCCCTCCCATTTTGCAAAGCTGATGTTCACGGAAAACTGGGAAGACAACAGGGGCTTCAAGCCCTATCTCTACTATGGTATCAGCGAAAAGGGATTTGCCCTCTGGCAGGAGGCTGTCAAAACACACTGGTTCGTCACGGGAAGCACCAGCTTCCCCTACTATGAATACTACTCCCACTTAAAGAGGATAAGGGGAATCGAAGCGAGAAAGCCTTACGCAGAAAGCTTTATGCTGCTGCCGGAGGACTACAGAGTAGTTTCAGCGCTGTAAAATGCGTCAATATGCCTGAGCGGACACAGGGGCAGGAAAGGATATGACACGATTATGGAATTAAGTAAAATCGCCACAGAACAACGCAATGCGGATACCATGCACATTGATAAGCTCTCTACGCTGGAAATGGTACGACTAATCAATAACGAGGACAAGAAAGTAGCTCTCGCCGTGGAGAAGGAGGCGGAACATATCGCAGAAGCGGTGGATCTGATCGCCGACTGCCTGGCAAAGGGCGGCAGACTGATTTATATGGGCTGCGGCACTTCCGGCAGGCTGGGCATTCTGGACGCAGCAGAATGCCCTCCTACCTATTCCACCGAACCGGATCAGGTAATCGGCCTGATTGCAGGGGGAACAAGCGCTATCTTTAAAGCGCTGGAGGGTGCGGAAGACAGCCGGGAGCTGGGTGAGGAGGATCTGAAAAAGATTAGTCTCTCGCCCCGGGACGCTTTGGTGGGCCTGGCGGCATCGGGCAGGACACCCTATGTCATAGGCGGTATGGAATATGCCAAAAGCATCGGCACAAAGGTGATCGGCGTGACCTGCTGCGCCGGATCCGTCATCGACACCCTGGCGGATATTGGCATTGCCCCCATGCCGGGACCGGAGGTAGTGACCGGCTCCACCCGCATGAAAAGCGGCACCGCCCAGAAAATGGTGTTGAACATCCTGTCTACGGGAGCCATGATTAAGCTGGGAAAGGTGTATGAAAACCTGATGGTGGACGTCAGGCCATCCAACGAAAAGCTGGTCAGCAGATGTATTTCCATTGTCCAGAGTGCCACCGGAAAGTCTGAAGCCGAGGCCAGGGCCGCATTGGAGCAATGCGGCTATCATCCCAAAACCGCCATTGTCATGATTCTCTGCGGGCTGGACGCAGAAGCAGCGAAAAAGGAACTGGAAGGAACCGGCGGACACGTGGCAAATGCCATCAGCGGAAGCAGGAAAAGGGAGACAATACGTGAAATACAGTGATTTATCCGTCCTCAGGAAAAAGGAAAAGCGCCTGGTCATAGGGCTGATGTCCGGAACCTCCGGGGACGGAATTGACGCCGTCCTCACGGAAATATCCGGCTACGGCATGGCTATAAACGTAAAACAGCTGGACTTTCTGTTTGTGCCGTTTGAACGCGGGGTGCGGGAACGCATTCTCCGGATCGCAGAGGGGGCCTTCGGGGGAAGCACCGAAATCTGCCGCATGAGTAATCTGCTGGGAAGCCTGTATGCAGAAGCCTGCCTGGCGCTGTGCAGACATTCAAATACGGATCCGGGACAAATTGATCTGGTGGGAAACCACGGGCAAACCGTCTGGCATATGCCGGTGGACGAGGAATATCTGGGACACCGGATCACCGGCACGCTTCAGATCGGGGAGGACGCACGAATTGCAGAAGCCCTGGGCTGTCCCGTCATCGGCGACTTCCGCGTCAGGGATATGGCGGCAGGCGGCCTGGGTGCTCCCCTGGTGCCCTACACGGAGTACCTGCTTTACCGTCGTACCGACCGGACGGTAGCCCTGCAGAATATCGGCGGCATCGGCAATATAACCATTCTGCCGAAGAACTGCACCCTGGATCAGGTAACGGCTTTTGATACCGGTCCCGGCAATATGGTTATGGACGCCCTGGCCCTGCAGTTAACCGGCGGGACCCAATCCTACGATGAAGGCGGCAGGCTGGCAGCCTCCGGGAATATAAGCAAAACGCTTTTGCAGCATATGCTGGAAGAGCCCTATTTAAAGAAAAGGCCCCCCAAGACCACGGGAAGGGAATACTTCGGCCAGCGTTATGTCTCGGAGCTGACGGCTTTTGCCGCCACCCAGGGAATCAGCCTTTTGGACTGTCTCGCCACCGCCACCCGGTTCACGGCGGAGTGTATTGCCGCAGGAATTACGGATTTCTCCCCTCAGGCACCGGATATACTGATCGTGGGCGGAGGCGGCAGCAGAAATCCCGTACTGTTGCAGCACCTGCGGGATCTCCTGCGGCCATGTCAGGTGATGACCAACGAGGACGCAGGCTTTGACAGCGATTCCAAGGAGGCTGTGGCGTTTGCCATCCTCGCCAACGAGGCGTTGGGCGGCATGACCAATAACGTACCTTCCGTGACCGGTGCTGCCCATCCGGTAGTGATGGGAAAACTGTCCTTATAAAGGGCAGTATTGCGACAACACGATGTTCACAGACAGGGAGGGAATACAGATGGTAACCACCGGTATTGATAATATAAGAGAATACACCCATTTACTCAAGGGTGCAAGGGTGGGTTTGCTGACCAATATTACCGGCAGGAACGACAGCAACCGGTCCACAATTGACGTTTTAAAGGAAATCTGCCGTTTAACCGCTCTTTTCGGACCGGAACACGGCGTGCGGGGGGATATGGGCGCCGGTGAGAATGTAGGCACTTACCGGGATACCGCCTCCGGCCTCACAGTATACAGCCTCTACGGAAGCTCGGGGAAGCATTTTACACAGGAAATGCTGGACACCTTCGACGTGCTGGTCTATGATATTCAGGACATAGGCGTCCGCTTCTTTACCTATATCTCCACCCTGCACAATGCCCTGGAGGACTGTGCAAAGGCGGGGAAAAACCTGATCGTGCTGGACCGTCCGAATCCTCTGGGCGGTGAGCTGGTGGAGGGCGGCATTCTGGACATGGCGTTCAGCAGCTTTGTGGGCTGCTATCCGCTGGCGGCAAGATACGGGCTTACCTCCGGAGAAGCAGCTAACATGATGAACGAAGAGCGCGCCCTGGGCTGCGACCTGAAGATCGTGCCCTGCAGGGGCTGGAACAGAGACACGCTTTTCAGTCAATGGGGAAAAGTATGGCAGGCCCCCAGTCCGGCACTGATGACCTTTGAAACAACCCTGCTCTATCCCGGCCTCTGCCTGCTGGAGGGGACGAATCTGTCGGAGGGACGGGGAACTGCCGCACCTTTCCGTATCATCGGTGCAGATTATATCGACGGGGAACGCCTGACGGAAGCCTTCAACAGGGAAGGGCTGCCGGGCGTCACCTCCACCCCGGTCTGGTTTACCCCCTGCACTTCCAAGCATCAGGGAGTAAAATGCGGGGGAATCGTGCTTCATGTGACGGACCAGAATAAAATACGCCCTGTTACGGTAGGAATTACCCTTCTTGATGTCATCCGAAAGCTGTACCCGGACGATTACGCCGTACTGCCTCCATACAGGGAGGGCGGGCGGCCCATGCTGTCCCTTCTCTCCGGCTCCGACGCCCTTCTGGGAGACTGGGACCGGGAAGAAATTCTATCCCGCTACGAAGAGGAAAGCCGGGCTTTTTCGGTCAGGAAGCAGAAGTTTCATTTATATTGATTGGAAGCTTACTTCCATATATTGAGTTTATGTCCGCTGAAGCGGGCAGGGAGGTATGAAAATGGATTGGAAAGCACAGGCAGGACAGCGGCTGGTGGGAGGCTTTCCCGGCAGGGAAATGAATCCCGAATTTATCCGCCTGGTACAAAAATATAAAATCGGTAACGTCATTCTATTTGAGCATAATGTGGAAAGCATGTCACAGCTTCGAAGGCTCTGCCGGGAAATTCAGGAGCTTGTGAGAAAAGAAACGGGACACAGTGCCTTCATAACCATTGACCAGGAGGGAGGCGTGGTGACCAGGCTTCCCGAAGGGGCCTGCAATGTGCCCGGCGCCATGGCCACGGCCGCCACAGGAGACCCCGAAAATGCCGGGATCCTGGCCGGCATTACCGCCAGAGAGCTTAAGAGCCTGGGAATAAACTTCAACCTTGCACCGGTAATGGACATCAACAATAATCCTGCCAATCCCGTGATCGGCGTGAGAAGCTTTTCCGATCAGGCTGAGACCGTCGCAGAGTACGGCCGGGCAGCGGTGCAGGGATACCGGCGGGAGCATTTTCTCTCCTGTGCCAAGCATTTCCCCGGCCACGGCGATACGGCGGTTGACTCCCACTTAGGACTGCCGGTCATTGAAAAGACATTGGAGGAGCTGGAACACCTGGAGCTGAAATCCTTCCGTGCAGTGTTTGATGCCGGAATACCTGCCGTCATGGCCAGCCATATCCTCTTTCCGAAACTGGAGCCTGACAAGGTTCCCTGTACCATGTCAAGGCGGATTATTACCGACATCCTTAAGAATCGGCTCGGTTTTTCCGGCCTGGTCCTCAGCGACTGCATGGAGATGGATGCCATCCGGAAATATTACGGAACGGCAAAGGGCGTTGCGGCCTCCATGGCGGCCGGAGTGGATATGGTATTCGTCAGCCATACGGCCTCCCTCTTGGAGGAAGCCGTACTGGAGGTATATCAGGCAGTGGAGGAGGGCCGGATTTCTACGGAAGAAATGGCAGCCTCCGCGGAAAGGATTCTTTCCTATAAGAAAAAATATGCGGAGAACGACATTTCCGGAGAAGGCTGCACCGCGGAGGATCGGAAGAGGGAACGGGAAATACGCAGGGAAAGCATCGTGCTGACCCGGGGAAGGATCTTTCCCCTTGGCGAAAAAACCTTTTTCACGGGCTGCCCCGGTTTTCGTGCTACGCTTGCCTCCAGTGCGGATAACAAAGCCGTGACCTTCGCGGAATATATGGCGGAACGGTTCGGCGGAACGGCACGGGCGGCCTCCCGCAATCCGGACAGTGCGGAAATTTCTGCCATTGTCTCTGCGGCTGAGGGTGCGGACAGCATTGTAATCAGCACTTACAACGCCCACCTGGAACCGGGGCAAAGGGAGCTGGTCCGGGCGCTGGCGGCTAAAAAAATTCCCATTATGGCAGTGGCATTGCGGAATCCCTACGATCTTGCCGACCTGCCGGACAATGTGACCTGTATCGCCGCCTGGGACAACACCCTGAAAACCCTGGAGGCTCTGGAGGAAATGTTCCGGGGCAGATGGATGCCCACAGGCAGGCTGCCCATTGCCCTGGGGATATAACAGGGTGGTGACATGGGAGGGAATATAATAATGAAGGAACGAAATTCATGAGAGAAAAAATCGCAGCGGGAATAGACGGAGGCGGCACGGGAACAACACTGGTACTCCTTGACAGCAAGGGAAAGCAGACGGCAAGGGAGACCTTTGGCCCCTTTAATCCAAACAGTATCGGCGAGGATCACTACCGCAGCCTGCTTTCCCAAATCTTTGACACGATCCTGCAGGCAGGAGACTGTAATGCAGTATGTATCGGTGCCGCCGGAATCAGCAACCCTATGACCGCCGGTATTGCCAGAGAGGTGGCAGAAAGATACGGTCTCTCCGACAAGCTGTTATTAAAGGGAGATCAGGAAATTGCCCTGTACGGCGCCATGAGCGGCAAGGCAGGCGCCATCCTGATTGCCGGCACGGGAAGCATCTGCTTCGGCAGAAATGCCGCCGGCAAAGCCATGCGTGTGGGCGGCTGGGGACATCTGATCGACGATGTGGGAAGCGGCTATGCCATCGGAAGAGACGTGCTTCGGGCGGTGGTTCAGGCACACGACGGAAGAACCGAAAAGACATTACTGACGGAGCTGGTTCAAAGGAACTGGAATGTCTCCGGAATAGAGGCCATCATCGCCAGAACCTACAGCACGCCGGACAAGAGCAATATTGCCGCTCTGTCCCGGACGGCTGAGGAAGGTGCGTCGGCCGGCGATACCGTATCCTTACGGCTGCTGGAAAGAAATGCCGGAGAGCTTTGTGAGCTGGCCGGAACGGCATATGCCGGGCTGGGGGAGCAACAGCTCTCCCTGTGCCTGATGGGCGGCCTTCTGACCCACGACACCCTGTTTCGAAGACTGGTAACCCGACGTCTGCACACAGACTGGCCGGGCATCCTGCTGAAAGAGCCGGACATGGATGCCGCCGCAGGGGCCGCCTTATGGGCCCTCACAGAACTCTGACCAGGTTCAGATCCCTGTCAGCCAGAAGGACGTCGGCCCGCTTTCCCGGCGTGAGGGAGCCTGACTCGTCATAAATGCCGATGCTCTTTGCGGGAACCATGGTCGCGGCCGCAACCGCTTCACCCAGAGGAATCCCGAAGGCTACGGCATTACGCATGCCGTCGTACAGATTCGTGGCTGAACCGGCGATGGTGCCGTCTGCCAGCGTAGCGAGACTCCCGTTTACCGTAACCTGCTGCCCACCCAGATCGTAAACACCGTCTTTCATTCCGGCAGCCCGCATGGAATCGCTGATGAGGGCAATTCGTCCGGGAAACAGCTTAAACGCCGCCCGTACCATGCTTTCATGAATGTGTATGCCGTCGCAGATCAGCTCCGCGACACAGCTTTCATTTTCCGAAGCCGCACCAATCAGTCCGGGAGCACGATGGGCAAGAGGATTCATGGCATTGTACAGATGGGTCACGTGGCAGGCCCCCTGACGGAAGGCTTCCTTTGCCGTATCATAGTCTGTACTGCTGTGCCCTAAGGAGATCACCGTTTCTCCCTTCAGCTCTCTGATAAACTCCATGGCATTTTCCATGTTGGGGGCGAGAGTCACCAGGCGGATTCGGTGTCCGCAGGCTTCATTCAGCTCCCGGAAAAACTGCGGATCCGGAGGCAGGATACATTCCTCCCTGTGAGCTCCTTTTTTCCCGGCATCCAGAAAAGGCCCCTCCATATTGATGCCGGGCACATGGGACATTCCTTTTTCATCCTGCCAGTTTTTCATGGCGGAAAAAATATGCCTCAGCATATCTTTTTCCACCGTCATGGAAGTGGGACAATACGAGGTAACGCCGTGAGAATATTCATATTTCAGGATTTCCTTCAACCCTTCCATATTTCCGTCGGAAAAG
This sequence comes from uncultured Acetatifactor sp., assembly GCA_910577035.1. Classification (GTDB taxonomy): domain Bacteria; phylum Bacillota; class Clostridia; order Lachnospirales; family Lachnospiraceae; genus Acetatifactor. Next base: position 21,089 of record CAJTKW010000011.1, read on the forward strand.
TCGTAACCCACGGCACCATGGCTGTGAATATCCACCAGCCCGGGCAATACATAAAGGCCGGCAGCATCGACTTCCGTTAGGTCTGTCAGCTTCGAGGAGTCTTCTGCAATCCTTCCGTTTTCAAGGTACAGATCCTTTTGGGTAAAAGATTTGTCTTCCTGAAAGACATATCCGTTTTTAATAATCATAATGACTCCTTTCCCGGCAGATGTTCTATGGTTTGATCTCATGATAGCATGAAAGAAAGCGCGGTTCAATCATTTGTTGCCCATTGAGTTGACTTTTTCTCCGGGGACGGGCATACTGATATTACATACAGGATTTCCACACTGCTTTACAATACAAAACCGGCCCGTAGAGCGCTTAAACCAGCGTTTTCCCGAGAATATACGGAGCATAGGTGATACACATAAAACGGAGGAAGAAAAATGGCTGATATGCTGGTAAGATTATATGATCTGCCGCCTGCGGTGACCGGTCATGCAGAAAAAGGAAACTTTCAGATTCGGCGGGCAATGGCACCGGATAAATTTCAGGTAGTGGATTGGGTACGGCAGCACTCGGGAACCCATGCTGCCGGAGAATGCGACGTATGCTTTTCTCATACACCTGTCTCCTGCTTTATCGCCACCAGAGGAAAAGAAATCCTGGGATACGCCTGCTATAATGCGACGGCTCCCGACTTCTTTGGTCCCACCAGAGTAACGGACGAAGAACAGGGGAAGGGGATCGGAAGACTGCTCCTGCTGGCATGCCTGCAGGCCCTGAAGGACGAAGGCTACGGCTATGCCATCATTGGCGGCATAGGGCCCGCAGCCTTTTATGAAAAATGCGTAAACGCGATTCTGATTCCCGATTCCTCCCCCGGCCTGTATGAGAATTTCCTGGGCTGGATGTAGCTTCCGGCCTTTCAGCATAAAGCAGCGAATACTCTTCAGCGCACCGTCGCTCCAAATGGCATAAGTGCCAGCTTGGCAATCTTAAAGCACTGCAGCCCAAAAGGGATGCCGATAATGGTAACGCACAGCAGGAGTCCGTTTACCGCCGCAGATACAGCCAGCGGGATACCGCTTAGGATAAGCCAAAGAATATTGGCAAGAACGGATAAAGTCCCGCCGCCGTATTCGATTTCTTTTCCGAACGGGAAAAAGGCCAGCGAAGCAAATTTAAAACATTGACTTCCTATGGGAATGCCCACAATCGTAATGCACCACAAGATCCCCGCAAGCGTCCACAGAAGTCCCTGCCAAAAACCGCCAAAAATAAACCATATAAGATTACCCAGACAACCCATACACTGCCTCCTTATCAAATTGTATGCGCCCGGAAGCCCTGACATTCACCGCCTCGCTGCTCATGCCGCGCCGGCGCGCTATAAATGCAGCCTCCCTGCTTCTCTCGCACATGCAGGCATGGCTGGATAAAACAAGGAGGCTGCGTATGCAGAACTTGTAGAAACGCGCAAAGAAAAGACCGTCCCCAAGGCTCATACGTCCTCAAAAACAGTCCCTCATCGCTCCCTGCTGGGGGAGTTGTGCACCGCCAGGGGCTCGAACCCTGGACACCCTGATTAAGAGTCAGGTGCTCTACCAACTGAGCTAGCGGTGCAAATAACTTATCTTTCACAACGCAAGTGTTATTATATTATATTTTTTTCACAAATGCAAGTGTTTTTTCATATTTTTTTAAATTTTTTTCTTCTTTACCATCTTTATTGATAATACCAAGTCAAACAGCGGTAACTTAATCACTTCCGCTGTTTGACTTGGTTATGCCATTACTCTTCCGGCTTCCGGAAGGAACTGAGATGAACAGGTAAATAGGAAACACGGAATCCCGACGCATACCGACTTTTCACGAAGGTTCAAATCTCCCTACCCGGCAGGCTTTCCATCCCCACCGCAATTCCTTCCTTGTGCTGCTGTCCGCAGCCGCCAAAGCAAGCAGCACCATTATTTATCGTAAGGTCGAAAACCCTTCTCTTTTCTTTGTTATTGTAAAACATCCCCCAATCCGCATTTCCCATGCCTTAGGACTGCACTATGATTTCTATATTCTATTTTTTCACAAGCGCATTTCCAGACTTCTCTGCGTAATACAGCAGTAATAGGACAAGGTTTCCATATTGAATTTCCTTGGGAGTCAGTAATATAATAAGCATGATTGCCTTCATCATATTGCTGATATTCGTTAATACCCATAAAAGAAAACTCGCATTTATGATCCGGCGGCACTACCGCTGCGCTCGATGTAATACTCATCCCTGCCAGCATGGCACAGATCAACCCTACTGAAACTAATCTCTTTGCTTTTCTCATTTCCACTTTCCCTCCTGTTAAAAATTTTTGATTGCAACCCCACTGCCAGTGTTTAGTTTGTTTTTGCACGCTTGTTATATCGCTTTATTATACGGTTGTTAATTATCATATTATCATATTTAATCTATTTTACATGCCCGTATCCACTGTGATCCGGCTGCCGCTCCGGGTCTTGCTGACCCTGATCTGCTGCGTTATATTCTCCTTCAGCTCCTCCCGGTGGCTGATAATACCCACCAGCTTTCCCGTTCCGGACAGAGTAAGCAGGATGTCCAGTGCGTTCTCCATGGATTTTCTGTCAAGGGTTCCAAAGCCTTCATCTACAAACAACGCCTCCATCTGGATGCCGCCCATCTGAGAAGAAACCGTATCGGACAGCCCAAGGGCAAGGCTTAAGGAAGCCTTGAAGCTTTCGCCCCCGGAGAGATTTCCCACAGGCCGTCTGTGCCCTGTGAAATTATCCAAAACCTCTAGATCCAGCCAGGTATTGCTCTGCCTGCCAAAGGAATCCTGCCGGTACAACTCATACTGTCCGTCACTCATCGGGCCCAGCCTGCGGTTTGCCGCCTGAATGATCCGCTCGAATCCCGTTGCCTGAATATACTGCTCTAAAGTAATTTTTCCTTTGCCGGTGGTTCCCTTTACCAGTGCATACAATCTGGCGGAAATCTCCTTTGCCCTGCGGTACTCCTCCAGTTTGTCCCTCAAGCCGGTAATGCTGGCCTGCCTTTTCCTGTTTTCCGAAAGTCTGGCGGATACCATGCTTTTCTGCTCCTGCAGGACACTCACCCGCTGCTTCTGCCCTTCCAGCTCTGCCCCCACAAGCTCGAGATCAACCGGCATCTTTCCTTCCGCATCCGCCCTGGCCTGTTGCAGCCGGACCTCATTGGTCTTTACTGCCGTATCATACTCCGACAGTTCCCTTTCTTCTGCCTGAAGTTCTTCTTCCGAAACAACGCAGGCCAGAAATTCCTCTTCTCCCGCAAAGCCCCTGCTTTTCAGTACTTCCCGGAATTCCTTATAAAGTACGGCTTCCTCTCCTTCCTCCTTATTCAGAGTGGCCTGCAGGGTCATAATCCCGGACTCAAGTCCCGCCAGTGCCTGACCCGCTTCTTCCTTTCTCCTCCTGGCACCTTCGATGGCATCGCCTATGGCCTTTACCTCCTTCTCCGCCTCGTCCCGAGCCTTCCGGGCCTGTTCCAGACTTTCATAGGCAAGCTCCTTTAAGGGCAGCAACGAAGCTTCCTTTTCCGCAAGAATGGTTTCATTGGCATGCTTCTCTTCGGTTAAGCCCTTTTTATCCTCCTCCAGTTTATCCAATTCCTTTCCGGCGGCTTTTGCATAATCCTTTCTGATCTTTTCCAGCTCGCGGCAGCCCCGGGTAAGCTCTTCCACGCGTTTTTTGTGATCCTCTGCCTTTTTCTCAAGCACAGCCTGCTCCTTCACAACCATATCCCGAAGTCCGTCCAGGGCTTCCCCCGGTACCGTCTGGCAGACGGCATCAGGAACATACCTGCCTATGCTTTCCTTCAACTGCTCCTCCAGCGCTTCCACCGTGGCTTTCAAGCTCTCCACCGCCGTGAGCGCTTCTTCCTTTTTGTCCCTGGCGGTATTCTCCTGCTCCTCGTACTCCCTGCACTGCTCCTCGGTTACGAATTCCGCCGGAAAGGAAGCAGGTGCCGGATGATGGACAGACCCGCAGACAGGACAGGGCTTCCCTTCCTCCAGCTCCCCGGCAAGGATTCCGGCCCGGCAGTTCTCCAGGAGTTTCTCCGCCTGCTGCTTCTTGTCCCGGGCAGCCTCATAGCCGTCTCTTGCCTTGTCAAATGCCTTTTGCTTTTTGGCTAATTCTTTCTTTTTCCGCTCCAGGGCCGGGATGTTGGTTTCGATAATTTTATCAATATCTTTTTTCAGCGCTTCCGCCTGCTCCCCTGCGGCCTTTACCTTTTCCAGCTCAGCGGGGTAATCCTGCAGCTCTTCGATTCTCCCGTTCAGGGAAGCAAGCTTTTCCTTTAATGCTGCTTCCTTCTGCTCAAGCCCGGCCTGACGCCCGTCAAAGGACGCCGCCTCCCGCCGCAAAGATTCAATTTCCCCTTGCAGCTGATCCCGGAGGGAATACTTGCCCTGATCCCCGTCAATTCGTACGATCAGCTCCTTCCTTTCCTCCCTGCGGGGCTCTTTGGACAATGCGTTCTCAAATGCACGGACTGCACTGCTCCTTTCCTCCGTCGCCTTTTCACGCTCTGCTTCCCTGTCCTGGATTTTCCTCTTCGTACCTGCAATTTCCTCTTGTTTCGACTTCCATCTGCAATAGCCCGGATTCACGGAATGGACGGCGTCCTTTTTCCGCTGCAGCGCGGCAGACCGCGCCGCCATTTCCTCCTCCCTGGCCGCCAGACTGTCCCTTTCCCGTGTCAGCGCCTCATATTGGCTGACAAACTTATTGTTGGTTTCTGCCATGTTGAAGGCACTGCTTTTTTCTTCCAGAATTTTTTCTTCGGTCTGCAGCTGACTGCCCACATTCTCCCGCCGCATTTCATCTTCCTGCACAATGGCCGAAATCATATCCAGAAGCTCGTCCAGATTCCAGGCGCTGCCGCTCCCGCCTGCACGCTCCTGGAGCAGTACAAGCTCCTCTCCAAATTCGCTTTCCTCTCCCGCCGTTACATCGTTAAAATACTGGACAATACTGTTTTCCGTGCTTCTCAGGTTCCCGGTACATACGTCCATACGGTCCTTCAGCAGGTACTCTATCTTTTTATAACCGTCAGTCATAAAAACAGTGCGCAGGATTTCCGTCCTTTTGTCCGTCTTCGCATTCAGCAATTCCCAGAATTCCCCCTGGGCAATCATGGCGATCTGCTTGAATTGTGCCGCATCAATATGCAGCAGCTCTTTCACGGCATTGTTGACTGCCTTAACCCCTTCTATGGGCGTCTCCGCACCACACTGGAAGGAAGCTGCCTCCGGCTCCGTCTTTGTGCCCGTGCCCCTTTTCAACGGACGCTCGTACTGGGGCCTGCGGCAGATATGGTATTCCCTGCCCTGATGGGAAAAATAGAAGTCCACAAAGCTTTCCGTCCCCTCCGCCGCGTACTCGCTCCGAAGCTTCTTAGGATCCCGATAGCTTCCGCTGGTAGTTCCGTACAGCGCAAAGCAGATGGCATCAAAAATAGTCGTCTTCCCGGCACCGGTATCACCGGAGATCAGGAAGAGTCCTTTCTCTTCAAACCGCTCAAAATCTATTTCCGGCATGGTCCCGGCATAGGATCCAAATGCGCTGATAATCAACTTAACCGGCTTCATAAGCTATCCCTGCCTCCCCTGCGATTTCCTTCATAAGCTTCCGCTCATCCTCACTGATGTCGCATCCGTAGATCCATTGATAAAAGTCCGAGATCATATCATCAAAGGTCTTGTCCTCGGTTACCCGGGAACTATCTGCCTGCCGGATTTCCTTTGTATGGGAATTGTCATATTCGATCCCCACCGTATTCGGGTAATATTGCTGGAAGATTCCCATTGCATTCTCTATGACATCCTCGTCCGTCAGCGTGACATAGATGAAATCCTCCGCTGCAGTAAGATTCTCCCTGGCCAGAAGCTGGTCCAGCCGCCCCTTTATCTGACGCAGATCCCGCAGGGGGCGCAGCGGCCTTTGCTCTATGCTTACGGTTCCCTTTTTCCCCAGCTCCACCACGGTAATCGTTTTATCATCTCCCGCCTCACTACGGGAATACTTTAAAGGCGAGCCGGCATAACGGATCTCCTCCCGCCCTACAGACTGGGGGGAATGAATATGCCCCAGGGCAACATAATCGAAATCCCGAAAGCAGTCCCAGCCGATTTTCTCCACCAGTCCCACCTTTTGGGTGGAAACGGATTCCGAGCCTCCAAGCCGCGGTTCCTCCGTTTTCCCCGCCACAAACTGATGGGCAAGCAGCAGATTCCTCTCTATGGGGTCAATGTCACTGTTTTTTAAAACCACCCTCACAGCATCGTCATAAGTGGTAATCTCTTCGTCGGGAAAAAAGTGCCTGACCTGGGAAGCCTTGATAAAAGGCATCAGATATATATTTACCGCGCCTTCCTCGTCTTCCATTCTCTGCCTGTACAGCCTGCCCTCATATTTAGCGGAAATATAGATCTGATTGGCCTGAAAAAGACTGCTGCCAAAATTCATGCGTTCATCGGAATCGTGATTCCCGCTGATAATAAAAGTGGTAATTTTCTCTTCTGCCAGACGGCTTAAAAAATAGTCAAAAAGCTTTACTGCCGCTTCTCCGGGTACAGACTTGTCATAAACGTCACCGGCAATCAAAACGGCGTCCGCCTTCTCCTGCTTGGCAATGTCCAGAATCTGATCCAGTATATATTTCTGATCTCCGGTTAAGTCAAATCCGCCGATGGACTTGCCAATATGCAGGTCTCCGATATGTATGAACTTCATCCTGTCCTTCCTTCCAGCACACAGCAGGAAAACGCAGGCACTGCCCCGTCGAAGTCTGACTCCGACAGCAGTTCCCTCCTGCCTGCATATTGCCGCGCCTCTGCCTCACATCCTCCGGCATTTAAAAGCACCGTCACCTGCTCCCTGCCGTCCTTACAAAAGCGCCAGCACAGCAGGTTCTCCTCCGGCAGATCCCGGATCCACTCTGTTTCACCGGTGCCGATGACTGCATACCTTTTCCGAATGGCAAGCAGCCTCCGGTAAAAGTCAAAGAGCGCAAGGTCCTGTCTCTCCTTTTCCCAGAACATGCCGAGACGACAATCGGACCCCTTTTCTCCGATCATTCCCACCTCGTCTCCGTAATAAATCATGGGCATACCCGGCAGAAGAAGCTGCAGCGCAGCCGAGATCGGAAGAGCACACG
>CAJTKW010000011.1:28290-82766 GCA_910577035.1 uncultured Acetatifactor sp.
CCAGCTTTAAGAGCTCTTTTTTATTGCCTGCCTGAAACAGAAAGCGGGCCGTATCGTGGCTGTCAATGAGATTCCACAGATAAGGCACAGCCTCCTTTTTCAGCCTGCCCCGCACGAAATCAAGACGCTCTGCAAAGCTTTGGGGCGTCAGCCGCCTTTCCAGAAGAAAGCCCTTCACCGCATCAGTAAAATGGTAATTCATGACCCCGTCCCACTGGCCGCCTGCCAGATAGCTTCCGTTAAAATGCCAGATTTCCCCGATAATCAGTATCCGGGGATTTATTTCCCGAAGCCTTCTGCGAAATTCCCTCCAAAAATCCCTGCCTATCTCATCCGCAACATCCAGCCGCCAGCCATCCACCTGGCAGTTTCTTGTCCAGTATGCCGCCACATCGCAGACATACTGCCGCACCTCAGGGTTTCTGCAATTCAGCTTGGGCATTCCGCCGAAATAGCTGAAGGAACGGTAAGTAGGCAGGATTTCCCCCCTGGCAGGAAATTCATCCACATAATACCAATCCCGATACCGTGAATTTTCCTGATGCCGCAGAAGATCCTGAAAAGCAAAGAAGTCTCTGGAGGTATGGTTAAACACCGCATCCAGCACCACATACATACCCGCCTCATGGGCTTTTCCCGTCAGCTCCCTTAAATCTTCCTCCGTCCCGAAATCCGGATCAATCTGCAGATAATCCACCGTGTCATATTTATGGGTGGTATTGGCTTTAAAGATGGGCGTAAGATAAAGCACCTCCGCCCCCAGCTCCTTCAGATAAGGAAGCCTCCGGGTAATTCCCCGCAGGCTGCCGTGAAGGCTGTCCTTATGGGTCAGCCCCTGCCGGTACCACTCCTTAGCAGGCACTTCCCTCTCCGAGGCAAAACGATCCACAAAGATCTGATAGACCACCTTTCCTCCGGCCCATTCCGGGGCATCGTACCGCTCTTCCTCCCGGCTGAGCTGCGGACAGTCAAACATCTCCTCGATGGCCTCCGGCTCCCTGATGTAAAAGGAATAATTCCCGTAATAAGCAGTGATACCCTCCAGATCCTTCAATTCAAAATAATACCGGATGCAAAGCATATTGATGGTAAATTCGGCTTCAAAATAATCATGCACTCCGTCACACGCCACCCGGCGCATGGGCACCTGCCCCCTGGTATCCATCTTGTCCAAAGGAATGTATTTATCCCGGTAATGCAGCGCGGCAGAAGCCAGATCTCCCGCCTTTGCCATCAGTTTTACCGTGAATGTGTCCCTGCCTGTGGAATAGAAAAAATAATTATCCGGATTGTGTATCATTGCCGCTTTTTCCATGGAAATCTCCTTTACGCCTGAGACGGTGCCTCGTCCGGCCCTGTATCATCAAAATACAGTATACCGCAATCATGAACATAAATCCAGCAAATAAATTACCACCGCCGCGTTTATCAGCGCTTTCTTTCCGCCATTCAGGCTTCACGTTCCGGTTTCCTGCACTCCCTGCAGTAGCCGTACAGCTCCAGCTTATGGCTGACCACGGTGAAATCCTCCGTTTCCTTCTCCAGGTGAATATGGGCAAAAGGGCATTTCTGCAGGGGAATCCTTTTATGACACTGCAGGCACACCGCATAATGGGTATGTCTGCCCCGATTCAGCATATACACTGCCGTGTCCTCGCCCATCCAGGTAGTCTTTTCCACCAGCCCCAGTTCCTCAAACGCCGCCAGTATGCGGTACACGGTTGAGGGTGCAAAGTCCTTTCCCCCTGCCTCCTGCTCCGCAAGATGGTAGATCCCGGCAGCATTTAACGGCTCCTCCGCATTCCGGAGGATGTTATATACGCTTTTCCGCTGCCTGGTCCATTTCAATCCCTGGGGATATTCCAGCTCATCCATATCGCTCCCGTTCCTTTCTTGCATCCTTACCCTGTTTTACTCTCTCCGCCCTTGCCCTTTTCTCTCCGGTTCTGCTCTTCTCTCCGATCCTGCTCTTCTCTCCGCCCTCGTCCTTTTCTCTCCGATCCTGCTCTTCTCTCCACCCTGTTCTTTCCGGCCCCTTCTTTATGCCCCGGCCGCCACCAGCTCTATAATAATCCCCACCAATATCCCAATACTATACAGAAGCCCCAAAATTCTCAGATCCTCTTTTTTATCATGATTTACCCGAAACAGCACCAGCAAACCCACACCACTGCCCGTGAGCAGTCCCGCCAGGGCAGATCCGACACCGATAATTCCCTCCAGATACAGCTGAGTAATAATCACGGAGCCGGCGCAGTTTGGAATCAGGCCCACCAGTCCCGCCAGCAGCGGCCCTGCAACCGGCCTGTTCAGAATTACATTTGCCAGCGCGTCCTCTCCCGCCAGAAACAGGAGCAGGTTCAGCAGGAAGGTAATCAGCAGAATAAACAGCGCAATATGGATTGTATGGGAAAGAGCTGATCGGAAAATGCCCTTCTCGCAGCGGCAATGTTCATGCTCACAGATTTCATGAATATGGCTGCCGTGCTTGATCCGGCTGTGCCCCTTCTTCTTTCTCATCAGCAGATCAATCAAAAGCCCCGCTGCCATACCGATCCCGGCCTTGGCCAGCAGAATCCACACCACCGTCCCAAAGGGTGCATGCTCCGAGATCAGCACCGGCAGCATTTCATCCGAGGTAGAGAGATATACCGCCAGCAAAGTCCCCAGGGTGATCACCCTGCCTGCGTACAGATTGGAGGCAGCCGCGGAAAATCCGCACTGAGGCACGATCCCCAGCGTTCCGCCAATCACCGGGCCCAGAGGACCTGCCTTCCGCATCAGAGCTTCCGCCTTTTCCCCTGCCCTGTGCTCCAGATATTCCATGGCAAGGTAAGTAAGAAACAAAAAGGGGAGCAGCTTTATCAAGTCCGCCAATGTATCTGAAATGACCTCCCACATAATAGCTCCTTTCCGAAATCAAGAGAAAACATACTCTTTGCCCTTATAGGGCATGTCTCTTTTCGACATAAAGCCTCAGATGCAAATGAATTGCATTTGCATCTGAGGCTTTATCATACTTCCCTTTTATTGATTTGTCAAGCCCCCTTTTCCTTCAGGTAAATCTGCACCCTGTTATGCAGCCTCCCTGCAGCCTCCTCTGCGGGACAATCCCCGGCAAAATAAGGAGCCAGCTCTTCCCGGATAATATTTTCCAGTTCATAAGGAACCTCCGGCTTCGGTCTTGCGTCCTCAAACAACGCCATAAGCTGCTCCATCTGCTCATTGGTCAAGGCAGTATTCTTTACGGTAATTCCCAAGTTGCTGGACGTCATCTGATCTCCGTCTCTTTCCTGATACTCGTCCAGAAGCAGTTCCACCACATCCCTGCGGCAGGAAAAACCGGCCCAAATATGTTTGTCAGTCCCGTGAAACTTAAGCTGTCCCTGGGCCGACACCAGATAGCGCAGGAAATCCCTGGCTCCCTCTGTGGAAGAAGAATTGCTGTTTAAACAGAGAGTAACCGGCGCCATATAGATTCCTCTGCCCTGAGCGGAAGGAAGACCGATCAACACCTCCTGTCCTCGGAAGCAGGCGGAAGCAAAAAGGAGATCCCCGTATCCATACAGCTCCTGATAATGGGCTGCCAGCCTGCCGTCCTGATAATATTCCGCCGCCTCATCATGATTCGGGACGGCATAATATAAATGATCTCCATACCTCTTTGCAAAATCCAGAAAATCAAGAAAAGGCTGCTCTGCCAGATGGCTCACACCTGCATCATAGTCAATAAACTGCGGATTATCCCGATCTGCCAGACCATACTGCAGCACGATACCCATACTGTCAAGCCCCATCTGCAGGGACTCTGCCGGAGACTTTCGCACCGCTTCCATCATCTGCGCAATATTCCAGGATTCCAGATCCCCTGCCAGGGACTTGGAAACTGCCAGGACGGACGGTACCACACGATAGCAGACATTGTAAAGAACATCATCCTTTTTACCTGCATTCAATACAACAGGCCAATATTCGGATGGATTCTCATATACATCGTCCAAAGGCTCCAGGTAGCCGCTTTGAATACAGCCTTCCCAGTCAATGAGCCAGGTTTCCATCAAGTCCGGCCCCCTGCCTGCAGATATTTCCATTTGAAGCTGCCTGCAATAGGCATCAATATCACCGGATTCGAAGGGACTGACAAGAACAACCCGGTATTTGTCACTCTGCCTGTTGAAAGCAGCAATCACCGGTTCCAGTGAAGCTATATCAGAAGAGACCACCGTAATCTCCTGTTTATCGGAAGCATCCGTCTGCTCAAAAGTAAGCAGATAAAGCTCGTTTTCAAAAGAAGCGATAACAGAAAAATCTCCGCTTTCGCCCGGGATAACCGACAGCAGCTCCTCCAGAATATATCCCCTTTCCGCGAAAGAAAGCACCTTCGTCAGAGGGGCATTCCCGTCCCCCGTCCAGACGCCGTCCTTACTCGCCAGAACAAACTCTCCGGCAGCGGAGCGGGTAAGCAGAAAGTCCTCATATGTGTTTACCATATTTCCCAGGGAAAAGAGAACAGTTCCGTTGGGCTTATCCCAGACCGCCAGCGTCCCATTTTCGTCAATTCCGTACCAGAAACATTCCGAATCATGAGATATACAGCCGGATATAGTATGCTCCAGATTCTGAGTCAGCACGGGCTGTAACTCCTTGTCGTAGACGGTAAAGCTACCCTTTGCAGCATCATCCGGAGTAACGGCATAGAACTCCTCTCCTACAGGATACAGCGCAAGCTTCAACAAGTATACAGGGTCGGAATCCGGCTCCATTTCCCCCAGAGAGCGAATACTTCCGTCCCAATTATAGAGCGCTGTGAGATTATCCGACAGGAGAAGATATACGCCGTCACTGCCGGCAGCGAGAATACGCTGGACGGCAGGAACATACCCGGGATCATCGCCCAGGCCGCTTGTGGAAAGCATATGGTACTCCCACTGCCGGTAGGGAGCGTCCAGAACGGCCAGACAGTAGCTGCCCGTAAAAGTCCCATATTCGGCTTCATCCGGCCAATACAGGACACGGTACAGGGCATATAGCTTTCCGTCTTCGCAGATGAAATTCTCCAGAGAAAGGATATTCTCCGGATTACCTTCGAAGCCTGCCTTCGGGTCGGAGATAACCTTCTCCGTGGAACTAAAATACAGGGTTTCGGCGTCGGCAGCATCCCGGCGGAAAGCTCCGGAGGAATCCCCACAGCCGGACTGCAGAAGGACTGCTGCCAGCAGAACTATAAAAACAGCCTTTACAGGTTGCTTTACAGATTTACAATGTTGAAATACTCTTTGCATAGAGACTCCTCCGGCAATATTTTTTCGATACTTTATAGCCACTCTATGGGAACAATTTTTCCGCATCGCGAATGCGTAGTCTCAATCCAATAACATTCTCCAAGTGAATTGCCACAGGCACATTTCTTTGTTCCTTTGTATTCTATACGCATCTCCAAGCATGATTGAACCACAGGTGAAATACTACCGTCAGGATTTGTTTGGAAACTACCATCATAATACGTATGTTTCTGTGCTGAATGATATTCGACAAGTCTCTGGTCTACTATAGAATATGCACACGTATGTACAAGTTTTGTAGTTGCATGTTCGACAGATGCGGCAGCTGCCGTCAGGCTTTGACTGCACAACAAGGCACCAGCCAGCATAAGCACTACTCCTTTCTTTAGAACCTCATCTTTAAAGCCTTTCATCATTTTTTTCATGGAACAAATCCTCCTTCATTTATATAATTCCTGTAGATTGTTACTAATAGGCAATCGGCCGTATTACCGTGCATCTTTATATTATTACATTAGCCTGCGAACGTCAATTATATTAATTATATCAGCGTCAGCAAAATGCACATCAATTATCTTCTGACTGATTAAATCCTCAGTCACTTCCAGAGAAATATCTTCCCGCATTACCGATGTCACAGCCAGGTACTTCAGCATACTCAGTTCCTGGCACTGTAAAGCATGGATCCGTTGACCACATCCAGATCATCACTGAAATATACCTCTGTCAGGGGCTCCTTCTTCCCCTCCGGATAAATACCGGCAAAGATAATCAATGTGTACCGACCATTTGCACTTTCATTTTATAACATTTTACTCCAAAAGTTTATCCTGAAGCAGGCAGGCACAGATTTTAAAATCTCGGGAGTTTGACAGCCTAGCCTCATAAAAATCCCTTCAAAGCCTTTGCTGGCTTTATTTTTTTGTCAAATCTTCATTTTCTTCTTGCACGGTATGGCGAGATATGGTATAATAGAAATGGGTGATACTATGAGACATCAATGGAGCGGAACAGAGTTCCGCTCCGGATCCCTCGCCGCGAAATAATCAATTATGAAAACGAGATAGAAAAAATGCTGTCAATGCTGGATATGGATAGCATAAGAGAGACATTAGAGTCAAAAGGGAAATCTTCCATGAATTAGATCATTTCTTTATATTTTTACGTGGCACCAGAAATGGTGCAGCGGCGCATATCGGTTTATAAGTTTATCCTGTTTCGTTTGTATCTTTGATTGACTTTTCCTCTGCCGCTTGATAAAATCATTAGTGGATAAAATCAAAACTTCATCAACAGACACTCAAACTGCTATGAGCCGGAACGGGGCAATTCTGCCCTCCCACGGTTGTGGCAGTTTTTTATTTGCCCAGGCAATCTCCCATAGCCCAAATATCCCACGGGCTTTGCGAAAGGCGGGCGGTAATGCCCTTATGTGTTGTAAAACACTCGCCTAAGCTCGTACAACACGCAAACTCCCTGCGGGCAGTTTGCGCAAAAATAGCAAGCTGCTGCAGGATGCCATTTTGGAAAGGCTGGGTGTAGGCGCAGAGGATTATGAACATTTTGTCAATTTTAATGAATATGAACGTTGGAAAGGTCGGCAGGGAATCCTTCATAATATTACTTTTGAAAAGATGGAGCGGGCGGAAAGCCTATTGGATGAATATTATGCCAGGTATGGGAAGAGGGACTCTGAAAATTACAGCTCTATTGAAGAGAAGCTGGAGCGTCAGTTTTACCTGAGCATGTTGGCACAGATACGGCGCTATAACGGCGCATCCGGGGAAGTACTGTGCATGATTTTTGATGAAGCGATATATCTGACTGTTCCCGCACTGGGACATAAGCCCATGTCAGAATTGATCCTTTCCATCAAAGAATTGAACCTGATTCTGGAGGCGGAGCAATATAGAAAAGAAGGAGGGCAGATCGCACGATACAGGGAGATCACAGAGTACATAGAAAGAGCTGGCCTGGATGGACGTAGTATGGCAAAGATTTATCCGAAAGCAGTGTTTTTTCTGTGCCGGAGCCTGATAGTAGCGGATGGAAAGGAGCGTCCTGCCTGCTGTGATCTGCTCCACAAGCTCCCTGCCTGGGAACTGGAACCTGGTCTGGATGATCAGGGAACCAAGGGCCATACGCAGCGGTTTTGCCACGTTACCCGTATCGCTTGGGAACAGACCGGCATATTTTACTTCAAACAGATGCCATCTGGATCTAGCGGTTGTCAGGATTCATATGCAGTCCCATGGGCTGGTTGAAATCGAGAAAGGATGTCTGGATTTTATCTGCTGGCTTATACATTTGGGCTCCTTATCGGCTGTTTTTTATGAAAATCTGCAAGAAAATCAATAGGAACATCCGAATATCTTTCCAATCATTATACCAAAAAGAGGGCTAAAAGTCAGCATTTACCAGCACCTAAAATGGTTAATCAGCAGACACTAAGTTAATCTATTATTGAGTCAGCGTGGCTACTGGATGCGTCCATCGCTTAATACAATTTTTCGAGAACACATGTCCGCATATCTTTCTTCATGAGTAACCAGCAGTACTGTATTTCCCCTGCGGTTGATTTCTATTAGTAAATTCATTATTTCATCCGCCGTCTTTTTATCCAGGTTCCCGGTGGGTTCATCCGCAAGGATTATGCTCGGATGATTGATCAGTGCCCGGGCGATGGCGACGCGCTGCTTCTGACCGCCTGAGAGCTGGGAGGGTAAATGTTTAAGCCTGTGCTTTATCCCCAGGAGATCCACCAGCGATTGCAAATAATCCTCGTCCACCTTTTTGGAGTCCAACAGTAAGGGCATAATAATATTTTCTTTGGCAGTCAGGATCGGGAGCAGATTAAAATCCTGAAATATATATCCGATCTTTCTCCGCCTTATCCCGGCAAGAGTATTGTCATCGATAGTGTGAATATCGACTCCATCAATCTGTACACTGCCGGATGTGGGATGCTCTATACCGCCGATCAGATTCAGCAGCGTGGTCTTGCCTGAGCCGGATTGCCCGATAATAGCGACAAACTCCCCCTTTTTTATGCAAAAGCCGGCACGATCCACCGCGTAAACCTCATCGGTTCCCTGCTTATAAATTTTTGTTAAATTATTCACTGAAACAATGTCCATATTATCTAATCCTCCCTGATATCTCTTTTGAACGGATAAGGCATAACTGATTTATAATTGACGAAGTATATTCTTTAGTGTACGGTGTGCCGGGTACAGATAGAAGCCCAGGATAAATGCCGCAACGGCAATATATACCGTGATCACAGCACCGTTTACCACTGCCGAGGCATTCATGGAGGACGCTGCAAACACTGAGAGAATCTCACTGATCACAATTGGCGTTATGGCTGCGGCTACGGCCGTGGGTATGATCTGCCGTATGTAGGAGCGGTACAAATCTTGCCGGGAAGCGCCTATCACATACAGGGACCGTATGGTTTCACTGCACCCCTCGATATAATCGCACAATTTAATATACAAAATGATCAAAACAAAAAGAGATAAAATACAAAAAATATACGCCAGCAAAAAATATATTCCCACGGAAATATGTATCATATAATCAACCGACTCCTGCCTGTTGGCTATCGAATAATCAGCCCCCCCAAAATGCTCCCGCAGAATATTCTCAACCTGGCTGTGCATATCCGGACGCTCCAGTGATATATTTAACTGGCTGTAGATTAAAGGCTCTATATCTTCGGACAATTCCGGGGGTACCTGTCTTTCATTCTGATACTGCTGAACCTGTAAAACCCCTGGAATATTCTCCACATATTCAATATCTTCCTCTGAAAATACCCCTTCTGATCTGCTGACCTGAAGTTCATACTCGGGCGCCTCAGTTATAAAGTCTATGTCCAGTATAGAATAGTTGAACAGAAACAGGAATATTGTCATAATTGGAACAGAAATCAACAGACAGGTATTCAGGCTTCGATTGGTCCGTCTGCACCAGAGTCTGGAAAGCGCCGCTGCCGGCGGAGGGGCAATATCAATCTGTTTGTAGCGGACAGGCTTTTGAACTGCAGCATCATTGTGGAGAAGAGTCCATGTGGAATCCTTGCTGTACCGCCACAGGGAATATCCAAGTATAACTGCCGATGAGACAAAGTATACCAGTAAGTGCAGAAGTATATTAACAGGGTTAACATGGTAAATGACCCATGCCAGCCCGGATACATTCTTTATTTCCAGTGACAAAAACAACAGTTTCATAACTCCTATGGAGATAAGTATTGAGCTGAGAGATGCCAAGAAAAATACAGTTATAAACTCAACAGTAAAAATGAGCCTGATCTTGCGTTGGTCTGCACCGCAGGAAATCAGCGTTCCAACCTCAGGCGAAAAACGGCGCAAATGGCTTTTATAGGCAGATTGGGCCACAAGAACGGAGACTAGTATAATGAATACATTGAGCCAGAACAGCACTCTTTGCTGCATGTCATAAAAAGGATCTGTTGGGATTCCATGGGCCAGGAAATAGTTAAAGCCTTTTACATCCAGTTTCTGATTGCCTGTAAGAGTCATCCTGCCCAGTACCTGTTGGTCATACTCAAATAAGTTATGTTCATTTTTCCATTCGTCATCGGAAAGAACACGCAGATAAATTGTACCCTCTTCAAAAAGAGGCTGTGACAGGCCGGCAATATCTTCAAAGAATTGTACGTCTTCCGCCGAAGCGTTAGATATATGATAGGTAAAGCCCTTTGACCAGTCCAAACATAATTGTTTTGAACCGTATGCGCAGCTGTCCCGGTATATCGAGATCACAAGGGGTAGCAGGAACGCACAGGTCAGAATACTGTAAAGGGTAAAATGTCGTTTGGGTCTGCGAAGGATCGAACGCCACAGGTATAATAAATATTTCATAATGTCTGCTCCTTAGTTTGTTTCATTTATCTTTAGCCCCCCTGTCAATGATGACGGGGGGCTTTTTTTGAAATATTTTTATTTCCGCGAGCAAATAAGCTATGTTAACAAGTAGACTTATTACTGCGAGGAATATACTCTGCAATTGCGCTGAGCAATAAGCTTGATGTCCCATACATCGAAAATGTATTGTGCTTTGCAGGGAGGTATTTGACTACTTGCCGCAATCATGACCGGTCTCAATCCTGTCAGCTCTTGTGTTTGTCACATGACCGCTTGCGCAACTATATTCATAATACTTATAGTAGTAGTCATAATTGCATGTTTTCGCAAACCACAAAATCCCACCATATGTATGGGAATCCGCATAGGAAATACTTCTATTTGTGTATTTCCACGTCAAAAGTTTCCCGCACTGATTAATGCCTACTTTTACCTGACAATAATCACTTGCCGCTAAAGTATGGCTGGGGAATACCGCCACAGCCAGTGTGCATGCTGTCAAAAGCAATGCAGCTATTTTTGTCTTCATTGATTTCATATTCTTCATGTCCTCCGTTGATTTATAAAATTTCCTCATTTATATTAATGGGGATAGTAAAAAATATTCCGGAAATATTCTTTCTAATGTGACATTATAACATATCATAATAAAAAAATCTAGTATTATTTTCCCCATTGAATTTCCGTAGTTTTATCCACAAGAACACCAACCATACGATTCTGTTACTTACATCTTTCAAAAAAAAAACGCAAAAATTTAAGGAATCCTGACCAGTTTTGTAGTAGAATTAAGGTGCCTAATCAAAATCGGGAGTTTGACAGCCTAGCCTCATAAAAATCCCTTCAAAGCCTTTGCTGGCTTTATTTTTTTGTCAAATCTTTACTTTTTTCTTGCACGGTACGGCCAGATATGCTATAATAGAAACGGGTGATATTATGAGACTTGGATGGGCTAAAAAAGGAAATTCTATTTCCTACTATGTTCACAAAACAATCCGTGTTGACGGCAAAAACAAATCCCTCGTTATAAAACGCTTCGGTTCTGAGAAATTTATCTGTGAAACCTATGGCGTTACCGATGCCAAAGCCTGGGCAAAGGAACAGGTTCGTCTGATGAACGAGGCTGAAAAAGAAGATTCTGCCAGTTTCAACATCGAACTCTGCGCCGGAACAGATCTTGTCATGGATGAACAGCGACGCTTCAACGGCGGCTATCTCTTCCTGCAGGACATTTATTATGAACTTGGCCTTGATAAGATATGCCGCACCATTTCCTCCAGGCATCTTTTTGAGTATGATTTGGACGACATCCTCTCGCGCCTGGTCTATACGAGGATACTTTGTCCGTCCTCCAAAAAGAACAGCTTTGAAGACTCTCAAAAATTTATAGAGCAGCCTTCTTTTGAACTTCATGACATTTACCGTGCCCTCTCCGTCATTGCGGAAGAATCCGATTACATCCAGAGCCGTTTGTTCAAAAACAGCACGGAGATTTCCAGCCGAAAAACTGGCGTGGTCTACTATGACTGCACAAACTTCTACTTTGAAATCGAACAGACCGAGGATGACAAGCAGTACGGCGCAAGCAAAGAAAACCGTCCGCTCCCCATCGTGGAGATGAGACTTTTCATGGACTCGGACGGCATTCCCATTGCCTTCGGCATATCCCCCGGAAATGACAGCGAGCAGAACACCCTGATCCCCCTTGAGAAAAAAATGGTCGAAAAGTTTGACATGTCCAGCTTTGTCGTCTGCACCGACGCGGGGCTTTCCTCCGCGACAAACCGTTACTTCAACAGTTACGACAAGGATGACGGCTGCCGCTCCTTTATCACGGCCCAGTCAATCAAAAAGCTGAAGTCATATTTAAAGGAATGGGCACTGGATCCCCGGGGATGGCTTCTTTCAGGCGGACCCTCCGACATTACGTACGACATACGGGAACTGGATGACGAGGATGACAAAGACAAAATATTTTTCAAGAGCCGCTGGATTAAGGAAAAATCCGTGATAACCGACAACGGAACCACAAAGACAGTCGTGATCGAGCAGCAGCTGATTGTGTCCTATTCCATCAAGTACAGGGATTACCTGCGTTCCATAAGGAACGGGCAGGTCGAGCGGGCGGAAAAGATGGTCCGTGCCGGGGAATCCTCATGCGGCGGGAAAAGGCAGAACGACCCCAAACGTTTCATCAGGACAGACCATGCAACGGATGACGGGGAGGTTGCGGGAAAATCGGTGAGCTGCATAGACCGGAGTGTGATCGAGGACGAGGAACGGTATGACGGCTTCTATGCCGTCTGCACAAATCTGGAAGATGGGCCGGAAACGATCATTAAGGTGAATAAGCGCCGCTGGGAGATCGAGGAATGCTTCCGCATCATGAAGACGGACTTTGAGGCACGGCCGGTATATGTAAAGCGGCAGGACCGCATCCTTGCACACTTCATGACCTGTTTTATCGCCCTGATCGTATACCGCTATCTTGAAAAGAAGCTGGGCGAAAGATACACGATAGATCAGATCATCTCCACTTTGCAGGAGATGGACTTTATGAAATATGAGGGAAAAGGCTACCAGCCGGTCTACACAAGGACAGCGCTGACGGACGCCCTGCATGAGGCATTCGGCTTTTGTACTTCAAAACAGATCGTTCCTATAAAGAAGATGAGAAATATTTGTTCACAGACGAAAAAGCCGAGGGCGTAACGTGCAACCCCAAAATTTAGAAAAGTCCCGAAAGCCGCTTCCAGTGCGGCCTGCGGGACTTTTTTTGTCAAAAGGCTGTCAAACTCTGGATTATTACATTAATCCGCGAACGTCAATTATATTAATTATATCATCGTCAGCAAAATGCACATCAATTATCTTCTGACTGATTAAATCCTCAGGCACTTCCAGAGAAATATCTTCCCGCATTACCGATGTCACAGCCAGGTACTTCAGCATACTCAGTTCCTGGCACTGTAAAGCATGGATCCGTTGACCACATCCAGATCATCACTGAGATATACCTCTGTCAGGGGCTCCTTCTTCCCCTTCGGATAAATACCGGCAAAGACAATCAATGTGTACCGACCATTTGCACTTTCATTTTATAACATTTTACTCCGAAAGTTTATCCTGAAGCAGGCAGGCACAGATTTTAAAATCTGTGCCTGCTGTAAATTACCGTACCTGAATCAATATATTTACCTATTCTCGTCCAAGTAAAGCTGTACCCGGTTATTCAGTTTTTCCGCGGCTTCTTTGGCGGAGCAGTCTCCTGCAAAATAAGGAACCAGTTCTTCACGGACAACAGCTTCTATTTCGGACGGAATCGACGGTTGGGGCACCGCTTCTTCCAAAAAGTTCCATAACTGTTCCCGTTGTTCATCGGTCATGGGAACAGAAACCGCATCGATTCCCCATTGATGAAAATACGTCTTCCCGTTTTCGGTTTCCTCTTGATATTCGTTCAGATACTGTTCGCTCACGTCCTTGCGGCAGGAAATGCCGCCCAAAACGTTCTGCAGGTACAGAAGCTGGCCTTCTTCCGACAGCAGGTAACGCAGGAACTCCTTTGCGCCTTCTTTGACCGGAGAATTACTGTTCAGACAGACCCTGACCGGACTCATATATACCCTCCTGCCCTGGATCGAAGGCATACCGATCGGTACTTCCTGCCCCTCGAAACAGGAGGAAGCATAAAGTAAATAGCGGGGACTGTACATCTCAATTTCAATGGCGGCAATTTTACCGTCCCGATAATAATCTCCGGCTTCTTCATAAGCTGCATTGGTATAATACAGATCGTCGCCGTATTTTTTAGCAAACTCCAGGAAGTCGATAAAGAGCTGCTCAGAAAGATGGCTTACTCCTGTTTCGTAGTCAATGAATTGAGGGTTATCCCGAGCGGCCAGACCGTACTGCAGTACAATATCCATACTGTCAAGACCCAACTGCAGGGATTCTGCCGGGGACTTTTGAACTGCTTCCATCATCTGCGCAATATCCCAGGATTCCAGATCGCCTGCCAGCGATTTGGAGACGAACAGAAAAGAAGGCAAAAAGCGCATGGATATGCCATAGAGAACACCGTCCGTTTCGCTTGCATCCCAAATAGCCGGCCAAAAATCGGAAGGATTCGTTATCAAATCATCAAGGGGTTCAAGATAACCGTTTTTAATACAACCGTCCATATTAATCAGCCAGTCATCCATTATATCAGGGCCTTTGCCTGATGAAATCTCCATTTGAAGCTGCTGACAATAGGCTTCCATGTCGCCGGACACAAAAGGGTTGATGACAGTAACACGGTATTTGTCACTCTGCCTGTTAAAAGCGGCGGTTACCCGCCCTAATAAATCGGATGAAACCAGTGTGATTACCTGCTTGTCCAACACCGCCGTACGTTCTAAATTCAGACAGATAAGCTTGTCTTCAAAATAAGCGATGATAAAAAAACCGTCGTCGCCATTTGCGCTGACCGTTAAAAGCTCCTGCAGGGTATATCCCATTTCCGAAAAGGAAAGCGCCTGTTCCAGAGGACTGTCTCCGTCCCCTGTCCAGATGCCGTTGAGAAACGGTTGGATACTTGCCAGAATGAATTCTCCCGTATCGGATTCGGTCAGAAGGGAATCGGAGTAGATATTAGAGTAGGTGTTTGATTCGACTTCCAGAGAATAAAGGCATGTTCCGTTTGGCTTATCCCAGACAGCCAGGTATCCTTCTTCGTCAGATCCATACCAAAGAGATTCCGAATCCCCGGAAATACAACCGTAAATTTCGTTTTGTAAATTCTGAGTCAGTACAGGCTGTAAATCCTTATTGTAAGAAGTGAAACTGCCGCTTGAAGCAGAACTGTCAGAGGAAATCACATAGATGGCATCGTCCACGGGATACACTGCATGCCGGTAAAAGTTTGTGCCGCTCAGATCAATCTGGTCCAGAGAATGAAAACTTCCATCGTTCCAGCTGTAGAAGGCAAGGCGATTGTCCGTCAGTAAAAAAAATATTCCGTCGCTGCCAACACCTGCAATGTATAAGATGGAGGGGATAACCGAATCGGCTGCCGCTTCATCGGTGGAAAAGACATGGTACTCCCACTGTTCATAGGGAGCATTCAGAATACCCAGACAGTAGCCGTCAGTTAAAAAGGGATCGTCCTCGGCTTTATTTGATGCGTTTAGAATGTCGTATAAAAAGTACAGCGTTCCATCCGCGCAGAAAGATGTTATAGGAGAAATAAGTTTCCCCTCATTTTCCGGATTGTTTTTAAAGGCTGCCCTGAGGTCAGGGACGGCTTTCTCCGTTGCCTTATAGTAACGCTGTTCAGAAGCCATTTCGCCGTCTGTATCTGCCGGAATGGCAGCTGAAGGCTGCTTAACGGATGTTGGAACAGATGTCTGATCTGAAGATCCGCATCCGGACAGCAGGAAAGCAGCAGTCAGCATGGCCGAAAATAAAATTATATAAAATCGTTTTTTCATGAAATATGTACCTACCTATATTTTCTTGCACACGATATATTTTAGCTTAACAAAGTATAAAAATAAAGAGCATTCATCCATTTTAAGCCAACACGGGCCGCAGGCCCTTGTCATAAGCGGAGAAACTGCCGTCCTGCTGCCCTATTTCCCGGAAATCCCCTTGATTATTATGCGGATACCCTTTACCACATCAACCATCTTTTGACTGATTAAATCCTCAGGCACCTCCAGGGAAACATCCTCCCGCATTACCGCCGTCACAGCCAGGTACTTCAGCATACTCAGCTTCTCGCCGTCCAGATGAACACCTGCCAGGGAAAGCTTTTCCTCCAGCATCTCCATTACAGCCGCAGGATCTTCCAGGCTGACGCTGACCTGGGCAGGTTCCTTAAGCCCCAGCTCCGCTTCCAATCCTTCCGCCTGCAGGAAAAAGTCCTTCCCCGCCCCCGTCTTCTCCCGCTCCATAAGCAACAGAATGCCAAAGCATTGCAGCCGGGACAGCTTTATATCCCGGACAGGCAGCCTGTAATGCCGCAGGTCACTCAGGTCAACCCCGAACATGTCCTCCGCCTGTTCCAGGGACATATACCGGTGATTCTCCCACACCGGAAATAAATAGTCCAGCGTCGTATTCTGCCCGCAGACATGCTCCCTCATGGCACTGTAGAGCATGGATCCGTTGACCACATCCAGGTCATCACTGAGACATACCTCTGTCAGGGGCTCCTTCTTCCCCTCCGGATAAATACCGGCAAAAATTATATCTCCGTCCACCCTGCCCTGTATAGTCAAATGACACAGCTCTCCGCCGGTCAGCCCCGTAACCTCCGCCAGGGTGTCGATGAGCAGATTTTGCCTTTTATTCAGCCGGCTTCTGTCTATCCTTACCTCCAGAATATAGTCCAGTTTTTGAAAGCCCAGGTGATCCGCCATATACCCCGCCTCTTTATAAAGCGGGTAGAACCGGATCACCAGCCCTGCCGCCACTGCCAGCAGCAGGAACAGAACTATCAGCAATATTTTCAGGCCCATATGCCTTTTCTTTTTTGTTTCACCCCGCTCCACAGTTCCCTCCCTTCCGCCCCATTGGCGGCACAAAACACGAAGCCTCCGTTTCGAAAGGATAGCGCTCCCTTTCTGTTTCCCTTCATATTACCATCATACCATACTTTCCCGGCCTTGTGAATGCCGGCATCCAGCTCCCGTATCCAGTCTGTTACGCACTGCCTTTCACAGCCATACTTCCCATGCCTGCGCGCTCATGGCCGTACCGTCCTATCTTTGCCATGCAGAATAAGATTGCGCACAGTATCATATGTGGGCTATAATAGATACATTACAGGAACGGAAGGAATAAAATGAAAAAGCGAACTCATTATATATTATTAGGCTTACTGCTGCTTATTATTGTCTTCTTAAGGGTTTTTCATCTTGGCAGAACCCCCCTTGGAATGCACATAGACGAGGCCGGGCTGGGACTGAATGCCTGGTCCATCGCCAATTACGCCACCGACCGCTACGGAAATTTCATGCCCGTATGCCCATCCAATTTTTATGGCGAGCAGAGTGCCTTTTATACGTATTTCTGCGCCCTGCTGGTTAAGCTCTTCGGGCTTAACCTCTACACACTGCGCCTGCCCGGAGCCGTCATGGGCGTTCTGGCCGTTGTCTTCGGCGCCCTGCTGATCCGGGAAAAGTGGGGTACAAAGGGCTTTTATGCCGGCCTGGTAATGCTGGGCATCTTTCCCTATTTCATTATGAACAGCCGCTTTGCCCTGGACTGCAACGCCATGCTGGGCTCTCTGACCATTGCCCTCTACTGCCTTGTGCGCCTGGTCAAAAAGGCGGAACGGGAGCCGGAACAGAAGCTGTACGGGCAGTTTGTGCTGACAGGCGTCCTTTTCGGCATCGTCCTCTATACTTACATTATTGCCGCTCTGGTAGTGGCCGTCTTCTTTATTTTCTTTGGCCTCTACTACCTTTTTTATAAAAAAGAGCACCGCCCCCTGCGCTTTCTGCAGCTTTTCTTTCTCGCTGCTCCCCTCTGCGTCATGGCAGTGCCCCTGATTCTGGTCGTATGTGTGAATTATTTTGGTCTGGAGCCTATCGTGACTCCCTTTTTCTCGGTACCCCGGATGATTACCAACCGTACCGGGGAGGTGACGTTTTCCCTCTCCGCACTGCCGGGCAAGCTCCGCGGTCTGCTCCACACCCTCACCTCAGACGGTATGTACGGATCTTCCGAAAAGTATTTCACCCTGTATCCCTGGAGCATACCTTTTGTCCTCGCAGGCTCTTTCCACACCCTCTGGCGGTCCGTTCAGAGCTTTCGCCGGCGCAGGATCACCACCGACTTTTGTATACTGCTTCTGACCTTTGCCGAGGTAATCATGTTCCTCCTGTGCGGGCAGTACAATTATCATATCAACGGCATTTTCGTGGCCCTGGCTTACTTCTGCGTCAGCGGCATCCTCCTGACCCTGCGTCTGATTAAAAAAGAATTTTTCCGGGTGTCGGTGTTTGGTATTCTCTTATATTTTTACTGGAATTCCTTCCTGGCCTTTACCGCAGATTATTTCCGCCCGGATATTACAATGGCCTTCCAGGTATTCGGCGGCGTGGACGCCGCTCTTGCCCTGCTTCCTGAGGAATATGCGTCCAGGGATATTTACATCCTGGACGAGGTAGGCGAATTCTATTTCCTGTCCAACCCCATTCCCCCTGAGGAATTCTCCGCCGCCTGTAATGAGCTGGGCTATATTACTGATTACGGCAGCCTGCATTTTTATCAGCCGGACTCCTACAGTACAAATGCAGTCTATCTATGCAACAGGGCCTCCGGCGCATACCATACGCTTTCCCAAATGAATGTCAACGGATGCAGGTACCGCGTTATCAAAACGAGGCACTATGCTGTATTCTACTGGGATGCCCGGTCAAATATTCCGCAGCAGTCCAAAGGTGTCCTATGGCCGCCTCAATATTGACCCTCCCGGCATACTCGTGCAGATGCGGCGGCAGGTACGGTATCTACCTGTACCGCAGAAGAACCCGCCTGACAATCACTGCCGCGGCCAGAAGCAGCAGCCCCGTGCCCAGAAGCCAGGCATTGGGAAGGTAATTTCCGCTCATCATGGCAAACAGATTCAGATTGCCCATTCTGGTCTGCATGGTCATATTAAAAAAATAATACAAAAACGGCAGCATAAATGCCATGGGAAGGTTATTTGTCACCGCCGCGGTCAATGTACCCAGAGAACCTAAAAATATCCCGTCGGCAATGGTTCCCAGAATGAGGTCAAAGCTTATTTCACATCCACACAGCACCATCATCCCTGTAAAGGCCAGCACCAGCACTATGATACCGACAATGGAATACCCTGCCCGTATCAGGTATACCCAGATCGGATCCACATATTTCGACGCCGTAATATCCTCGATCTCCCGGTTCTGCTCCGGCTGGAAAATCGGCACCAGCAAGACCATGCCGATGGTGGAAACCAGCATTTCCAACGGCTGAGCGGCAGCCCTGCCGTCAAGACCGGTAATGCCGAACAGAACCGGGGCCAGTGCCAGTATGATAACGCACAACAGGACTAACGGCAGAAAGTTATGCCGCAGATTCGCTATCGCAATCCGTCCCGGCTGTAAAGAGCCTTTTTGTTCTTTTACTGCCTCCAAGGTTACCCCTCCTTTTCTGTTCATATACGGCTGCTGCCGCCAGTACGAGAAGCATTGCGCTCCCCGCCATAAGCAGCCGGTTAGACGCAAGATTTCGCAGTCCGTCTAAAAATCCCTGCGTGTTTCTCAGGGTATTATGACGGGGCGACAGCCGAAAAAGTCCATAAGCCCCGTCAATGCCGGCAATTCCCGTATTCACATCAATAAACCACCACAGCCCCTGAATGGCTATGGCAATGGGCGTACCCGTCAGTACCGTGAAAAACATGCCCACAGCCACGGAGATCATAACCGAAGGCAGCAGCCATCCCAGCGTATATTTCAGGGGAGCCAGGTAATCCAGGGCCATTCCCTCATAGTACCTCCATATCGACATATTGGAGACATATGCCAGAACCAGAACCGGCAATACCACTGCCAGGCATACCGCCAGATAGCGAGCCAGTATCAGCTTCAGGGACGATACCCTGCGGGAATAGACCAAACTGCTGATTCCCGCCCGTGTATCCTTCAGACATAAGGATACCGCGGAAAACACCGGCAAAACCGACAGCATGATGCCCATATAATCACAGAAATAGCGGGCATATGCCCCGGTAAAACGGTCTTTGCTTTTACACAATTCATACTGCGCTGCCGCCTCTTCATAGGTGACAGGCACCCTTCCGAAATTTTTCAGATAAGTACGGCAATAGGAGGAACCGCCCCCGATAAGCTGATCCGCTATCTCCGCCTGCTCCAGGAATTCCTCATAGGTAATGTCCTCCCGCAAAGTGAGCCCATAGAGCGCGTCCCCGGACATTTCCCGAATCACGGAAGCCTCTATTCCCGTCAGTGCAGCCAGAACAGACGCCATTTCCTCTTTTTTGCCTTCACTTAACCTGACTTTTTTATAGAAACCAATGGGATACGCCGAGTAACCGTTCACCCTGTATTCCACAAGCAGGCGCTCAAACGCTGCCGGCATAATGACCTCCGGCACCTCCTTCGTATGCGTTCCGTATGCTCCTCCCGGTTCCGGACAGGTGATCGGCTCCTGCGAGAAATCCAGCACATCCTGACTGTTCGCAAACACAAATATCGCGAGTACCAAAACAAGAAAGACAAGGGAGCAGACCGTTTTTTTCAACTCTTTTATAAACAGCATCAGCGGTCACCTCCCGCCAAATCCGCCTTTACCCCGTTATGCCAGAGGTACAGCATATAGGCGTCCTCAATGTTCGGCTCACAGCTTACAGCCTCCGGGATATACTCGTCGGACAGGAAACGTATATGGGTTTTATCGCCCTGGGTGTGCATCCCCGTTATATTATATTTTTTCTTAAAGGCAGGAAGCTCGCACCTGTCCACTGCCCTGGTAAAAACCTTCCCTGCGGCGGTATCCAGCAGCCCGGACACGGTACCGCAGTAGAGGATGCTTCCCTCGTTTAAGATAGCCAGCTTCTCACAGGCAGCCTCAATGTCCCCCACGATATGGGTAGAAAGTATCACGATCCGTTCCTCCGCCACATCGCATAGCAGATTGCGGAAACGGATCCGCTCCTCCGGATCAAGCCCCGCAGTGGGCTCATCCACAATCAGGACCTTCGGATCGTTCAAAAGGGCCTGGGCAATGCCAAGTCTGCGCTTCATGCCGCCTGACAGCGCCTTTACCTTCTTATCTTTATGCTTCGTCAGATTCACCCTGTCCAGAAGCACCCCAATGCGTTCCCTGCGCTCCCTGGTCCCGATTCCGGACAGAACACCCAGATAATCCATGGCCTCCGCCACTCTCATAGAAGGATACATGGAAAAATCCTGGGGCAGATAACCGACAATCCTCCGAACCTCCTTTGCCCGCTCTATGGGTATGCCGCAGACAGTGATGCTTCCGCTCTTTTTCTGAAGCAGCGTCACCAGCGTTTTCATCAGTGTAGTCTTGCCGGCCCCGTTTCTCCCCAGCAGTCCGAACATTCCCTGTTCTATCGTCAGCGTTACATCCGACAATGCCTGCTTTCTCCCGTAGAATTTGTTTAATCCTCTGATTTCAATGGTATCTTCCATACAAGAGCTCCTTCCGTAAATCTATTTTGCTTTTCCCCTCCAGTATAAAAGATAGTTTTCAACTTTTTATCTACTCCACAGGAATTATGGAAAACAGCTCAGGAATCCTGTACCGGATTCCTCTCCGGTTACAGGATTCCTGAGCATCGAAAGGCCGCCGTCACTCTGGCCCCGTTGTCATTTGTGAGCTTCAGGCTGCCGCCGTGCCTCTCGCAGATGATCTTACAGATATTCAGACCAATTCCCAGATGTTCGCCCCAGGTCTCCTTCTCCGACCTGTAGAAGGGCTCTGCCCCCTTCACCAGACCTTCCGCCGAGAAACCCGGACCGTCATCCGCCACCGTAATCACAAAGAATCCTTCCTCCCTCCCCGCTTCCACCGTCACTGCCCGCCGGGCATACCCCACGGCATTGGCCAGCAGATTCTCATAGACCTGCATTACATTCTGCAGGTCTATCCTGACATCGGGAACACCCTGCAGTCGATTGTAAAACAGCAGCTTTCGCCCTTTCCCTGCGCAGACCGCCTCCGCTGTCACATTTAACTGCTCCAGAAGCTCTCCTACAGGAACCACATTCCGGCGGATTTCGATGTCCTCCAGCCGCTGCAGGTCATTCATGGTATTCACATAAGCCTCCAGCCTTGTAATATGCCGTTCCATCATTTCTGCCGTGGCAATGATCTTTTCTCCGGACATTCTGCCTGCATATTTCGCCAGCATTTCGCTCTGCCCTCTTAAAACGGTCAGCGGTGTCCTCAGATCATGGGCAAAGGCCGCATTCAAACGCTTCCGCTCTTCCATCTGCCGCCACATTTCCCGATTATTCTCCAGCAGCGCCGCCCTCATTTTCTCAAAGGACCGGCAAAGCTTTCCAAGTTCGTTCCGCTCCGT
This sequence comes from uncultured Acetatifactor sp., assembly GCA_910577035.1. GTDB lineage: Bacteria > Bacillota > Clostridia > Lachnospirales > Lachnospiraceae > Acetatifactor. Next base: position 50,559 of record CAJTKW010000011.1, read on the forward strand.
GACCTCCATGGAAAAATCCAACTGGTTATTAGAAATTTTCTCTGACGCATCCGCCAGAATTTCTAGGGTTTTCCCCAGCTTTTTCCGGTAAAAAAGCGTTGCACAGACCACAATACACAGGATTGACCACATTGGAATCGCAATAAACTGGGATAAGCTGATCAAATGATAGACCACATAATAATTCATGTTTTCCGTATTAATTTCAAGCTTTTCCCGGTAAATACCGTTTCCGGACGGATATAATTCGTACTTTAATCTGTAATCAAGCTGCAGATCATTTGTCATGTTACCGATAAGCCAGCTTCCGATCAACGCACACATCCCGCAAACTGCGAAATATTTAATAAAATCTCTTTTCAGGGAAGCTTCCCGGCGTTTTATTTTGCCCACTTATACCCCACCCCCCAAACCGTTTCAATATGCTGCCGGATACAGGCGGCAGTAAACTTGGAGCGGATACGCCGGATGTGCTCCGCCACCACGGAACAGTCTCCTTCCCTGTCATAGCCCCACACAAGCTCGTAGATTCTCTCCTTGTCAAATACCTGCCCTGCATGCCGGGATAACAGCTCAACAATGTCAAACTCCTTTTTGGCAAGGAGAAGCGGCTTCCCGTCATAATAGAGACTTCTGGCAGTATAATCTATTGCCAGCTTATCGTCAAAGCAAACCCTTACCGGCTCCCTTTGACGGCGCTCCCTTCTCAGATGCGCCGCCACCCTGGCCCCCAGCTCTTCCATGGAAAAGGGCTTTACAATGTAATCGTCCCCTCCGCTGCCAAAACCCTTTATCTTATCCCTTTCCTCTATTCTGGCTGTCAGGAACAGGATCGGGCAGGATACAAAATCCCGAATCCGCGAACAAACCTCCATGCCGTCCAGATCCGGCATGTTGACATCCAGTAAAATCAAATCCGGCTGCCCTTCCGCCTTTTCAACAGCTTCACGGCCGCTGAACGCAGTGATGGTATCATACCCGTTAAACTCAAAATAGTCTTTGAGCATGGATACTATATCCGCCTCATCGTCAACAATCAGAATCCTGTTTCTCATGCACACCTCCGGCCCTGTTGCTTTCAGTTAACTATTCTTTCTCATTCATTAGCTGCTGCAATTCTTCCTTGCTTGGAAGCACCGTTTGATATTTACTCGCAAATATCTGATTATTGTCTTTTGGCAAAGTCATTTCTACCACCGCATCTTTCTTATCTTTGCAGATAATAATGCCGATTGTTGGGTTTTCGTCCTCAAGTTTCACTTTTCTGTCGTAATAATTGACATACATCTGCATTTGCCCAATATCCTGATGCTTCAACTGGCCAACCTTTAAATCAAATAGTACAAAACATCTTAGCAAACGATTAAAAAATACCAGATCTACTCTGTAATGCTCCTCTTCAAATGTAAATCGCACCTGGCGTCCCACAAAAGTAAAGCCCCTACCCAATTCCAGCAAAAACATCTGCAGATTATCTATCAGGCGTTTTTCCAATTCAGTTTCTGAATAAGCAGATTCTTCTGGTAATCCGGTAAATTCCAGGACATAAGGATCTTTAAAAATGTCATCCGGTTTTTCAATCTGCTGCCCTTCCAAAGCAAGGCGCATTACCTCCTCCTTCTCTCTGCTTAATGCAAGCCTTTCATATAGAGAACTACCATATTGCCGCCCAAGTTCCTCCTTACTCCATCCATTTCTGTATGCCTCTATTTCATAGAAATGACGCTCTTCCTCATTGTTTATCCGCATCAGGATAAGGTAATGCGACCAGCTTAAGTAAAACCGCCTGCCCTCAGCAGTCATTGGAAGCTGCTCCGAATGCAAAAAAGCCGAGTTCGAAATCACATCTTTCGAATATATCACGTAAAACCGACGCATAAGTTTTAAATTTTCATAGGAAAACCCCCTTCCAAACTCTTCTGTCAACCGTTTGGATAACTCCTGAAGAATATATTTCCCGTAAGCTGCCCGCTCGCTGCCATTTTGCTCTTCATCTATAATCAACCGCCCAGCCTCATAATAGGAATAAACCATTGTCATATTTACAGCTATGCCCATTTTACGTTTTGCATCCCGAAACAGTTGCATAACCTGACCGAAAAATCTATCTCCGCTTTTCTTATCCTGCATTCTTGATACCTCCTTTTCCAATTCGGTAATTGATAATTACCGAATTCGCAAAATTACCCACTCAACAGACGAATTCCCAGCCGAGACGAATGGAAATGTTTATTTAAAAATACAATCCAAAACATCCATCTCGCCGGCAATTCCATAATCATAATCCCTTTCATGATGGTCATATTCCGACTCTGATGGTTCCAAATATCTTTCTATATACTCCTCAACATCTGATCTGTCTACGCTTATGTTACTTTTTGAAATTCGAATTCCATTTATCATATCCTGTGGAAGTTTTCCGATAATATCTTTACACAATATCTCAAATTCAAAATCACTAAAATTATTATAGCTATACATTTTGGCTCATATCCTTCAAACGCATCAGCGCTCGCCGCACACCTGAAAGATATAAAATATTAAGGGTTAAGATGAGAAGCCCTTATTTCGGGGCTTCTCATGCCTTCCTTAATCATACTACACCATTTTTACACCATTTCCGCTATGGTTGACATTTCTTCCTTAAGCGTTTCATCCAGCACATGGCAATATAAATCCATTGTCATCTGCAAAGAATTATGGCCTAACAATTTTTGCAAGGTCTTCGGATTCATGCCTTTCGCAATACAATTTGTCGCAAAGGTATGCCGCAGACAATGGGGCGTAAAACGCTTAAATTCCACGTCCGGGTGCTGTTTATTAATCTTATCCACCAAATAGTCAATCGATTCCCGAATGTTGGTATTATGAAGCGGCTTGTTCGTTTTGCTTGTAAATACCAGATTTTCAAGCCCTTGTCTTGGAGCGAAACGACTGCTTACCCTATCGTGCCATTTCTTTTGATTCAGCAACGTCTCTTTTACCAGCTTTGACATTGGGATATTTCTTTTACCAGCTTTGGTTTTTGGCGGGTGAAACTCATAAATCGCATCTCCATTGTTCGGTAAATAGCATAATATTTTTGTTACATGTATCATACCATTCCTAAAATCGACACAATCCCATGTCAATCCAATAATCTCACTTATTCGCATTCCCGTATGTAAGGCAACCACAAACAGCGGATATAACTGACCATCTTTAGATGCATCTAACAGCAACTTTATTTCATCTTCTGTAAGAACCCTCTTTTCTTCCTTTTCTGCATGATTGATTTTGGTATTGACCGACAATGCTACATTCTTATTCAATAAATCAGATTCCACTGCCCGATTCAGCATATCTACCAATACCGCTTTACAGTCTCTCCTGGAAGCATCTGTCTTCAAATCGTTGAAGGCATTCTGAATTATGACCAGATTCAAATTGGTAAGCTTCCTCCAACCCAGTTTTTCCCGCAATCTGTTATACTGAATAGTATATGTATGCTTTGTAGTATCCCGGCAATTCTTCTTACAGGTATCCATCCACAGATCAAACCATTCATCAAGTGTAACATTGCTGTCTACCACATTTAGCTGCCGTTCATCCTCGTATTGCTCGTCTCTAAGCTTTTTCGTAATTTCGTGCATTGTTTTTGCGTATACAGTCTGTCTTTTGCCGAATCTGTTGATAAACCTTGCCTGATACAGCCCATCTTTGCGTTGACTGATTCCTTTGCCCAGTTCCTTCCCTTTTAAAGATTTACCCATTTTACCTCCTTCCAATGTGGCAAACCAAAAGGGTGGATATACAGAAATAGTATACCACCCCTTTGGTATGGCTTCAATCCTCTTTTCGATTTTATCTGGATTCTCTGTCCAGCCACTTGTCCAGTTTGAACTTATCGGCATACCAACGATTTCCAATTTGTATGCCGAAACCATTATGACCTCGGACAAGCTCTCTTGCTTTTGTCTGGCCTATCCCCAGATATGTACAAATTTCTTTGATATTCAAGAGCTTTTTGTTGTACCCTGGGTTTGTTGTGATAGCACCCATCGATATCCCTCCTTTTCTCTAAATAATTCCTGTTTCAATAAATTGTTTCCAAAAACCGGCAAGTCTCACCACAACCTCGCAAACAGATTCCGCACACCAAAAGCTTTAATGTACATTAAATTCCTTTTTCTTTTTCAAATTATAATATATAATTGATGATACCTAAAAACTTTTGCTTCCCTAAATTCTGCTATCCTATTCCAAAAGCAAAGTAATTTCATGATAAATACACAAGAGGAATTACATAAAAACGCATACCCCCTAAGGCGCTAATCTGTTTTGTACGGTTCTTTTTGCCTAATTCCAAAACACATTTTGATTCCAATTCGTCCACAATATCCGATATATCTGCTTGTGGAAAATATACGGATAACTTATCACCTCGCAAGTAAAGGCTTTTATTATGTATGACTCCATCGTCTCGTTCTTTATCAAAAGTTTCTATACCCTGCGCAATAGACAATTGACCATCCTTATACAGCGCTTGGATAGTTTCCCAGTAACTCATAGATTCCACCTTTTTTAAAGCTTTCGGAGACACTTTCTCGTCTTGCTGCCTCACTAACGCTGTAAGTAAGTCACGAAAGGAAATCTGAAGCTGGATTGCATCCTTTTCTGACAAAAAATGCTTTTCGCAGCAATACTGTAACAACAACGCATAAGCAGTGTTAAAGAAAAAATGTGTCTCTTGTAACCGACGATGAATTCCAAAGTCAAGTTTCTGGTATTCACATACCCATGCTTTCAGTAGAGGCACGATTTCGCTATAATTTTCTACCAACCATCTAATGTAGAAATAATAAAAGGCTGATACCATTAGCGGACGGTCTTGAAAATCTTTAAACTTTCCTGCATCAGGCCGAGTCATCTCAACCGGCAGCATTCTCGCCGCATCCGATCCACTTCCGACAATATACTCTCCGGTAAATACGACCCCGCATTTCGGTAAACCTTCCAATAATTTATTTCCTTTCATTCGCGCCGGCATGGTTCCATCCGCAATATACCTTGCAACTTCTAAGAAAGTTTCTTCCTGTTTCCTACGTATTGATTTTGATCCTGCAGGGAATAAGTCATCCAAAACAATAGTATCATCATAGCTCTCTGATAGGATTTCCACTGCCGCTGCAATACTCGCATTCAATCTTAAAGGACTTGCAATACCACCGTCACGATTATACATTTGCGTTAGAAAAGCAGAAAACGTCGTCTTATTTGTTCCTGTCTCTCCATATAGAAAAACACAGACATTCGGTCTCTTACCTACTTCGACATACGCCTGATACATTAGGTAAATCAGTTTATGTGCCAATATAACCCTCCCAGCATCAGGACTAAGGCTAATGCAATCAAACATTTCGGCCACAGCTTCAGCTTCAGAAAGATTAGCATCTATATCCAAATGCTTTTCTACCTGTAAAATCTCAACCTCTGACTCAGATATTGTACTGGCTGGAGGCCTGATGGCCTCCAAACCAGTACAAAAAATAGCTTCTCCTTTAATCACGGACATCCCTGTATGACTTAGCTGGTAAATCGTCTTTTCAGGGGCATCTTTCATTGCTTTTTTCACAGCATTTGCTAAATAGCCCCTAAATTTGGCTTCTGGAATCTCTGGATTCAAACGGCATTTTACCTCTCTTTCCCACCAATGAGATTTTTGCACCTCTTCCATAGGGATATCTACTGCTGTCTCAGAATAATCATCATCAAATTCTAGCCGCACATGGACATAAGATTTGCTTCCTCCCTTACAGATATCCACTTTCTTGATGACGCACTCAACATGCAACTCAAAATTGCACAGCTTTTTGCCTGATTCATTTGTCAACATGCAAATGCCTTCTCCCTATTCCTATAGGCCTTGTATCGCCTGCCTGCATTCAAAAACAATGCCACCGTGCTGACAATCGACGCAAGCATTTCCACCACAGGCCTAAACGTCTCACATACTTCGGAAACCCAAGCCTTGAATCTGTTCCATCTGGTTTGTCTGGGCTTAGCCTCAGCAGATGAAGTATAGTCGGTATTAGGTATCTTGCCTTGCATACCGCTTAAAATGTTAATTGTGTCAGGCTTTATCACTGGATTCATTTATAGAACCTCCTCTTCTCTATGTCGTTTTCTTCTATCCCTACTGCTAACTAACTTTTTACAAACAATACATCATCAATTCAAAGCTCAAAAAGTTAAATACTAACAAATTCTGTGTTATCGCCCCCAAACGTGCTGGTATAGTGATTCCGTTCAACGTCACTACCGCAAATTAACCCCCTTTCTGAAGCTTCAATTTAGCCTTGTGTACAATTAAAACTTCTAAAAAATATTATTTGTCTCAAAATAGATTGTTGTATTGACTGTTGAACAGACATCTATTACACTAAGGATAGCACACTACCATTCAGTATGCAATCAGAAATAGATAGTTTTATTGGTATTTTATAACATTCTATTTTGTGCGTGTTACTACTATCTATAATTAAGGAGGATTTGTTTTGGCTTACGTCGGATTTAACCACAATGGATATGAATATTTCGATATCGGGAACTATATCCTATTCTCTTCAGACAACACACATGACTATTTATTTGAATATGTCGATAAGGATTTATCTCGCCTGCCTATATTGTATGAACAGTACACCTCTAAAAAGATGGATGTCAAAAATTTAGAATTAAGAGAATATGAGGATAATGATGAAGAGATTGATGCTATTAAAGAAATTTTAATAGCAGCACATCCCTATTACAGAATCGAATACAAAAAGGTTATAATAAATGCAATCGGAAAATATTTCAATTCTTTGCTAGTGTATTTAAACTACTATCAAAATGAATGGGATGAAGAATGGTATATTAAAAAAATCACTCATCTTATGCCTTCATCTTTAATAAAAGAGGGCGGTTATCCCGATGGCTCATCCCCTCTTGATTTTTATAATAAATATAGAGAATGGGTTGGAGAAAATATTTGTACTGGCACAGAAATAGAAGAAACCTTTATACTAAACATCCCCAAAGAAAAACCTTCCGGATTTTATGATGAAATATATACCCAGAGAACTATATGTAATCTGCTTTATTTCATATTAGATATTTCTGAGAAAAGTATGTGTTCTTTGACTCTACCTCAGCGCATATGGCTATATAATAATATATTTAATTTAGGCATAGAGCCATTAATATCTGCTACACATTGTTTTTTATTTCAATCTCCTGTTCTTTACTCAGCTGGACACGATTATTCCGAACAAGTAGACTATAATAGGAAAGTGCGTGATAAGTTCGACCCACTCTTTACCTTTAAAACATTGAACGTATGTCGCGATGGGATTCCTGCTGATATGAAAGAAACCTTTAAATCTGCAATAAATTTTGCAAAGGGAATTACTGCCTCAGGAATATATGAAAAATATGAAGTTGATAATCTAAAACAGTTATTACATCTGGAAGTATTATTTATGATTAATGCCAATATAATGATTAAAAAATGTAAAAACTGCGGAAAATACTTCATAGTAAACGATCGAAAGAAATCTTATTGTGACCGAGTTTATGAATCTGGAAAATCCTGTTCTTCTATTGGTCCAAGACGTTCCTTTCAAAAGAAAATGGAAGATGAACCTGCCTTGGCTTTATATAATCGCGCCTATAAGACTCACCATGCCCGTGTCAGAAACAAAAAAATGAGCATGGAAAATTTTAACTCATGGAGTAAAGATGCAAAAGATAGGCTGGAAAAAGTCAGAAAGGGAGAATTGGATATTGATATCTTCCAAAAATGGCTTAAAAACTAGGGCAATCATTTTATTAATGACTCCCCCGTATCTTGTTGCGCGGGGTTACATCTTGAGAGATTAAGGACTGTGCGGTAGTGTTTTTAATTTTGTGTCTTTGCCCTTCCACCTTATTCCAGAGGCCGGGTGTGGGCAGAGCCCACAAGCCCTTATAAATGCTGGGTTTCTGGTTGATTACAGTTGGTGAAAATCTGCCAAGGAGAAAATCTTAAGACACAAAAATATTTACACCCTCAGCTGTGCGTAAATCTTAAGCGATTATACCAATTATCTGGGGCTCAATATGCACTCTTTTTCACACACTCTGACATTATATCCCTATATATATCTTGAGATGAACAGCCCGAACAGGCTATCCAGTTTTCTAACACAGTAAAAGATTATAGACATCAACTAACATCTATACCGAACTCTACGAACATATGCCATTCTTCAAACCAGATTGACAAAAGGCCTCCATGGTACAGTGGTATCATACCACTGTACCATTCTATACCACCCCTTTTTGCATTTATCCTTTCATCGAAAATAAGCATATAAGTTTTTTAAATACTTTATCCCATGCCGTTTGCTTATCGTGACGGGCGACAGGTTTATTTTGGCAAAAGAATCCATGATTTTCATTATATTCCTGCAATTCACGGCTTTCTGGGCAAGATGGAGCGACTTCTTCTCCGGAATCAGCGTCAGAAGCCGAAGCATTCTCCTCCTCATAATGCTGTCAGTCGCCTCTTTACGAACAATCTCCACTGCTTTATCCTTTTTATAGAAATCTCCATAAGGAATTACATGTGAAAAAGTATCCATAAAAATATCCTGGCAATTCTTTGTCAGACTTTCAATCTGCCCTGCTATATCATCCGTATCAGTATAAGCCCGAACCGCCTTTGATTTTGTCAACTGCACCTCTGCCCGAAGAATCCCTCTCGCTTCTTTTAAAATCGCTTTCCGCCTCCTGCTGTTCCTATCTGTTCTTATTAACCGATGCTCAAACAGACTTTCTAAATCATAGATTCGGAATTGTATACCATTGCTATTTCCATCTAAACAGAAGCTTTCATCTGTCTCAAAACAGTCATAGCTTGATGGTGAAAATCCCTTAACTTTTCCTATCCTTTGCAAAACTTTCAAATATGCCAGCACATTTTCATGGGTTCCGACATCAATATCTGTTGCAAGTACCATCGCTGATAATACAAAATCATTCATCCGATACCGATATCCAAAATACTCTTCCATTCGCTTATCCAGTTTACAGACTGTCCGGATCACATCGCACTTCTCTTTCAAGTCCATGCTCAAGTCAATAATCACCCTTATTTTCTTCTTGTATTGGCTGTCTCGATAGATAACTGTAATTCCGCCCTGTACCAATGACCGGTCAACATATTCTTCGTCATTTTGTTCCAGATATTCTGACCGGTCACATTTCTTCGCCAGAACTTTATGAAATTTCTCACTGTCAAGCACCATAGAAAGCTCAAATGTGCAGTGTATGTACATAACATATACCTCCAAATTGTAAATATTATTTACAAAGCAGTTGCAGATGGATACACTTTTTACAGCATGGCATCCCATCATATATATTTTGTTTTCTTTCCACTGATCTTCAATGGTACACCGCGTATTTCTTTCTCCTTCCGACTCATGAACAGATTCGTTGGTAAGGTTATCAATAACAGATGTCAGTCAAGTGTATCGGCTCACTTCTTGCAATAATCAAAATCACAAATCATATTAGCCTGGCATAAGGGAAAATTAGAAAACAGATGCGCTGTGCAATTATGTCTGAGCAATCTCGCTCGGCCTACCGCCTGCTCCAGTTCACTCTCAATCATCCAGAGATGGATAGACCTTAGGCCTTCATCCTGAAAAGTTGTAAAGCGAAAACGATATCCGTTATGTACAACATTCTGTGCTGTCATCTCCGCATCCTCGTCAAATTCCAGGCCCATTGAAAAAGCTGCCAGCATATACAGAAACCTTGCATGGTATGGTGTTCCTATAACGAGAATGTCCTCACCTTCGAGTTCATTGCTCCCTTCCGTGTTCCCAAAATGCAGTGTCCCTATGTTTTCCTTCATAAAAGTTATGACATGGCTCTCTTCAATTCCGAAGTGTTGCATAAGCCTTTGGATTATGCCAGGATTATTCGCAAGACTGCTTCTGCTCATTGACTTTTGGGGATATTGATTCAATATACCCATGTTTTCAGCCTTTTTACATTCATAAAAATCCACCTTATCCTTCCCAAGGAACATATTGCATACTTTCTCATCTGCTGTAGCCGAAACCATAACATACTTTTCACCTGGGAAATTAGCACCTTTCAGGAATGTAAATACATCCTCATCAAGGTTCTCTTCCTTATCGCTCTGCCGGAAATAGAACCTCTCAGCCTGACAAAATGACAGTACATCAAATGGCACTTTCGGTATATCCTTATCATCCACATCCCACTCAAACCCTTCCACTTCTATACACGATTGTGTTTTCGATTCCTTCAGAAGTTTTTTTATTTTACTCGTCACCTCATAATCTTTCGTTTTCTTTTTCAGCTTTTTCAGCTGCCGTACTGTTATCTGCTCCTGATTCGGTATGACACTCTTAAAGATAATATCCTCGTCAATAATAATGGAATCAAATGCATCCAGATTATCCTTATCCATGTTCAGCAAATAGCGGTGTGTAGTGATGATACATCCCTCCCATGTCTTAGTCTTTTTCCGCTCTTCCATATATTTCCTTAGACAAAGAATATCTTCTTTATCCAATTTCCTATAAATATACCCATGTACAAAACGATGCTGCCCTCTTCTATACAGTTTCTGAATATGACTCCATATATCTTCTGGTATTTCATCAGCAATCTCTTCCAGGGACGGCGTCACCATTGTTTCTATGCCCCACCTCTTTGCTTTCTCATAAATCTCCCGCTTCAGCAGATTAGTAGGCACCGCAATTATAAAACGACTCTCCTTATTCTCTTTCATAAGCCTTAGATAACTATGTGATTTTCCCGCACCAACCTGAGCCTTAATGATATAGAACTTTTTGTCTGCAGCGAATAATGCCCTGTGAATGGCATCGTATACATCATCCTGCATCTCCTCCATAGAGCTGAACGCCTCATGGTTTTCAATTATCGGTTCCATGCTTCCACGTCCAGTATGCACTGTGGCAAGAATATTTCTTCCGTGGGAACACTCCTCATGATAGGGACAGTACTTTTCACAGCCTTCTGGTCTGTAATCATTCTGTATCATGTATAAAAGGTCAGCTTTCCACTTATCAGTCTTTTCATCAGCATATAACTCAGAATGTTTTGACCTGATTTCCATGAAATATTTTATTCCTGTCTCAACATCAATCAGATTGGTAGCGATACCGAATAATTCATCGTGTGACAGTTTTCTTTCTCCTGTCACAAAATCACCTAATAGTCTGCATCTATTACATATATTCTGCAAAATTGCGGATCTGTACGGTTTATGGTTTTTAACCTTTTTATCCGCAATGTTGACAGAAAAATCACTGGTGCCAAAATTTATTATGTAATATTTATTCGGGAAAATTTCGCCATTTGCCTTTATATTACTACATATAATAGTGCTTGGCGAATTTTTCCCATTTTTATCATAATTTTCTGCACCAGGTTCTTCTGTCGGATTATCTGTCTCAGGCGGGTAATCCGACACTTTTACATCCAACAACCCATTTTGATTCAATGCAATACCTGTTTCTTTAGCAAATCTCGCAATATGATTTTTGTAATGATTTGATTTATACTTCTCCTTCATGCAATAAGTATAGTTTCTAAACACTGATTCAATATTGATCTTTCCCAACTTTTCATCATAATAGAGTACCTCTTTCCCACCAAAATACAATTTTGACACATCTCTGTAACAGGATGAATCGGCTTCCGGGAACATCGTCCCCATAGCCATCTGCACAGCTTCGGCTACTCTCCTTTCCGTGATAGATACATCATTTAGAAATACTACCCTGAATTTATCATGGTTGCTGCTTGACAATGTATCATATGCAAAGAAAATAGGAAGCTCATAATCGTCAGCCCTTTTCCGTACTTCCTCAAATGATATCTTTTTATTCGGATCCTTGTTGTCAAAGTCAAGGGCAATCAGCTGCTGTTGTTCAAAATTTTCTTTATTCCTTTTGCCCTTCTTAAATGTGGCCGGGCTGAAAGTACACCCTTCCTGCCCTATACTGAATACTATCCTCCTCACATTTTTCGGGCTTAATATCTTAGCAGATCCGGCGAGCCTGTTGTTGATGTATCGAATTATATCACCAGATGGTTTTAATTTGAATTTTTGGTTGTCATAAGAAATTTTGATCTCATCCATGATTTTGCCTCCTATGGAATTAGCTTTTTATTTCCCTGTAGGAGATATTTACAAAAATAATTTGCAAATAAATAATCCAGAGTATCATTTTCTCTCAGCATTTACTGTTTGATTTTACAAAATATTTCCTCCACTTCCTGAACACTGGCATTATACCACTGCACCAAATCCGCAATTTCCGCTATCACCTAAAGCCTGGTCACTGGCAAACCACAAGAATGTAAAAAAACAGGACACCCTATGATAGGATTTCCTGTTTCTGAAGTCTCTTTATAATAGTTATCCACTTGCCGCTCTTCTGACATTCTTGACTGCAAGTTCAGAAGCAATAGCTATACATTATTTCCCAATCCTTACCTCTATATTGTCTGCAAATTCTGTTCTTTTTGGAGCTTTAATATCGTCTCTTTAGGAAGTCTGGAATATTTAACAAACATCATGATATCAGCTACCTCCTTCTCTTTACTGCTCAGGTACTCCCGCAGCACATTCCTGTCCTTACAGATGCGGATTGCCTCCAGGACAGCCTTCTGTGTCCTGCCATGAGCACTATCTGCTCGTTACACACTTTTGCAAATATATGACATACTGGTTGATGATATCTCCCTCTTCCCAGTCCTATATCATCTTCACTTTTACATCGATGCAGCTTTCCTTTCCCTCGAAGGACTCCTGTACCAGCTCGTATACGCCAGCCCTGTACATCTACCAGGAACATCTGCCAGCAGGTAAATGCTCCAGTGGCTGCCCCCATACCCCAGTTCCTCCGGATTACGCTAAAACAGGATTTCCTGTTACCCATTATTTTCTTGCATAGCCATAATCTCTTACAGCAGTTTTACGAATTCGCTCGGTTCGATTGCCTTAATCCTTGATGTTTTATAGTCATCCAGGTTTCTTGTAACGATATAGTCTGCCATCGCCTCGACCGCACACTCTTCCTGCAGACAGTCCTCGAAGTCCGAAAATATGTCATTTTCAACAGCAGAAATAATCTTTTCCTTATTTATTTCCGAGATGCGGAAGATATCGCACAGATTCCTTATGAGGCCACGCCTTTCTTTTGGAGAGTATCTTTTCCTCAGGATATAGAACAGGTTCGAGATACTATGGGCTGCCAGATAACCTGTGACCTCCCTCTCAGCACATTTCGACATAATCATCCTGGCATCATCGGCATAAGGTTCCCTGTCCATGAACACGTCCAGAACGATATTTGTGTCAACTAAGATTACCATATCTTTCCTCCCTCGCCTCCCGAAGCTCTTTTTCAGGGTCAAAATCCTCCGGCAGCCTCTTTTCCATGCCCATAATCTCTGCAAGGGCTGTCCGGGCCTTTTGTCTATCCTTTTCTTTATCTGCAGACATGGCCTCCAGATTCTGTAGGATATTGATCACATACAGCATGTTATCTTCCGGCATACGCTGTATCATCCTAATCGCCCTTTCTTTTATCTGTGTCATATCATGCCCTTCCTTTCCCCATGAGCCGCGATATATCTGTATCACTGTTCATGGTATCTGCCTGACGCTTCCAGTTCCAGCTTTTCTTTTATTATAATATGCATTCCTCCAAAATACAATCTGCCTTTTTGACGGTTTCTCTCATTAATGTCTCCTGCCCGTTGAATATTGAATGTATCCGTTATGCCATCTCTTCCCGCAGCTCCCTCTTGTACTTATAAAAGCTCTTCCTGGAAATTCCAGCCTGCCTCATGGTCTCCGCATCCGTCAGAGAGCCGCCAAATGATTTATTATGTTTACGGATAATCTCTTTTGCTGTCCTGGCCTTTCTCGTTTCATAGGACGCCCCTTTGGGCTGCCCGATCTGTTTCCCGTTGAGGCGTGCCGTTTCAATCCCCTCCCTGGTCCTCTGATGCAGGTCTGCCACCTCCTTCTCGGCCTGTTCAAAAGCCAGGCGTATCTGCTCCCTGGCAAGCTCCATCAGGTAACGGTTCACTCCCTTCAGAATCAGGTCCACCTTATCTCCGGTGAGTGCCACCTGGTTCATCATTGCCCTCTTATAAGTCTCCGTATTGATATGCGGCTCCTTCAGGAATACAAGGGACACATTCCTGTAGTACAATTCTTCATAGAGTCGAAAGCCTTCCTCTGCATCCCTGCTCATACGACTTACAGAGTCAAAGATTATGGTATCTTTAGGCTGTACTTTCCCCAAAAGCCTTTCCAATTCTTTTCTTCCCTGAAATTTTGTGCCGGTATAAACTTCCCTGACAATGACCGCATCCGGAAAAGCAGCCTTTATATTGCGCTCCTGCCTCATTATGTTCTGTCTGCCTGTAGAAATACGGCAGTATCCGTACTGTCTGCCCATTTTGTTTCCTCCATCATATATCTTGATTCCTGTGTAGTATTTCTGACGAACGGCAGATTCACTACCCTTTATCATCTCCTTATTCCGCCCATGTCATAGCATTTTTACTACTTTTTATCTGACGTTAAAATTACCACTATCTTCAATCATATCACTCTCCAAAATGAACACCCCACATCATCTACAACAAGACTCCTTCTGACTTAAGCATAGCACTCAACGAGCACTGTTCGCTCGCGGGAGTTAAAACCCCGCTGCTTGCGGCGGGGCATCAAGCTTGAAACGTCCCAGGAAGCGGGGATTTGACCCTTGCAGGAATAAAGAGGGCAAAACCTTCCTGTCCTGCCCTCTAATCTTCAGAACCGCCCTTCTGCATCTTACATCCTGCCCCTATAGCACTACAATCTCCTTCCTGGACAAATCATAGTAGTACAGACTGTCTGAAAGCACTTCTTCCGGTACCACATGGGTACGGTTCACTTCGTGGATCATCCATTTCAATGCCTCGGCCGAGTTTGTTCCATCATCCGGCAGGAGGATCGTTTCATGAACGGAGCTGGGAATAATAAACAGATTCCCTTCTTTTTCCGCGATCCCTTCCAGCACCCCTGGATACAGGATGCAGGCAGCCCCATGGAGCCTCGTCCTGTTACTCAGTATCTTCATGGGAGCAGCAATACCCTCTCCTGTTTCACTCCCGTCTGTAAAATCTCCGCCGCTCTGCCTTTCGCATTCCTCCAGTATTTCCCTCATTCCACTGCAGCTCCATGGATGAATTTCAGGTGTGTTCTCGTAAGCCGCCCGCTCCAGTTCCTCCACGTACACTCCCCACATCTCCATATGTGAATTATGTATCTGAATTGTCCCATTCCCTGTCTTCCTGTCGCAATAGTCATAATAAAAACACACTGCCAGATCAAGGAAGTCCACATGCGGCATCCCTTCCAGCATCTCTTCATTTCCTTTTCTCCTGATCAGCCTGTAGCATATCCTGTCCTTTACCTTTTCGTATGACATGAAAAACTCCATATCCATACTGCCTATTTCTCCCTCTTCTTTATAAACAGAGAGCAGTCTGCAGACAACCGCCTCAAATGGCATCCCTGACTCATAGGTTTCCAGAAAATACTCAAGGTAAATAATCGGAACCATCCTCTGGCCCTCTTCCTGAATCACCAGGCCATGCAGAATCACTCCATTATTCTTTCTCACCTCTCTGACTTCCGTGTGGAATTCCTCCCCAAGAGTCCCCTTCACTGCTGCACATATTTTCCCTGCAAAAGCATCCATAGTCATATCCTTCATTCCTCCTGTCACTGAAAGCAGAAAAGGAGCCCCGGATTTTCCCGGAAACTCCTTTTCCACCGTTTTTTAATAACCCCTCGTATCTCTGGCTTTACCCCTGTCTCATGTACTACGCTGCCGTTTCCGGTGTCCTCACTTTGGGTTTTGTCTGTTTCAACGCATTAATTGCCTTGCTGTAAATCTCAGGGGACATCTGGCTGAGGCTCTCAATCCCATAACGGTCCAACACCTCGCCCAGCGTTACCCCTGTCCTGTTCAGTTCCGCCATAAACACAAGTTCCTGCGTCCTGCTGACAGCGTTTTCTTTGCCACCGCTGCTTTCGGCATTATCCCCCGACGCTCCTGTTTGACCATCCGGCAGCCCCGCTTTCCGTCTTCCCGTCTGAGACAGCTCCTTCATGGAATTCTCTTTTGATCTGCCGGTTTTGCTGTTTCCGGCGCCCCTATGCTCCGTCCTGCGCCTGTCAGCTTCCTGATGGGTATTGTCATTCTGCTGCAGCGTATACACTACCTGCCCTTTGGAATCCACAATCTCCAGAGAGACAATCTCCCTGTTGTCATTAAAAGAGATCCATCTTACCGCAAACCGCTCACTGGAGACATATTTATCCCCTTTCTTCTGAAGGCCGGCTTTCCCTGCAGGAATCCAGATAAACGGTGCAGAATATAATTCTCTCCCAATCCCCCAGTTGAAGCAGGCTCTCTTAAAACTGTCGGAAGCCTGGGACTTCTCCTTCTCCGTAAATCCGGTTGTGCCCACATCCTGTTTCGAAATCCATTCGCCGGACTCCCTGTTAAGAACTTCTACCGTGCAGTAAAGATTTCCATCAATACACTGGTGGCCCCTCTTCCAGCCGAAAGCTCCGAAGGTCTCATCGAGTATGCGCTGGTCCACCCGGGCATCCTTATAAAGCAGCAGGCTCAATCCTTTTTCATTGATAACAGAAACCCGGCACTCAATCTCATCTGCCCTGAGCAGCCTTATCAAATCCTGTTCCATCCATCCCCTCCTACGCTGCCTTCACTTCAAAACGTCTGGAATGGGCGACCTTCGCATAATCCAAATAAATATCCGGCCTCTCTTCCTTAATCCGTTTCGTGTCAAGCCTTGTGGAATCCACATTTCCCCATGACACACGGAAACATTCACTGCTGGCGGATTCATTTTCTCCCATGAAAAGCTTCACTTCCTGTTCAATCTGTCTCTGCTCTTCCTGCAGGGCCGAAATGAAACCAAGGATTTCCTCACGCCGCCTTAATTTTTCATCAAATCCCACAAGTTCAATAGCACGGGCCTTTTGCGCCGTATGATAATACTGGGCCAACACCTCATCGCAGGCCTTGCTCCCATCCGGCGGCGGAATAACCCCCGGGATAACATAGTTGCTCCAAAAATCATTTTCCATTTCAACCAGTCTGTAAATCAATTCATCATCCCACTCCAGTTTCCGATAAATAAACTGCTTCCCCAGGATCACCGCTGCAATATACCATGTGCGCTTTCCCGTAACTGCCATATAATGGTAACACTGCATCACATAATGAAGCGGGATATTCCCGTCCTCCCATTTGTCCGCACTGTAGGCACTGGCAGTCTTGCATTCCAGCCCGGCATCCTCGCCCACTACCAGGCGGTCAACATCCGCAATCATATAGGGATGCTCCACGCTGCGGTACATATAATTGGATTTCCTGACCTTTAATCCCGTAGCCTCCATAAATCTCCTCGCCACATAGTCCTCCAGGTCATGGCCAATGCGGACAGCTTCGTTATCCAGCTCTTCCACTTCCTCGCAGGTCTTGTCCCGAAACACTTTCATAGCGCTGCTGTAGGGATTGACCCCGCAGATAGCCCCTGCATCGGAACCGCCAATCCCCGACTTTCTCAAGCGGAGCCATTCCATATTACTGACTCCTGATAATGGTATTTTTTTATACATAGCATTCTCCTTATTCTGTTTTTCCTCTCTGGCGCCATAAACCGCTTCCCTGACTCTGTATTGTGATGTACATTCCCTGCCGTTGCCAAAAGCACAAAAGGATTATTATAATTGAGAAGCGGCATATGGCCTGACCAGAATTTGATTATGATAGGCTTCCACCCCAGCAGCCAAACAACTCCCCCCGCCAGGATAGAAAGTTTTGACGACTGCTTAAGCTGCCTTCACCAGTTGATACGCCCTGTCGATAAGCGGATTGCCGTCAACAGTACGGGCAAACAGGTTTTCATTGTAGTTTACTGTCCTGCGCAGCGGGCTGCCATGCGTCGCAAAGTCCGAAACCGCATTCACAAAGCGGTATGCGTTATTCCCTATTTTCTGCAGGTCAGGTGCGTCATAATACCGCCTCATCATGTCCTCGCGCAGGCGGATTGTGTTCTTGCTCTGTATCTGGGTCGGCGTTTTCTCCATGGGCAGAAGCTGCTCAATGTATTCCCTTACCTGTGCATCCGTAAGCTTTTGCCTGCGGAGCTGCTCGAATTCAATTCCGAGGCAGTCCATATAATTTTCCGCCATGAAGAGGGTGTCCTTTGCCTCCTGTATCTTATCCTGGATATTACCTGTATGAATCATACTGAAGCTTCTCGATGCTGTATCCAGCGCCAGGTTCAGGGTATTGTTGCACACCACCCTTACCGGCGTAATGGCTACCTTGACGGAGCCGGAGCCGTCATGGGTATTGCTGAACACCAGATATGGACTGATCTTCTCTCCGGCAATGATATACTCTCTGGGAAGCCTTGCCAGCAGCCACACCTTCCGGCCCTCCTGCAGCGCCCCCGCCGTTTCATAACACACTCCCTTTCCAAGTAATTCGTCCGTAAAACTGAACGCATCCACGTTCTGTACCACTTTATAGCGGTCCGATACCACCCCCAGCACTTTCCCGTCGGAATTCCGCACATTTGCCCTGTAGCCATCTACAAGTTTACTGAAGTTCGTATAAATCGGCTCCTGCGTCACAATCCAATCAAGCCCTGCAAGCCTGATGGCATCCGCTGAGGTGGGGGCATCCTTAACAATAATCCCCAGACCGTGCCATGGCTTTTTTCTTACCGAGAACATTGTTTCTACATTTGCTGCCATTTTCTTCATCTCCTTTTTCATCTTTTTTTCCGGACATTGCAAAGGACCCTCCCCTGTGGGAGAGCCCTTTGCTTAAATGTCACTGTCTTCAAAGCTGTCACTCAATTGCAGTGTCCTTTCTGCTTCATCAATTGCCTTCGCCACGATCAACACTGCAGTTAATGCCAAAAACACTGCTTCGAAAATCTGCCTTTTTGTCATTTGCCATCACTCCTTTCCCTGTATGATATAAACAGAATATATCACCGGAACAGGAATATATGCGATCAGGAACAGCTTACACCATTCAAACCTTTTCACTCGTGCCTGATACCGTCTGCCTTAAAATTGTATAAGGGCTTCAAACGGCATATGATTTCAGCCGTATCTTCGATATTCATCACAATATCGTCCATTCCCTTATAAGCCATAGGGCATTCATCCAGCGTAGATGCGTTTACAGATGTTGAGAAAACTCCTGCTTCTGCCATCGTTTTCTCATACTCCTCCACGGAAAAAATGCTCTTTGCTTCTTTTCTCGAATGGCTCCTGCCGGCTCCGTGGGGTGCTGAATAATTCCAGTCGGGATTTCCCTTCCCTACGCAGATCAGGGAACCGTCCCTCATATTGATAGGAATTAAGAGCCTTTCTCCCTTCCTCGCTGAAACCGCCCCTTTTCTGATAATGTTGGATTCATGGTCAATGTAGTTATGTACCGTAGTAAAGCATCCTGTCGGCTTCAACCCATAATTCTCCGTAATAAGATACGCTATCATGTTTCGGTTTTCATCGGCAAATTCCTGACAAATCTTCATGTCATGGATATACTTCCTGCTGTACTCACCATACAGAAAGCTGTATTCATCCGGCACATCCGGAACCCTCTGACGGAAATTGCGATGAAGCTCTTTCAGAGCTTCCTGTATTTCACTCCTCCTGCCGGATGCCTTATATTCCGCCTTGATGCGTTCCTCTTCCTCCCACATCGCTTCCTTGCCCGTATGAAGTCCTACCGCTGTCTTTTGGTAGTAATCCGCAACCTGCTTTCCCAGCTGGCGGCTCCCTGTATGTATCACAAGGTACTTATTGTTTTCCTCATCTGCATCAATCTCAATAAAATGGTTGCCGCCCCCAAGGGTACCTATGGCCCGCTCAATTTTCCTGGTATCTTTCAGCTCACGGTAACAATTCATCTCCTGCAATCGCCCAAAACGCTGCAGACGCCCCTCGTGCACTTCCCTGCCTGACGGTACAAAACTGCGGATTACCCGGTCAAGCCTCTCGAAATCAATGTCCGCTTTCCCAAGCTCTACCGTCAGCATACCGCAGCCAATATCGACGCCTACAACGTTCGGAATGATTTTATCCCCCAGGTCAGCCGTAAACCCGATCACACAGCCTTTACCGGCATGGCAGTCCGGCATAATGCGCACCTTTGCCCTCTGAAAGGCTTCCAAATCAAGCAGCCCTCGAATCTGCTCGATACAGGCATCCTCCACCTGGTCTGTAAATATCCTGGCAGAATTATATTTCCCTTCTACGATTCTCATTGCACTCTCTCCCACTTCCCGTTATACCGCCAGCGGCGGCACAAATAATAATTAGAAAAAACTCTGCTCTTGCGATTCTACTTTATCCTTTTTTTAGAACTATATCAATTCTTTTCTGAACACTTCCTGCTGTGAGCCAAATTTTGATGGTAATCATACAGGAACTCATCCAATGACCCCTCTCCCTTTATAAGACGGCTGGCCGCCTGCAGTAGATTCCATTCCAATTCATCTTCCCACCGACCAATCTTTTCCAGTGACAAAAGGCATGGATGGCCATGGTACAGCTCACCGTCCTCATCCAGGAATTCCACTGTGAGACGGGTATTATCATAGGCAGGAGGAATGGTGCGCGCCCCATCAGCATTCCATTCCAAGTCGCGGATCCACTGCTCCTGACTCACCTGTACGATTGCCGGACGCGTATCCCCGACAATCCGGACAATGTCACCGATCTCAAAAGGACTCTGCAATGGGATATAGGCATCTTCAAAACGTGATGGATCCCCGCAGCTGAAGTTTATACTGACTTCTGATGCAAGAGAATAACATCCACAGTCAAGAAGTTCTCCATCCTTTGTATACCATGCACAGCCGCCCATAATATCCGGTTCATCGTCAGTACGGCAGTCTCCAGGTTTGTCCCAAAAGGCTTCCTTTTCAACCTTAAATGTTCCCTGGGATTCCTCCCTGCCATACGCTACCGCAGCCTCCAGCGTAGTAAAATACCGCCCCTGCCATTCCGTTTCCGTGCTATTGTCACCCGATTCACAAATGAAAAAGCACCTGCCATCGTTCTTTTCGAAGAGTTTTGTCGTCTCCCGCTCTGCATCAAGCCGCTCATATATCTGCGTCTGCAGGATCCTGTCTGCAGTCTTATCAGCAATCTCCTTAAGCCCCTCCAGTATCTCTGCCTTCGGCAAAGGGAAAACTGAGTTCCACAAAATAGTTGCCTGTTCAGAATCAGTAAATGAAATCCCCTTCTCTCGATAATAATTCCACATATAATCAGACATTGGAAGCTTGACCATACTTGTAGCCCTCCCTCAATTTTTTGCAGCGGCGCCTTTCTGTATCAGTTTATTTTCCACTGGTCAACCGGTATCTCTTAAGCATATCAAAGAATGTGGAAATACATCCCCCATCGCGATATATATTCCTTGCGCACAGCAAGAGCGTATCGGCGGAACCGTTTGTCCAGTCCTCTGCCCTGGGCTCATACCGCTCCAGGTCAAGCGGGATTGCACTGTCCAAGAAATCAAAAGTTCCGTCTTCACACAGAACTGCCACACTGACACAAAGGTCCTGAAAATCCACACAGGCATCTCCGTTCTTAACACGATCCAGATGCCGTGCCAAATGCTTCTGCCATTCCTCCCGGTCTTCCTCTACGATACCGAAATACTCCTGTCCATCAGCGCCTTTGCACTTGACAATATCACCCCTTTCAAATGGGTTGGGTATCTCGATGATGGCCTCATCAAAACGTTTATTGTCGAAATCAGACATTTCTTC
This sequence comes from uncultured Acetatifactor sp., assembly GCA_910577035.1. GTDB lineage: Bacteria > Bacillota > Clostridia > Lachnospirales > Lachnospiraceae > Acetatifactor. The sequence continues at coordinate 72,540 of CAJTKW010000011.1, forward strand.
ATTGTTCCAGAGGCAGACTGCCTCCCCCTCCCTGTCGAACCGAATCCCTGCAATTGAAGAATGGCTGCAAGTACCATCCTCAAATACAGCCACTCCATCAACAAGATACTTTTCAATTTCAAATGGCCGCTTTTCCTTTTTTCCATATACGAGTGCTGCTTCCCAGTCAAAGAAATATCCGCTGGTAAGATATTCACCATCCCAAAAGCCGCCGTCTTCCCTTACCTTCAGCACATAGATACAGCGCCGGCCGCCGTTCTGTCTGAAATTCTGGAATCCACGCTCCAACTCTCCCAGATATTCCGCAATCTGACCTTTAAGGACCTGGTCTGTTGTCCGATCCCCTAATATCTGCAGGAATGCATATTCGTCCTTCAGCAGCAGCCCTCTGTGGTACAGCAGGGCCGCCTTTTGAAAATCTGTGAATGTCCATTCCGTTTCACGGACATATTCCCTCACTGTTTCGGACGGGATCAACAGCTCCAGCTCTTCGGTGTCATTTTTCCCCGTTTTCACATCAGTCTCCATTACGTTCCTCCCCTCGTTGATGATATTTTTCGCAGTATAGCCCATTTAAGCGGGATACGCTGCCTAATCTCTGTATTTTGTTTTTTCTATCCGATGTTGCGGGAGTTTCTCCAGGCGATTCCGAAACAACAAACCTATTCTGCCATTATCATACGGCATATACTGCTCCCTATAGCATCCATATCATATCTGCATTTCACCATTTCACTGGCATAAAGCAGAGTATTCCAAAACCCTTCACTGTAATGTTCATTATGCTCAATTTTTTCCATAAGGAACGGCCTTCTATAAACGACAGAAAGGTCATTATGATAGTCCTTGTTATAAATGAATGATTTGCTATGGCGCGAATGTGGAAAAGAATTGTAGCAATCCAACACAGGAATGCGGTTGTCCTCATAGTCCAACATAAATTTCACCCTGTCACCATATTGGCTTTTTGCAGCTTCATATTTTTTATGGAAGACATCCCTATCCGCTAATACAATCAACGGATGTGTGTGCTCCGGACTCATAACAATATCTCCACGCTCAAAAGGGCAGTCAATCTTCATGAATATGTTATCGAACCGGCATTCAAAGGGTTCATGCTCATCGGGATTATAATCATCTTCATATTCCGATGAGCTGTAATCGATTATTTCTCTATCAGCATTATATTCGAATTTCGCGGGAAACAAGTTTAGTTCAATTTCATAATCGTCGATTACTAACTCTTTCGATATTTTATAATCACCAAGCATATCCTGGTCTGCATATATCATAGCTTTCTCTATTGACCTAAAAATTCTATGATATTTACGGCCGCTGTACTTATCTTCAATTTCTATAATATAAATATATTGATTATTCTCATTTTGCATGAACTTGGCGTAAACCCCGGATTCATAATCTATCATCATTCTTATATCTTTATTCAGTTCTTCATCATCCGATTTCTCCAAAATCTCTTTGAGGCAGTCAATGCGTTTCAATAGTCCCGGAGTACCACGGTAGCAAAAATGCGCCTGTTCTTTCCACGAGAACATGTACCCTGTTTCCTCATAATATTTTAATACGCTTTCTGAAATTGGCAATTTAACCATATAAAATCCCCTTTCCTTTTATCAACCTTCCACTTTTTCGATGCTTCATTTCAATCTACAGTCCACCAATAATCAAATATTTTTTTATAAAAGCCTCCGTTATGAATATCTCCCTTATACCTGCGAACTTTACGATTTGATATATCTCTCCACTCCTTGAAACGACTGCCCCTCCAGTACCTCCGATAGTACGGCTTCTCTAGCAGATCACCATTTGCATTTTCATCCATATATACTGCTCCACTATACATGCAATTTTTACAATTTTCCCGTCGCAGCTCCCCCATGATCGCAATTTCTTTAAGATGCCTCTTATATTTTCTTTTTCTTCTCCATGCATTCAACCTCTTCTTCCTGGAGTATCTCCTGACCTCCGATACCTTCTGATAAGCATCTTGACACTCTCCATCCAGACAAGGTATTCCACCAATTTTTTCACAGAAAAGTTTCTCTGGATTCCAGTCCTCCACTCTGTCAGAAATTTCTGCAAAACCATGACACTCAGATGTCTTTTCAACAACCCTCTCCCCGACATAAGGGCATTCCCTACAGTTTTTGATATACATCGCTTCAATTTTCTGCATTATCATGCTTTTCCGGCAGTCCACTTTGGAATCGTTGGAACCGCTCAAATGCTTGATAGCCGTTCGCCTGGCAGTCAGGGCAGGGATTGACCAAGGTATGTACCAGCCCGAGCGTGTAAGGGCACTCCGGGCATGGCGGCTTTATCCGGTAGATTAACTCCTTTCTCTTCATCTTGACTTCCTCCTAATTCCTTGCAGATGTCCAAGCTTTTCACAGCTCCCAGACATCCGTATCATTTTGTCCATACCCATCTATCCGGTAAGATTCCACTATGCCATCAGGCGTGAACTTGTACCAAGTCTCATCGGTGTGTGTATCACCTAAGTAACGGCTAAGCACAAACAACGCTGCATGCTCATCCGAAACTTCATGGCACCTCTTTACAGTGCAAATATAGTCTATACTCGCTGATCCGATGCCTCCACGTGTCTTTGCCGCAATACAAATATTCTGCCAACGCTCCACAAGCTCATCACTCCCGGAACGATACCTGGCAGACACTTCCGTTACCTTACGGACTCCGTTTTCCCAAGACAGCTCCATTATACTACCGACGACAGTCCGTCCGGCAGCCCTCTCCCTGGCCTCTTCAATATGCCTGACACGGTATCTGGTTATTATGTCCTGACTCGCCGGTATTCTCTGCATATATTGCATAAAGTCACTGTCCTTATACAGGCACTCAGCAATCCGCACAGTATAGCATCCCATGGTGAACACGACTGCCGTTATCTCCCCCTCAAACAGCTCTTCCTCTTCAAGCTCCCGTTCTCCTTCCGCTTCTTCCCAGGTGCCTGTAATCACAATGCTATTCCCCAAATGAGCATGAAGAACTTCCATGGCCGAATCCTTATTCTGCTTATAAATGCTCCGAAGGATTCTATCTATTGAGAAAGTGATTTTTTCCTTTTCAGCCCTGAACTTTGAGAGTACGTTACCAGCTGCCCGTTCTGCTATATCTCTGTTGTCCTTCCTGGAAGTGTCTCTGCAGGGAAAGTCTGCTTCCTTTTGGAAAGCCGTCAGCAGGACGGAGACAGCCGTATATACGGTATGGATTCCATCCGTATCAGCGTTGTAGCCATATGCCTGCTCCGCCATTATCCCTATCTTCCCGGCTTCCGCCTCTGCATCCATATTCCCGCCAAAGAATATGAATTCCCACTCGTACTTTTGCTTCCGGTATATAATGCGCTTCCGGATCATTTCTTCCGTATAGCCCCGACTGGCATTGTCGCGGCCGCCCGCAATAATGATAAACACTACTTTATCTGAACGGAAATTTTCCCTTGTACCGTGCCTTACCCGCCGGAATTTATGCATGGACATGCCTATGGCATCCAACAGGGCTGTACCACCTCTTACTTCGTAGTCCTCTCTGCCCAGTGGCGCTGCGGCCTGGATAGTGGTTCTGTCATGGAACAGCTCGTACCTGTCATCAAACAGCACTGTCGTGATAAGCGCCTCCCCCTCCATGCCCTGCTGCTGTCCGAGCATGGAATTGAACTCCTTTACCATGGCGTCCTCAAGACCGCGCATTGCCTTGCTTTTGTCAATAATGAAAATAATTTCCGTTAGTCTCCTATCCATAGAATGGCTCTCCTCTCTTTTAATGGATTCAATTAGGCGTTTGCGAAACGCCACAGCCCGCATAGAATCAGGCTTTTTTCTTAGATAAAATAGAACAACTCCTCACAGGTTTATGGTATAATTGAGATGTCAAGTAACAATCTACCATATCCACCTGAAAGGAGTTGTACCTATATGTTACCATACAATCAGCTTTCTTTGGAAGATATTTTTTCAGATTGCCAGGAAATTTATGAATCCAATAAACCCAGGTTCCTGTCTCTCTTACAACACCATATTGACCTTGATGAACTTGTCCCCGCCTCCTTCCGGAAGCATTTTTATGCGCAGACGGGAAGATCACGTATCTATCCTTTAAACGCTTTTTTATGGGCTCTCATCATCCAACGCATTTTTTCCATCCCCACCGATTCCCTGCTCCTTGTCTTCCTTTAGTATTCACGCCATCTCCGCGAATTCTGCGGCTTCGGCAAGGTCCCTGACGCTTCTAAGATCACACGGTTCAAGCAAGCCTTCCTTGATGATATCCAGATACTCCTTTTATAAGCTTTCATATGATAAAAGAATATCTACGTGAAAACCTTTTGTATGATGTCAGCAACCGGTATCACCTAACCTGCCTTAATGCACCGATTATATAGAGAAATGTCTGCCTCAGGATCGCTCCCCTCCCGGCAGACATTTGATACTTCTACTCCTAAGATATTTTACCCTCTTTGTCACTTTAATTATCATGCATATCCTATGACACAAAAACTCTAAATAGAACTCTTCTTTTTCCCATGTACCACCTGCGCAACTTTTTAGCCCTTCGTAATTGTTGGAACCGCTCAAAGGTTTGATAACCGGTTGCCTTGCAGGCAAGACAGGGGTTGACCAAGGTATGTACTTGCCCCAATGTATAAGGACACCGGGGACATGGCGGCTTTATCCGATAAACCAATTTTTTGATATTCATCTTGTCACCTCCTCCAAAATTTTGTCTTTCCCCTCCACTTTAGCCTTCTTCCATTCTGCCGAGAACTCTACATTACGCACAAGTTCATATACCTGAACCACCACATACTAGGCGATCCTCATCAGCTACCCATGTACCAAGACCTCCTGTGCAGCCACATTCAACTTTACCGTTCCTACTATTCCAACAACATTCTTCATGTTTTATTTTCTTTGCCCTAAATATTCCCTCTCTTTCCGCATATAATATGATGATGTCAGTCATTGGCCATATTAAAGCGAATATTTTAGCAGCATCAAGAAACTATATTGGCATATTGATGCACCTTTTTTTCGCAAAACCAATTATAGAGAAAATAATTCTCCAAGTCAATATATTTAAAGAATTATTTTTTCTATATATGCAATAGGCATAGAATACAATGGCGTTAAAGAATGATATAGGATAATGTAATAATTCTTTCGGCAGAGATTAGTACAACTACAAAATCAAAAGGGTGTATCTGCAAGAGATATGAGTTTATCATTAGGACAAAGCGAAAGTAATATCAATAAAATTGAAAATGGAAAAGCTTTCCCCATATGGCAATCACCTGAATGATGACATACGGGAACTTTATCTAGGGCCTCTCTCAATCAGCCGCATTTCTGTCAGCAAAATGTTTTTCTCTCTGTTGTTTGCTCCCTATAGCCATCTTCTGTTTTATGGCACACAATACCTTTGTTTATATACCTTGCCTAGGTTTGGCCAAACAGATTTAATCCAACAATTTTCACAGATTCATGCTCTGCGATAACATGCGACAAAATTCTGCCTTCTCGCTTAATCTTAATGCCAAATTTATAGCAGTTCCTACTATTCTTTCCAGTACATTCTTAAAATGCTGCTTTTTTCTGTCTTTTTAAAACACCTATTAAGCTTTTTACTATGAGCAGCACCAGCTTGGCATCTTGTAATTTTGCAAATCCAAAGCCTATTTCGCTATCGTCTACCATAATATGATAACGTCCACTTAGCTCGACAGAAACGGATTCAACTTTCTGATAGGCAACTCTCCTTTGTACATAAAGTTTACGTTTGCTGTATATGGCCCGTGTTGTAAATAATACTCCCTCCTTCGCACTGCCCATTAATGTCACATCTTGAATCAACAATGGAATCTCTTCTTTCTGCAAAGCTGAGTATGCCAACGCTCCCTTCAGCTTTTTCCCAAATTGGGGAGAGTCAAATGAATAAACTGATAAAATATTTACTTGTTCTTCCTCGAGCAATGCTTTCATTTTCTTACAGAACTCCGCCATCGCCCTCATAAATTCATCCCTATCCTCTTCACAATCTATAGCATCTACCTGCATACGGAATTCTAATGCAGCCAGAGCGACTATAGCATCCCTATTTCCTTTTGCAGCCGCCTTGGAATATAATTCCCTAGCTTTGGCAATATCTTGTGGCAAATTGTTTCCTATGTCATATATTTCACCCAATTTATACATAGCGGCATCAATGTTTTGCTCTGCTGATAATGTAAGCCATTGAACTGCGATTTCAAAATTTGACTTCTCTACAGATACATCGGCTTCTGTAGCGCCTAGTCCTTCTTTTGAAGGCCCTCCGACTTTTCCTGTCAGGTATTGCATGGCAAGTTCATATTGCGCTTCCGCATGTCCCTGCTTTGCTGCTTTGCCATACCATTTCGTTGCATATTTCTCCCTTACCGATTCACTTCTCGCCGCAGCAGCGGCATGATCATCTATATCTTTCCTGCTCTTAGGCAGCTCAATTTCGACTTTTCCATCCTGATACATCTTGGCGAGCTGATACTGGGCATCCACATGACCTTGTTCTGCTGCTTTCTTGAAGTACTCAAAGGCATTTCCCATTACACCCCCATCCAGGCACTCTTTTCCCCTCTTATAGCTATGCTCTATTTCCTGTTGTAAGCGGACAGATGAATTATCTGTTTTTTCATTCGAGGCAGTAATGTTCTTCTTTCCGCTATCTTCTATTTTTGCTCCGCATTCTGTACAGAAGTTTGAACCCGCTATCATCTTATTTCCACAGTTTCGGCAGAATACATCATCATTATTCCTTGTCTTAGCTCCACATCTACAGCAAAATCTGGCGCTGTCTGGCAATTCGTTGCCGCAATTGACACAAAACATTCTACACCTCCAAATATAGATTGGCCCAAACTACTACTTTCGTTTATCGTCCTTCGACAGGAAACAGGAACACGAGGCATCATAACCTTTGCTTATTAGCTCATCCCTCTCCCTTTTCGTCTGTAGATAGCAACCAAGACATGCTAACGGAAACATAAATGGCAAAAGGTTTGTGAGCGAAAATTCGTCAAACAACTCCCAGATACATAACATGAATAGCGCAATCGCGCCTACCAGAGACCTCCTAACTATTCTTTCCTTCGTATGAATCAGATTATCAATGTCAGGGAACTTGAACCCACATTCCATACAGATAAAAATCGTATTGTTTTCTGATGAAACCCTTGCTTTTTTTCCCAGTGCACCACATAGCAGCCCTAACGGGCCGAACAACAGCCACCCCAAGCACCCTCTTCCGACCCGGTAGCCCCCTTGCACATTAGTTTCTGTCAATGCTTGTATTTTCTCTGATTTACATTTCGGGCAATGTATCTTTGAATCGGCTGATGTTTCCATCTCTGGCAGATTATCCCTTAACGGTGCCTGTAGCATATGCATCTCTGCTGACTCTGTTTCTTGACTGTCCTTTTGTCCCACTATAGGTTCACCACAATTAACACAAAATTTGCTGTCCTCCGAATTTTGCGCTCCACATTTGATACAGAGCATAACAAGACCCCTCCTCTAAAAAATTTTTGTTAGATATTGTAATATGTACCTTACTGCCATACAATTAATGGTCGCTAAAGATCCACCTCCAATGATTCCTGTAACAAGCCTCCGAAAATTTGTAGATGCGCATAAACCAATATATTGCACAAGCCAGTCACAGAACATCATAGAGCAGCCTATCATACAAAGCCTCAAGGGCAGCCTGTATACAAAGAATAGGCTATACGCTATAATCTTTCCAATTAATACCCCCGTACATCTGGCACATACTGGAAACTGTCTTCCTTTTATGAATAAACTCCGTTCCGGCATTTGGTGGCAACCGCTACTCTGCCCAAGCCTCATTAATTGCTCATATGCAAAGAATTTCATTATATTCAAATACCCCTCCCAACAACACTATCATCATTCAGCTTCGTTCTCTTTCCGCCTCTTGCTCAGTATCCCTTCAATCACCCTGGCCGAATATCCTCCTGCCCGTGCAATTTTAGCACGCTCCCTCCTATCCGACTCATTTTTGGCAAGATCAGCGATGAATTCTGGGCGGTACAGCCTCATAGGGCAGTCTATCTTGTCGCCATGGTAGTGCGTGAACAGCTTCAGCATGGCATCACGCCCTACAAGTTCGAAAAGCTCCAGGTAGCTGTCGTTCAGGGCATCCGCCTCTTTTCCATCGACCTGGAATGCATCGTAGACGATCCCGTCATTGATGTTATTGAAGTCAAGCTTAATCACCTTATCACCCCCTGTGCCAAAGTTTAGCATAGTGTAACAGCATATTTCCAATCGTAACTACATGTTTTTTATGCACCACAAAATGTATCCGATTCTGCCTGCATAAAATACACCCCTTTATGCATAGCGGAATATGGCCTAGTTCGTGTTGCATGCCCATCCTCATATCGCCAGGACCATATGCTGCAGACTTATCTTTTGATGGGCTTCCTTCCTAGAATCCAACTCCAGCCCAATGGGCCTTCTGCAGCAACCAGCAGTTGCAGGGAGAATATCCCTGGATGCACATCTGCACCATCCTGTTGCAGGCATGCAACCCTTTCCTGGAGACAGCCGTCCAGAATGTCCTGTCTGCAGCACATCTCTTGCATCCAGTAGCAAAAATGCAGCAGGCGCCCATCAAGGATGCCGCTACATTGCTGCTGGTATTTCCATATGTACCCCTATCCGATGTAATCGAGGATTCCCCGCAGTTCCTCCGGTAGCTCCCCACAGGCTTCCGGCAGCACAGCGCCATCAGCCGTGCTCCCTGCCCGTGGCCTTGGAACACCTACGGCCCCGATCCCGGCCAGGAGCGCACCCGCTAGCTTCATGCCCTGCGACTGCATCTCCTCCCGAACGGCCTCTAGCATCTGGACATGAAACTCCTGTCTGTCCGCAATCCTGATGGTTAGGTCGAAATACTCCTCAAGCGCCCTCTTCACATAGGCCGCCAAGGATGCCGTGTCCTCTGCCCCTTCTGCCAGCTTTCGGTACAGCTCCCTGTCAGACATGTCGGCCATGTTGAACCGGATGGTCACGGCCCTCTGCTCCCCGGCCATTATGCCGCCCCCTTCCCTACGATCTGCCTAGCAAGGAACTCATACCCCTTTGCATTGGCACACAGATCACAGTCATAAGCCGTATGGCTCCGATATTTACCGGCATAGTCACGGGCAATCAAAGCTCCGCCGCCTACATAAATGATGTTGAGGTAGTCCATGCTATAGCCCCTTTCTGTAAGCTCCAGTTCCAGGGAGCACATTTTCTCTCGCAGCATACTGCGGATCAGCTCTGCGTAAGCCCCGGGAAGATTACTGTCTTCTTTCAAAGCAATCTTCATAATCTCCTGCTCCGGCAGATCCTTTCCTGACTGTACCTTCATCTCGCGCTGGATCTCTTTTATCCATTTGACCATAGCTTTTTCAATTGTAATTGATCTGCTCTCTACCGGCAGCCCGTTTTGCACATACACTACATCCGTAGTTTTACTTCCAATATCCACAATCAGATAGTCTCCTTTCATGTTCCCCAGCCTTGTAGCAATAGCGGAATAACACTGAGGACAGACAATCACCTTTCCGATCTCAACCGTATAGTCTTCTCCCTCATACGAAAACTCCAGACGGTTCTGACGAGCGTAATAGTCAATCAATTTCGGCTTATCCCTGCCATAATTTGAAAAGGGAAGGCCAACCGCAAGCACCACCTCTGCCTTATGAAGTCCTGCGCCCCTAAGCTCCATAGCCATGGCTGCCATAGTACGCAGCCTCGCATCATCATCCGAAACCTTATCCTCCGTAATAGCCGCCCGTCCTTCGCCAACCTTAAAGTATTCCCCATCATAAAACAGCGACCGTTCTATCAGTGTCGGTTCTGCCGTTCCCAGCATATGTATGCCGTTATCAAATACATGGTTCGCCGTCTTTCCAAGCTGATAGCCGTCGTCGAACCCAATGATATACTTTCCTTCCTGTAATTTTATCATCTTTCTTCCCCACTTTCTTCCTGTCTGTAGAAATATTTTTTCTCCCGCGTGGCATTATCCCTGATAACCACCTTCGGATATTTTTTCAACAGCTCATCCTTTCTACTACAATGTATTTATGGTTAATACCCCTTACAGCCAGTAAGGAATTACCCATCTTGTTGCTTA
>CAJTKW010000012.1:0-36274 GCA_910577035.1 uncultured Acetatifactor sp.
CTAGGCGAACTTGTTCGCCTTGAGATTCTTCGAGGAATGACTTAGATTTTCTTTGTCTGCGTCCTAAAGAGGTGGGCTTGCCCCCTCTTGCAGACTTAGAAAATCTTCATTCCTTTCACATTTCCTATCATTATTTTTATGCTGCCGAGTATCCATAATTGATTGATCCAGAACGTATATTTATAGTCCATGATTCCCGCACCCTGCATGGTAAAATACAGTACGGTCATCCCCGCCGCAAAGAGCACCATAAGCACCGGAACTCCCCGTCTTAAGACATCCCGCGCCCTCACGAATCCTGCAATCCAGAGTGCCGCCCCCCCTGCAAGCATCAGGAGCAGGGAAACGGCAAACCAGCCGCAGGCCACTCTGACATAATATTTGGTGGCCACCGGCATTTCATTCCTCATAATTTCATAGTTTCTGCCGGAACAGGAATCATATGCGTCTCCTGCCAGCTGCAAAGGCAGAATCAGGGGCGTCACCCCATAGCCCAGCACATCCCAGCCGATCTGCTTTATAATCATAGGGGAATGGATCTTCCAGGCATACTCTGTCATCTTTTCCACAAGCGCCTCCCCGTCCTCCGGGGACATGGCTTTTTCCAGCGCCGGCTTCAGGCTTTCTTCCATACTATAGGGATAATAAGAGCTCCGCCAAAGCACATCCTCCGTCAGAATACCCTCTTCCAGTATCCGGCTCCAATCCACCCAGAGCGTAGGCCAGCAGACCCTCTTCGCCAGCATCCAGCGCCACTGCGGGATACCTCCCTCCCCGCCGCTCCCGGAACAGCCGAAGCCAAAACCTGCTGCCGCCACTGCCAGAAAGCAGACGGCTGACACCAATCCCCGCCGGAGCCCTTCCCTGCTCCGAAACATGCCGGGCAGCTTCCGAAGCAGCGAGATCAGCGGCAGAATCGCCCCCGGTATCGCGTATACCGGCCAAAGCAGGCACTGTGCCCCATAACAGGCCAATATTGCCGCAAACGGCCTCAGCCCTGCACTGTCCTTCTCCTCGTCGGCTTCCCAAAAGAAGGAGAGCTCCAGCAGCTCCAGGGAGCCCACAAAAGAATAGGGAAGCAGCGCCAGATGGCACTGCATTGCCATGGGCAGGGTCATGAGTGCCAGACTGCCCCACAGACATACCCGCGCTCCCGCCTGCAGCTTCCTAAGCAGTCTGCAGCCTGCATACAACGCTGCCCCCGCCTGCATCAGGTATACCAAAGGAAAAAACCGGCCCGCCAGCCGTGTCAAAACCGGATATACCCCTGAGGTAACAGGCGCAAAATCCTGCAATTTCGTAAAATTACCTGCCATCCAGATCAGCCCCAGGCAAATCTGCAGCGTAAACCCTATGAAAAGTATATTTCTGGCCACAAGCCATATCGCCTCTGCTGCTTTTTTCATATATCAGATCCTGTTCCCGCCTGAACTCTATTTCAGATATTCCGCGATCTTTTGCGCTATCTTTTCTCTGCCCGCCTCGTTTGGATGCAGCCCGTCCCTGCTGTACAGCATCCAGTCTTCCCACTCCTCATGGGGAAATAACCCATGGTACAGATCCACAATCTCAATTCCCAGCTCCCCCGCAAGTGCAAGCTCCGCGTTTACGTAATCCTCCAGCACGCCTCCGCCAAAGTCCGCCGTCTCACAGGTCTCTCCTGCAGTAATATACCAGGTGAAGGGAGGGGTTACAATGACAATCCGTGCCCCGGGCCCGGCCTTCTTCAAAGTTCGTACCGCCACCCGCAGCGCCCCCAGAAAGGTATGCTCATTATACGGATTCTCCGGGTCTTCTATGAGAACTCCCTGCTGATAATCATTGACTCCCTGCTGTATCAGAAAGAGATCCGCGTCGGATAAGTCCAGCTTTTCCAGACCGTCCAGCACTTCCCCGAAATACTCCGTGCTGCTCTCCCGCATAATAACGGACTGCTGTACCCCGAAATCATCGGACTCCACCGCCTTTGCCAGGGCCACCAGCGAAAAGGCCCCTCCGGTATAGTCCAAAGTCTTTTTCTGCTCTATCCTGGCAGCACAGGCACCCCCGAACGCAGCATTATATACTGATTTATCCAGCAGACTTCCCAGCCGGGCCGGTATCGCTGTCCCGTCCCTGACTTCCCCGAGAATGCTGTCCCCAAAGACTACAATCTGCGCCGCCTGCTCCTTGGGCACTCCCCGCGCCCCCAAAAACAGAAACAGGAACAGCACTGCAGACAGCACAGCCGCCGCCCCGCCGCAGATATATTTCACCGGCTTCCTCATACGGGCTCCTCCAAATCTTTCACCATTTTTCCAGTTTACCACAAAGACTGCCCTTCCACAAGTAAAACCGACGCAGGCCGGAAGGAGTAACGGCCGGGACATTGTCCAATCAAACCGTTACCGGAGAAGCACAGGCACCGGCCCCATCCCGAAAAGCGAAGAAGCCCCAGCATTCGCTGAGGCTCCTTCACTTTTCTTATGAGGGGGAGATAGTGAGTTCATCAACTATCTGAAATACATATTACCCTTAAAATGTGTCCAAAGTGTGTCCATTTCCTAATCTAAGTCTTAAAAAGTATTAAAATACCCTATAAATAATATTGCCTATTTCTGTTTTTTGGGTTGTATTTTCGTGCGGAACAGATACCACAGGCCGCCTGCCAGGCAGATGGAGGAATACGTACCACATACAATACCCACCATCAAAGGCAGCGCAAAGTCACGGATGCTGGTCACACCCAGAATATACAGCACAGCTACCATGATGAAGGTAGTCAGGGAGGTAAAGATACTCCTGGACATGGTCTGGGTAATGCTGCGGTTTACCACATCCTTCAGATCTTCCCTGGAGGACATCACTGCCATATTCTCACGGATCCGGTCGAAAATAACGATGGTTGCATTGATCGAGTAACCCACAATGGTCAGCATACAAGCCACGAAGGTATTGCTGACGGACACCCTGGCCGCCGCGTAGAAGGCAAGCACCACCAACACATCGTGAAGCAGTGCAATAATGCTGCTGACACCGAAGCGGAGATCCTTGAACCTGATCCTGATATAGATCAGCATACATACGATGGCTACCACCACCGCAATTACGGTGTCGGACTTCATCTCGTTACTGATGGTGGAGCTGATGGTCTCGGAGGTGATCTTACTCTCCTCGATGCCCCAGTCCTCCATGAGCATCCGGTTAATTGCCTCTCTCTGCTCCACGGTCAGGGAACTGGTCTTAAAGATGACCTCGTCGGAATCCTGCACGGTCTGAATCTGTACCGCACTTCCCGTAATATTCTCGATCCCGGGCACAATCTTTTCATTTGCCGTCTCCAGGCTGATCTTCTCGTTAAATACCACCGTGGTCTGAGTGCCGCCCTTAAATTCCAGGCTGTAATTCAGGGCATCGCCGGTCTGGGCCTTGCTTACGCCCATGACCACAAATCCCGCCACGATCACTGCCAGGGAAATACCGAAGAAAATGCCCTTCCTGGAAAGCAGATCCAGGCTTTTGTGTTCCCTGCCTACACCGTAGAGCTTTTCACTCTTCAGGCCGATGGCATAAAAAGCATACAGGATATATCTGGTCACCACCAGGGCCGTAAACATGGAAACCGCAATACCAAGGGCAAGGGTCTGGGCAAAGCCCTTCACGGTTCCGGGTCCTAAGAGCAGCAGCACGCCCGCCGCCAGCAGGGTGGTAATATTACCGTCCACAATGGCCGAAAGAGCCTTGTTAAATCCCACCTTCACCGCTTCCCGCACGGTCTTTCCCACGGCAAGCTCCTCTCTGATCCGGGCGAAAATAATCACATTTGCGTCCACCGCCATTCCGATGGACAGGATAATGCCGGCGATACCGGACAGGGTCAGCGTCATGTCAAAGCCCCTTAACAACAGCACCACCAGAGCCGTATAGGCAAGCAGCGCAATGGCGGAAGCCAGACCGGGAATCCGGTACATAAGAATCATGAACAGCATTACCAGGCACAGGCCGATAAATCCTGCTTTCAGACTTGTGGAGATGGCATCCACCCCCAGCTGGGCGCCCACTACCTTGGAATGCAGCTCCTCCAGCTCCAGCTTCAGGCCGCCGATACGGATGGTGGAAGCCAGGTTCTCCGCCCGCTCAAAGGATTCCATGGGTGAAATCTGGGCATTGCCGTCGGTAATGACTGCCTCCACCCCGGGGGCGCTGATGATGGCTCCGTCGTAATAGATGGCCAGGGATTCCCCCTTTTCCTTTGCGTTCCGGGTAGCGTCTGCAAATTTCTGCCTGCCTTCCTCGGTCATGGTAAGGCTGACGGCATACCGCACGTTCCCCATCTGCTGATCCCGCAGGCTGCCTGCCTGAGCATCCGCCACATCGGTGCCCGTGAGCACCACAGATCCGTCCGCCAGCAGCTCGTCAATGGTTTTATTCATTGTATAGGTATATCTGTCATAGTTGGTTTTGCCCTCGGAATCCGTCTGGGCAATGAAGTACAGTGCCCCGGGCCGCCCCAGCTCCTGCAGGATGGCATTGGCATCACTGACACCCGGGATCTCAATGTTGAGCCTGTCGGTGCCCTCCTGATATACAATCGCCTCCGTGCTGTACTGCTCCACACGCTTCTGCAGCTTTTCCCTGGTGTCCGCCATATCCGTGGCGCTGGGCGTCTCGTCCCCCACCACCTGGTAAGTAATGCTGACACCACCTGCCAGGTCAAGCCCCAGCTTGATGGTAGACGCACTGCCGTCTCCCGCCGCATTGACACCGAATATGTCAACATAGGTCACACCCACGAGAAGCAGCAGGATACAAAGCAGTATTACAATAGCCTTGTTCTTTTTCATGATTCTTTCGTCCTTTCTGTCTTTCTAGCTTTCTTTTTCCGAAACGGGATCCGGGCCTTCCTGCCCTTCCATCTCGGAAACCTTCAGCATAATCGCGCATTCGATTCTCTTGCGCTGAAGCTCACAGCCTATATCATAGGCATCATTAATATTGCCATGGAAATTGTAGGAGTTGGCCGCACAGCCGCCGCTGCAGTAAAACTTTGCAAAGCATTTCCTGCACTTATCCCTGGTGTACACATTACAGCTCTTGAACTGGTCCCGGATGTCCTCCCTGGTGATTCCCTCCCGGACATTTCCCATGAGGAAAACCTCGTTGCCCACAAACTGGTGACAGGGGTAAAAGTCTCCCCAGGGCGTCACGGCCAGATATTCCGTCCCCGAGCCGCAGCCGGACAGACGCTTTGCCACGCATGGCCCGCCTTCCAAATCTATCATAAAATGAAAGAAATTGAAACCCCTTCCTTCTTTTTTTCTTTTTATCATTTCCGCCGCCAGCCGATCATACTCCTCCTTCAGCTTAGGCACGTCCGCCTCCTGAATGGCATAGTCGTCCTCCGGCCCGGCTACCACCGGCTCCACGGAAATCTGCCGAAATCCCTGATCTGCCAGATGAAGGACATCCTCCGCAAAGTCGAGATTATTGTGGGTATAGGTCCCCCGCACGTAATAAGCCGTCTGCCCCCTGCTTTCCGCCGCCTTCTTAAATTTCGGCAGGATCAGGTCATAGCTTCCCCGGCCTCCCCGGAAGGGACGCATCCTGTCGTTGACCTCCTTCCGACCGTCGATGCTGAGAACGATATTTGCCATCTCCCTGTTGACAAATTCCATGATTTCATCGTTTAGCAGCACACCGTTGGTAGTCAGGGTAAAGCGGAACTTTTTGTGATAGGGCTCCTCCAGGCTTCTGCCGTATTCCACCAGCTCCTTTACCACCGGCCAGTTCATCAGCGGCTCCCCGCCGAAGAAATCCACCTCCAGATTCACTCTGCCGCCGGAGTTTGCCACCAGGAAGTCCAGGGCCTTCTTCCCCACCTCCTGGCTCATCAGCGCCCGCCTGCCGTGGTATTCTCCTTCCCCGGCAAAGCAGTACCGGCAGGCCAGGTTGCAGTCATGGGCAATGTGCAGGCACAACGCCTTCACCACCGTCTCCCGCTTCTTAAAATCGAAAATATAATTTTCATAAATATCCGGGGCAAAAAGCTGCCCCGCCGCCTCCAGCTCCAGCACCTCGTCCACGGCCTCCGTCGCCTCCTGCTCGGAGCAACGGAGGTTTGCAAGGTTCAAAACCGCCGCCCTGATGGTGGCGGCATCCTTAATCCCCTCGTTTACCAGGGGTTCCACCAGCGGGATCATGTCATAGACAATATCATCCACCACATGTACAGACCCGCTGTTTACGTCCATTATTATATTGTACCCGTTACTTTTATACTGATGTATCACAGATGTCTTCCCTTTCCACAAAGAGCAAGCAGCGACCTGAATCGCTGCTTGCTCCTGACGTCTCCGCCGCTTATTTCATCTTCTCACAGCTCTGATTTCCTACTGTACAGGAAGTCTTGCACGCGGACTGGCAGGATGTCTGGCATTCGCCGCAGCCGCCCTTTTTCACAGACTCCTTCAGATTCCTGGTTGTTAAAGTCTTAATGTGCTTCATAATACTTGCCTCCTTATCCTTCACTTCTTCGAACTCACAAGCAAATCCAGTATATCATAAAATTCTTTTTTGTAAAACACTTTTTTTCAAACTTCCTGCCTGCTTCCTGCCTAGCTCAGCATCCCCCCCAGCATTCCGCCGCCCGCGCATAGCGCGAATGTCGTAAAAAAGGATCTTCCGAAGGTAACGCCGGCCTCACACGCGAAGACGGAAATCAACGCCAGAATCAAAAAATAAGCAACCCCTTCCAGCAGCCCCCACAGAAATTTCCGGCTCTTCATTTTCTTTCCTGCCATAAAGCCGGCAAAGAAGGTAGCTGCCACATAAATCACAATGATTGCGATGGTCACTATCTTTTCCCCGAGCCCCAGCTTATAAAGCAGAAAAGTAAGAAGTACCAGAAAGACCCCTGTTAATATGTAGGAAAATAAAAGACTTTTCAGCAGAAACACTGCCGGTATTCCGCCGCCCTTAGACGATTGTTCCATGATCTCCTCCATGTCCCTGTACGGATTTTTTCTTTATAGGATATGCTGCATTTACAGTAAACTTGACAACAGCTTTTCCTATCATGTATATTAAGTAGTGCATACTATATTTTTAGGAAAAGGAGTGATTTTTTGGATACCCCAGGTGCCATACAACTTGTCGTCGTTCTGATTCTCGTTATTTTGTCGGCTTTTTTCTCCTCTGCGGAAACTGCCCTGACTACAGTGTCCCGGGTGAGGATGCGCAGCCTCGAGGAGGAAGGGAACAAACGCGCGGCAAGAGTCAACAAAATATTGGAAAACTACAGCAAAATGCTCAGTGCCATCCTCATCGGCAACAACATCGTCAATCTGACAGCATCCTCGCTGGTCACTACCCTGGCTGCCCGTATTAACCTGGTAGTGGGTATCGCTACCGGTACCCTGACCCTGGTGATCCTGGTCTTTGGCGAGATTGTTCCCAAGACCTGGGCCATGCTGTCTGCGGAAAAGCTGTCCCTTACATACAGCGGAATCATTTACGGGCTCATGCAGCTCATGACCCCGGTGATCTTTCTGCTGGACAAATTGTCCAACGTCATTCTGCGCCTGCTGAGGATCGATCCCAACAAAAAAGCCAGCACCATGACGGAGGCGGAGCTGCGTACCTATGTGGAGGTCAGCCATGAGGACGGCGTCATCGAGTCCGAGGAGCGGGAAATGATTTACAACGTATTTGATTTTTCCGATGCCCTGGCAAAGGATATTATGGTTCCCAGAATCAATATGGTGACGGTGAATGTAACCGACAGCTATGAGCAGATCCTCCAGGTATTCCGGGAGTCCATGTATACCCGGCTTCCCGTCTACCAGGACGACCAGGACAACATCATCGGCATCCTCAATATCAAGGACTTTATTCTCACCGAGGATGAGGAGCATTTCCAGGTTACGAATATTCTGCGGGATGCCCATTATACCTACGAATTCAAGAAAGTGGCCGATCTGCTCATCGAGGTTCGTGAAAAGACCACCAGCGTGACCTTCGTACTCAACGAATACGGGGCCACCGTGGGAATGATTACTCTGGAGGATCTGCTGGAGGAAATCGTCGGGGAAATCCGTGACGAGTACGACGCCGACGAGGATGAGCTGATTCAGCAGAAAGGGGAACGCACCTGGCTGGTGGAGGGCAGCATGAAGCTGGACGACATCAATGACGAGCTGGGCACCAGCCTGGACAGCGAAGATTACGACTCCATCAGCGGTATTATCATTGAAAGCTTAAGCCGCCTGCCGGAGGATAACGAGGAGGTTGTTCTGGAAAACGGCATCCACCTGAAGGTTCAGGGCATTGACCAGAACCGCGTCAGAAAAGTGCTGATGACTCTGCCGCCGGAAGCGGACACCCAGGATGAAACAGACGGCGGAGAAAATTCTGAAGCCGCTGAGGATAAATAGCGGCCCAATTAGTCTGATGCAATTTAAAACGGAGGATTACTACCATGAATGATTACCTGATCTATACCGACGCTTCTGCGGATATTGCTCCGGAAATCGTCAGTAACTATGACATACGTTTTGTAGCCATGAATTACACCGTAGGTGCCGAAGAACGCCTGTGTGCCAGCCTGGAGACCCCGGAATTCCTGAAAGGCTTTTATGACGCCCAGCGTGCCGGAAAGGAAACCCATACCAGCCAGATCACGCCTCACTTTTATGTGGAGACCTTTGCTCCTCTGCTGGCTGCCGGACAATCCGTCCTGTACCTTTCCCTCTCCAGCGGCCTGACAAAGACATTCGACTCCGTGAATCTGGCGGCGGCGGAGCTGGCGGAAGAATATTCCCGGGATAAGGTGGTGGCTGTGGACAGCCTCTGCGCCACCGGCGGCATGGGTCTGTTACTGGAAGCGGCCGCCCACAACCGGGAAGCGGGACTTTCCATTGACGAAAATGCCGCCTGGCTCAACGAACACCGTCAGGATGTGGTGCACTGGTTTATGGTGGATAATCTGATGTATTTAAAGCGCGGCGGCAGAATCCCTGCCACTACCGCAGTCCTGGGTACGGCCTTAAACATCAAGCCCCTCTTAAAGATTGACGGAGAGGGCCATCTGATCACTCTGGAAAAGAAACGGGGCTACAAGCTGGCCCTGAAGGAATTATCCGCCAAATATGCCGCCGCCCGGGACGCAGGCCATAACCGTGTCTATATCGTCCACGGGGATTGTCCTGACCATGCCGATGAACTGGAACAGCTTGTCCTGGCCGTAAACCCCCAGGCGGAGATTACCAAAATGCTGCTCTGCCCCATCATCGGCGCCCACACCGGCCCCGGCATGGCAGCCGTCATTTTCTTCGGGAACCGTTCTCTATGACGGTTTCCGGAGGAAAAACCCTGCCGGCAGAGCTTTCCGCGGCATTGCCATCCGCTGGCAAGATTGTCGCCCCGGCACGCACGATTAAATGCCCCAGACCCATGGCACCCCAGGCACAGTTAAATGCCTCAGACCCATGGCACCCCAGGCAGGGTTATCCGCCCCAGACCCATGGCATCCCCGGCGGGGTTATCCGAAACGTCCCGTCACATAATCTTTCGTCCGCCGATCCCGGGGTCTTGTAAACAGCATCCCCGCAGGACCGGCTTCCACCAGCTCCCCCAGCAGGAAAAAAGCAGCCTCATCCGAGACCCTGACTGCCTGCTGCATGTTGTGGGTCACAATCACCACGGCATACTCCTTCTTCAAATCTTTCAGCAATTCCTCGATCTTCAGCGTAGATACCGGATCCAGGGCAGAGGTGGGCTCATCCAGCAGCAGCACCTCCGGTTCTGCCGCCAGAGCCCGGGCAATGCAAAGCCGCTGCTGCTGCCCCCCTGACAGTCCCGTCGCCGGCTTCTGCAGCCTCCCCTTCACCTCGTCATAAATGGCCGCCTTCCGCAAGGCTTCCTCCACGATCCTGTCCAGCTCCTGCCTGCCCCTGACCCCATGCAGCCTGGGACCATAGGCAATATTGTCATAAATGCTCATGGGAAAGGGCGTTGGCTGCTGAAAGACCATGCCCACCCTTCTTCGAAGCAGGGTGGTGTCCACCCGCCTGTCATAAATATCCTTGCCGTCCAGAAGAATCTTTCCCTCGATCCGCGCATTTTCCACCAGATCGTTCATCCGGTTGAAACACTTTAAAAGACTGGATTTCCCGCAGCCGCTGGGACCGATAAACGCCGTGACGGCACGGTTCCTGATCTCCAGATTGATGTTTTTCAGCATATGCGCCGCCCCATAATACAGATTCAGACGCCTTACCGACAGTTTACTTCCGGCCACAAAGTTACCCCTCCTTACATATGGCTCGGCACCTGTCTCCCGGGCTTCCTCATTCTAATTTATGAAACATCCGTTTGTCTGAATGTCTCTTTCTTATACTGTTTTTCATTCTCCCAACAGACCGGGTTTGCCTACGGCGCCGATTTTACAATATTGTGATACGAAATTGTCATCCTGTCATTCACCGTTGAAACTCCGATTATGTTATTGGAATAAGAAACCGCAGGGGGAACAAAAATAATATTTGTAATCTTATAATTTCCGTAAGAAGCCGGTATGTCAATTACTGTCAAGTTACTGATACCCAAGTCTTTTTTGTATTTTCCGAAATAGCCCATGACCTTTGCAGTTTTTTCCGCCAGGCGCTCACCGCAGGAATGATATGTATTCAATAATACAGCGTCTATCAATGTCATAGGCAGCCTGGCAAGAAATTGCAATACAAATATTTTATACCGCTTTAACTTCCTCGTTATTCTTTTATGGACTTGTACCGCATTTTTTGCAAAAGTTTTTTCAACATCATACTTATACTCAATGCTGATACCAGAAGTGAGGTTTGACATAGCTTCGTTTTTATCTTGCCGTATGTTGACAGGTATTCCTACTTTGCACAGGTCTGGATATTTTTGTAAAAGCAGCGTCACAATATAGCTGTTGACGGAACAGCCAATATGCCTTGCATCGTCTTTTATTCTCTGCGTTTCTTCCACAGACAAAGTTTCCCATCGTATATCAGATGAAACGGATTTCCAATACTTCTTGTGTAAATGATAATAATCCTGCCAGGTGAAAAAGCAATTGTTCCATTTATGTTGACAATAACGGGCATATAATTTTGCAACAGCAGGCAGACCCTTTTGCGGCACAGTTCTTTCAAGCAAGGTAAGGGGTTTGTATGTAAGCGGTATATCCGATAAAGCATTCATAATATCTTTGACAAAATAGATTATGGATTTACCATCGCCCACTAAATGATGCGCCATAATCATAATCTGCGTTTTATCCTCTGAAGGTATGATAAAAGCCCGGATCAATTCACCCTGCTCAATCGCAAAGGGAACTTTTTCATTTTGATTCACCAGCTCCCTCCAGCTCTTATTTTCATTCATAATTTCTATTTTACAGTTTGATACAGACATTTTTTCATAATATGCCAAACCATTTTCCAACACGATTTTTGACATTGTAGCTTCATTTGCTTCAAATGCCTGTTTCACAGCGGCAGACAGCTTATGGGGGCATACCTTTCCTGCAATTTCAACACATACCGTGATATAGACGTTAGGCTCAAAGAGATTCGAGCGTTCCGTTACAATTTCGTTCATTTTTATACCCTCATAAATTCATCTTTTAATAAAATACGGGCCAGATCTTCCTCAGAAATTAGTTCGTACTTGGTTGTAAATAACTTTCTAAGGGAATAAAGGTAGACAACTCCCCAAAAATAATCAACTAATTTCATTGGCATACCCCCCACAACGCTTCCCTCTTTTTGCCCTTGAATAATCATTTTTTCAGTGATTCCATACAATTCCGATTGATAGATGGTTTCATCAGAAGCAAATCCCTTTTTTTCAAGCGTCATCTGTGTATTCAATGCGACTTTGGCTGCATAGGTTTCATCCTCCATAAGATTCGTCATTATGCTTTTGGAGAGTTTGCGTATCTTTTGTTTGGCTGATATAGGCAAATGTGCAAGAATCTTCAGTTCTTTTATCTCTTCACTATAATTCGTTAAAGCATATATTTCGTTAAATAATTCTTCTTTTGACTTGAAATATACATACAGAGTTCCTTGCCCTATACCGATATGCTTTGCCAAATCACTTATCTTTGTGCCGGCAAAACCATTCTTAGCAAAGTAGAGCATAGAATCATGCAATATTTTAGAACGGGCTTCTTCACGAATTTCCTGACATCTCTCCGGAGATTTCGGCATTCCACCATCCTCCTTTATGAATGAATATTTGTTCATCAACATTGTAATAGCAATGATACAGTTTGTCAATCCATTTGGCTGCATGTTCACAAACGCATCTTTTTGCAAAAGCCCGGATTCCGCTTCCTGCTGTTCTTGCCATATCTGCCTCCTGATACCGGCTCTATTCTCCGCTATTTCTTTCAGTATGGCTGATTTTCAGGAAGATGACCCTCTGTTTTTCCGGTCTGTCCCAGCTTCAGCAGAAAATTGAGCAGAAGGGCAAACACCAGCAGCACACAGCCGATGCCGAAAGCCGCCCCATAATCCCCGTTTTCCATCTGCAGATAAAGCTCAAGAGCCAGGGTTCCCCCCGGCTCCAGCGGCTTTTTTAAAAGCCCTTTCCAACCGGGCAGAAGCCTGGCGCTCCCGGCCGTGAACATCAGCGCCGCAGACTCCCCCACGATCCGCCCCACCGCCAGCAGAATCCCCGTCCGGATTCCCGGCCCCGCCGCAGGCAGCAGGATTGTCCGGATCATATACCATTTGGGCACTCCCATCCCCAGGGCGCCGTTTCGGTATCCTTCCGGCACCGCCCGCAGCGCCTGCTGGGTATTCCTGACAATCAGCGGCAGCACCATCAGCGCCAGGGTCAGCGCCCCGTTTAAAAGGGAATAGCCAAGGCCCAGGGCATTGCCGAAAAATACCATCCCGAACAACCCGAAGATTACAGAGGGGATTCCCGCCAGGACTTCCGTGGCAAATTCCACCAGCCGCACCAGCCTCCCCCGTCCGGCATATTCGTTCAGATAGACGGCGCCGCCCACTCCCAGGGGCACGGCGAGTGCCAGCGTGAGCACCGTTATGTACAGCGTGTTCAGCAGGTTTCCGGCAATCCCCGTGGTGCCTTTCAGTTCGCTGGTAACCGTCATAAAGAATCTCAGGCTTAAGCTGCGGAACCCACGGGAAAAGACGTATCCGGCCATTCCCAGCAGAAGAAATACCGACAGCCCGGCAGCCCCATAGATCACTGCCAGCAGAAACGCATCCGGCGGGCTTCCCTGCCTCCCGGACAAAAGAACTCCTTTCCCCTTCATACACAAACCTCCGTGATTCCCTCCGCGGAATCTCATTTTCCTTCTTTCACGGCCCGGTTCAATGTGATATTCACTGCCATGATAAACAGATACAATACCAGCCCTATGGAAAACAGTACCTGCCTGTGAACCCCCTGGGCATATCCCATCTCACCGACAATGGCCGTGGTCAGAAACCTCACCGATTCAAAGGGCAGGGGCATATTGACGCTGCCCCCGGATACCAGGGTAATTGCCATGGCTTCCCCGGCGGCCCTGCCCACCCCCAGTGCCGCCCCTGCCGCAATTCCCGGCCTGGCGGCGGGCAGAACCACCTGAAAGATTGTCTGCACCCCCGATGCCCCCAGGGCCAGAGAGGCCTCTCTGATGTCCGGGGCCACTGCCCGAATGGCCGCCTCACTCATGTGAATCACCGTCGGCAGAATCATCACCGCCAGCACCAGCGAGGCGGACAGCAGATTTGCGCCGCCTGTAAAGCGATGGGTGTCTGAACCGGCAAATATCCGCAGCTCCAGCTTATAGATGAGGGGGCTGAGCAAATGAACCCCCAGCAGGCCAAAGATCACGGAGGGAATACAGGCCAGAAGCTCCACTGCCTGCCGCACAAGCTCCGCTCCGGGCCTTCCGGACTCCGCCAGATATACCGCCGTAAGAATTCCCACCGGTACCCCCAGCAGGACGGCCAGCGCCGTTCCTGCCAGCGACGCCAGAATTACATACAGGATACCGAATTTCGGTTCCGCCGCCGTCGGCGCCCAGACCCTGCCGAACAGAAGCTCCTTCCACCCGATTTTAAAAAAGGCCGGCAGACCGTTTGCAATCATGTACAGCGTGATTGAGGCCACCGCCAGGATTACCGTCCAGGCGCAGGCTGTAAAAAGGACCCGGGCCCACCGCTCCGCTGCCGTTCCCGTATTTGCACCGCCACGAATATGGAAGCCCCCTTCCCGAGCTTCCAGGCCCCATTCTTTTCCATTTCTCACTCTTGGCCCTCCCCCGGCACGGCAAGCCCCATCTGTTCCACCACTGCCCGGCCTTCTTCCCCCAGCACATATGCAAACCAGGCCCTGACCAGCTCACCCTGCTTCCCGATTTCCCCCGCGGTCGCCATCACGAAAGGCCTGCTCAGAATGTAGTTTCCTCCTTCCACATTTTCCGGAACAGGCGCCACCCCGTCCAGCTCCAGCGGGATCACACTTTCGTCCACCGCTTCCATGGATATGTAACCGATTGCACCGGGGGTGGATGCCACCCTTGCCAGCACCGCGCCGGTACTGCTCAGCTCATTGGCATAGACACAGGCATATTCAATACCCAGAAGCTCCTCGAAAGCTTCCCTGGTGCCGCTGCCCGCCGTATGCCCGATGACTACGATGGGAAGCCTTTCTCCGCCCAGCTGGCTCCAGTCAGTGATTCTGCCGGTATAGATTTTTCTCAGCTCCTGCCTGGTGAGTCCCCGCACCCTGCTGCCGGGATCCACACAGACCGCAATACCGTCCAGGGCCACAATATTCTCCACCGCGCCCCGTTCCTTCTCCTCCGGTTTCAGGCTTCTGGAAGAATTGCCTATATCCGCGCTTCCGGAAACCACTGCCGCAATTCCCGCTCCGGACCCCACGCACTCTACCGTCACCCTCACACCGGGATACTTCTCCATAAAGCCCTCCGCCAGCCCATTGGACAGCTTCTCCATGGAAGTACTCCCTGCCAGGCAGATACTGCCGGACAGCTCCTCCGCCGGGGCTGCCGTCCGTCTCCCGCAGATGGACAGCCAGCAGATCAGCCCCCCGGCAATCAGCAGGAATATTGCCCTTTCCCTCATGCGCTTTGCACCGTCTCCAGGATTCCGTCCGCAATGGCCTGGGCAATGTCCCGGAATCGTTCGTCAAAAAGCTGATTATCCGCATCCGTATTGATAAATCCTACCTCCAGCAATACCGCGGGCATTTCCGTCCTGTTTAACACGACCAGATTCGTTCTCTCATTGACTCCCTGATTTACAAAGCCCACATCCTCCAGCCTGGCGTTAATATTTTCCGCCAGCCTTGCCGCCTCGCCGTAACGGTTGTAAACGAGGGTTTCCACTCCCGTGTATTGATTCGGATAAGGACTGGAATTCCGGTGTATGGAGACAAAATAATCTGCGTTCACCGCATTTCCCTCCATCGCCTTCTGATGGGGAGATTCGTATAGGTCCGTGTCCCGGGTGTAATAGACATTCACCCCGTTTGCCTCCAGAATCGGTCCGATTGCCAGCGCCAGGGCCAGAGTATCGTCCTTTTCCTGCCTTCCGTTGTATGTAGCGCCGGGATTGCTGCCTCCGTGGCCCGCGTCGAGTACTACCAGTGCCATACCGTACCTCTCAAAAGGTTTTGTATATTGTATGCAAAGATCGGAAATCCGTGCCAGTCCCCACCTTCCCATGCAGTTCGCACTTGTAAATCCGCCCCTGATCAGGTAAAATATGTTAAAACAGCCCATGGGCAGGAAAAAGGAGAACCCCTATGAAATCTCGTTGGAAAATTTTTCTGCAGGCTGGAATCAGCCTGTTTATTTTATACCTTTGCATCCATTACTGGGACGGCTTCATTCATTTACTGAAGCTGCTCCTGGCGGCCGGGACACCGCTTTTGATGGGGTGCGTCCTTGCCTATATCTTCAATATTCCCATGAGCTTTTATGAACGGCACTATTTTCCCAAAAGTAAAAAAGCCGGAGTCATAAAAAGCCGCAGGCCGGTCTGCATGCTACTGGCTTTTTTAAGCGTGCTTGCCGCCGTGCTTTTGCTGCTGCGCATTGTTATTCCGGAGCTAAGCAGCTGCATCACGCTGTTACTCACCAGTGTCCCCGCCGCCCTGGCCGACATTGGGGAATCTCTGGCAGAGAAGCCCTGGATTTCCGACTCCATCCAGGAATTCTTTGATACCATGGACTGGCAAAAGTCTCTGACAAATATCGTGTACTCTGTCCTGGGCGGCCTGGGAAGCGCAGGGGACTATGCCGTAACCAT
Organism: uncultured Acetatifactor sp.; assembly: GCA_910577035.1. GTDB lineage: Bacteria > Bacillota > Clostridia > Lachnospirales > Lachnospiraceae > Acetatifactor. The sequence goes on from CAJTKW010000012.1 coordinate 16,305, forward strand.
TGTCTCCAGGACGGTTACCACCGCCGCAAACCTCATGATCGCCTTTATCTTCTCCGTCTACATTTTAGCCGGCCGGGAAACCCTGGGACGCCAGTTGAAAACCTTGTCGGACCATTATCTGAAGCCCGGCCGGCTCACAGGAATTTCCCATGTACTGTCCGTTGCCAACGACTGCTTTCATCGCTATATCGTAGGCCAATGCACGGAAGCGGTCATTCTGGGCGCGCTCTGCACGACGGGAATGCTGCTGTTCCGCTTTCCCTATGCCGCGGTAGTAGGCGTCACCGTGGGCTTTACCGCCCTGATCCCTGTCGCAGGGGCTTACATCGGCGGTGCCGTGGGATTTTTGCTGATCCTGACGTCATCTCCCCTGAAAGCCGTTCTGTTCGTGGTGTACCTGGTCACCCTCCAACAGCTGGAGGGAAATATCATTTACCCCAAGGTGGTGGGAACCTCCCTGGGGCTGCCGGGAATCTGGGTGCTGGCCGCAGTTATTATCGGCGGCGGAATCAGCGGCATCGGCGGGATGCTGGCAGGTGTTCCCTTAAGCGCCTGTCTCTACCGGCTGATCCGGGAGGATGTCCACAAAGATGACCCCAAAACCGTCCCCATGGAAACCCCTCCTGATACACGGGCCTGACGGCATAACTTATAAAACGGTGCCTGCACAATGCAGACACCGTTTTGCTATACAAAGTCAGATTTCCCCGCCTGCCTTACAGACTTTCGTCCACTGCCGCGCCTTTTATATCCTCCTCCAGAAGGTTCATCCTTCTGAGCATGTCCTGAACCTCCTTCTGCACATCATCGGAAGATCTGGTAAGATCGGAGAATTCTTCGGGACTGAGCTCCTCAATCCATGCCTCTTCCTCTTCCCGCTTCTCCTTCCGGCTCTCCAGAAGCTTCTCCTTCTCTTCCTTTTCTTCCTTGATTACTTCCGCCTGTTCTTCTCTCTTTTCCGTCTCTTCCTCCGCATGATCCATGCCCTCCTGCATGGCCATGCTCACGATTTCATCGTTGGCAGCCTCCATAATACCGTCTGCCTGCTCCCAGGCATCTGTCATGTTATGGTACTTCAGCCGTTCCCGACGGGTGCTCCGGATAGACGCATTCTCCCCCAGAATCTGCCCCTGGCTCTGAGCCAGCTTCTGCTCCTGAACCTTTCTCTCCTGCTTCAGGTTCTCCAGATCCTGCCGATATGCTTCCTCTCCGATTTCTCCGTTTGCCCTGGCAGCATCCAGGGCTTCCTGGCGCTTGTCAATATCGGCCAGCCCGTCCTGAAGCCCGACGCACTCTTCCTGCAGCTCTTTTACGTGCTGACGGCTTTCCTCCATACCCTCATCTATCTGCAGATCGCCATGAAATGCCTCACCCACCATCTTCATGGCTTTCTCCTGGGCCTTGGCCTTCTTCTCCGCGATCCGGTCCCGCAGAGGGCTTTCCTGACCGGGATTCAGATCCCCCGCAAAAACCGTCTTTCTGTTTTCCTGCCCCTTTTCCGCACCCTCCATGGCCGCCCGGCCTGGCTGCGCGCCGGCATACAGCGTAATATTGTTGTCTACCTTCATTACAGTGCCCCCTGTCTTCTTTCCTTACTCTTAATATCGGCACCGGGCGCGCACACCTTAAGCGGCAGATCCGAAAACGTTATTTCTTCTTTGCTTTGATAATACCGATTGCCGTCGCGCCGATTGCCGCAACGGTAATGGCGGAGGCAACATTTTTGTGTTCGGTCACAAGCCTTTTGCCTTCTGTAATTGCCTTCCGTCCGCTTCTGGCAGCCTTTTTCGCCGTGGTTTCCTCCGGAGCTTCCAGTTCCTTTTCCTCCACAAGGCCGCTGTCCTTTAACAGGATTCCCAGATCGGTGTCTCTGATTTTGCGGATAATCAGCTTTATCGCTTCTTTCTCCGGCAGCGTCAGATCCATCTGTGAAAGGGGACGCTTATCCACAGCGTAATAGCAGGCTCTTAAAAGCTCTCTCACGTCGTACTTGCTGCCCCAGACCTCCGGGACGCCTCTGTCTACCTTCAAAAGCGTATACACAGCCTCCATCCCCGTACGGATTGAGTACTCCGTGGTGAAAATCGTATCTCGGGGCGTCTCGGCAAACTGCCCCAGAAAGGCAAAGTTCACTGCGCCTTCAGGAACCACAAGCGGCCTGTCTTCCTTTTTCCTGGGCTGGAAGAAGGCGTTAATATAGGGCATAAAGCACGTTGTAGTATTACATGCTTCCTGCGCCAGCGTCTTAATTTCCTCTTCGGGGATGCCGATATGGTACAGCCACTCCTGACACACCTCTTCTCCGGTGCATTCCCGCATGGGCTTCTTGACATAATTCCCCTCTTTGTCGGTGCTGAGTGAATACAGCCATATCAATACCGTATTCTTATCCTGCGCCCTGAACTGAGGCTGGCGGTTGATCGTCCATGACAAATACCAGTTGTCCGTACTGTCCTTTACCGTTACGATACCTCCGGTAGTCACCTTGCCCTCTCTGGGATCCCGTTTGCAGATCCTGATAATATGCTGGATAATCTCTTCATTGGAGGTGGCGACCGTAGCGCTCATCCAGTTGGTTGCTTCGAAATCACTGCAGAACGCATCCGGATTCCCGTATTCGCCGTGGACAGCCTGGCGGGCAATATTTTTCCACATATCCCAGGACTCTCCGGCACCGTTTTTAATATGACCAAGATCCGGCGCATGGTTCTGATCGCCATAGCAGGAGGTGTCCGTGCAGCAGCCGTTGGTAATGAACACCAGGTCGTCCTCTAACAGGTCGATGCTCTGCTCCTTTCCCTCTTTGACAAACTGAATCTGCCTGGCAATGCGCTTTTCTCCCTCCGCCTCGATGATAACATTTTTCACATCCACGCCGAACTCAATCTTAACGTCATGTGCCTCCAGATACTTGACCAGCGGGAGAATCATACTCTCATACTGATTATATTTGGTAAAGCGCAGCGCGCTGAAATCAGGCAGCCCGTCTATATGATGCACATATCTGCAGAGATACCTCTTCATCTCCAGTGCGCTGGACCAACGCTGAAACGCGAACATCGTCTGCCAGTACAGCCAGAAATTCGTCTCCCAGAAGGAGTCCGGAAGCACCTCCGAAATCTTCTTTCCCTCCAGCTGCTTCTCCGGCGTTATAAAAAGCTTTGACAACGCCATGGCGGAATCCCTGTCCAGATTAAACTTCCTGTCCGTATGCGCGTCCTCGCCCCGGTTCACGGAGGCCCTGCACAGCGAATAATTGGGATCATGCTTGTTCAGCCAATAATATTCGTCCAAAACAGACACCCCCGGATTTTCTATGGAAGGAACGTCCCGGAACATATCCCACATACACTCAAAATGGTTATCCATCTCTCTGCCGCCCCGCATAAAGAAGCCCTTGGTCACATCCCTGTAGCCGTCGCAGCTGCCGCCTGCCAGCTCCAGCTTTTCCAGCACATGAATACGCTCTCCCTTCATCTGGCCGTCCCGCACCAGGTAAAACGCCGCGGCCAAGCCAGCCAGGCCCGTTCCAATGATATAAGCCGACTTCTTATCCACTCCCTCCGGCTTCTCCGGTCTTGCAAATGCCTCATAAGTTCCCGCTGAATAATACATACACACAACCTCTCTTTCTTTTATTCAACCCTCATCCAAACGGCAGGGCAGCTCTTTCGCAGTGCTGTCCGCCAGCCCTGCTCTTTTCTTTGTCATGTTCCCATTGTAGCCTGATGCTTTTCTTCCCGCAATAAACAAAAAAGCCGCTGTGATTAAATATCTGTCACAACCGCTCTTTTGTCTGAATTTTTATCATTCCGGCCTTTTTGATAAACTTTTCCCCGAGCCCTGCCCGTCCTTCCGCATCCTGTTTACCGCCCCTGAAATGCTATCCTGCATCACAAGGGCAAAACGCTCTACAAGCTGTTCCGGCGGCTCCTTCATGTCATCCTTCAGCCAATCCAGCATCACTCCCACAAAAGCATAGGAATATACTCGGGCAATAAACGCCTTATCCTCCGTACGCAGAACCATGCCCCGCGCCAGCTCATCCACCACATTGCAGAGCAGATGGTCCGCCAGCGGCGTCAGATAGCGTTCTGCCTGCTCCCTGCCCACACAGCGGTAAATATTGCTGATAAACACCTTGTTTTCCGCAACCATACGGAACAGCTCCAGATAACCCTGCTGCCAGGTATCATAGGTTTTTCGACCCTTTAGGGCGGCCTGCGCATCTTCCACACACGCCCACTCCACCAAATCGTAAATATCCTTAAAATGATAGTAAAAAGTCATCCTGCTGATTCCGCAGTCGTCGGCAATGTCCTGGATGGTGATCTTATTTAGCGGCTTCTCCAAAAGCAGCTTTTTAAGGGAATTTTCAAGGGATTTTTTTGTAAAATTTGCCATTTTAGCTCCTACAATTCCAGCTCCAGCTGACAGTCGAAGGGTTCCTCTTCCACATGCTTTTGATGATACAGCTTTGCTTCCACACACCCCATATTCCTGTAAAACGCCTGGCTCTCCACCGCGGAATGGGCGGATATATACAGCTTTCCTGCTCCCCGCTGCCGTGCCCATTCCTTTGCCTTAAGGATCAGCGCCCTCCCAATCCCCTTTCTCCGCATATCCTGAGAGACATGCAGGGACGCCAGATCCGCATACCTGTTTTCGCCGCCGAATATTTCAGGCAGGACCGCCGCAAAGCCCTTCAGCCTGCCCTCCGCAAAGGCGCCATACACCAGGCCTCCTGAAGCGGCCGTATCCCGCAGGCAGCAAATCAGCACCTGATAGTCCTCCGCTGACCAGTCGTCTATAAAGGGCGCATGTCTGATGACCCACTGCCCGTTTTCCCGGCGCCAGCAGTCCGTTACCACCTGCCTGCGTTCAAAGCTGCCAAACAGCTCCCTGTTAATCTCAGCTTCCCCCAGGTCACGATATGTAATGACCCTATTATCTTTTCCCTGTGTTCTCTCCGTCATATTTTCCACCATACCCTCCATGTCGCGGCTCTGCCGCGACTCATAGTCCCAAGGCCGGCAAGCTGGCAGGGCAAACTTATACGCCTGTGTGAAGCTTAGGGAAACGCTGATGAAAGCGTTTCCCTAAAGCCAACTTGTCGGCTTTGGGATTCTGCGTTGCGAAGCAACAAAACACCCTGCAAATCCGTGCGCATCCGCCGGAGGCTCTTAAGGAAGCGCTGATGAAATCATCGCTTCCTCAGTACTTCCAAGCCGGCTTGCTGACTTGGGGAAACAGCCAAGCCTGAGAATCAGGCTTTGACATGAGCGAAACCTGCCGAGGGCAATCAGAAATACCTTTCACGCTACCCTGCAAACTGCGAATTGTAAAGATTTGCGTAAAAGCCGCCCTTCGCCAGCAGGCTGTCATGGCTGCCCTGCTCGATAATATTTCCGTCCTTCATCACCAGGATAATGTCCGCCTCCTGGATGGTGGAGAGCCTGTGGGCCACGATAAAGCTGGTCCTTCCCTCCATCATGGCGGCAAAGGCATTCTGGATCTTTAATTCCGTGCGGGTATCTATGGAGGAGGTTGCCTCATCCAGAATCAGCATGGGCGGAAGGCAGAGCATGACCCTGGCAATGCACAGGAGCTGCTTCTGTCCCTGGGACAGGCTGCCCCCGTCCTCCGTAATCACCGTATCATACCCATTGGGCAGACGCTTGATAAAGCTGTGGGCATGGGCGGATTTTGCCGCCGCCGTCACTTCCTCCTCCGACGCCCCGGGCTTACCCATACGGATGTTGTCCCGGATGGTTCCTGCCCGCAGCCAGGTCTCCTGAAGCACCATCCCGTAGCTGGTACGCAGGCTGCCCCTGGTCAGCTCCCGTATATCCGTGCCGTCCACACAGATCCTGCCGCTGTTCACGTCGTAGAAGCGCATCAGCAGGTTAATCAGCGTGGTCTTGCCGCAGCCGGTGGGTCCTACAATGGCCACTCTCTGTCCCGGCTTCACCTCCAGGTTGAAATTCTCTATCAGCTTCTTATCCGGCACATAGCTGAAATACACATTTTCCAGCTTTACATTGCCCCTGGCAGCCGTCAGCTCCTTTGCCTTCTCTCCGTCCGGAATCTGAGGCTGCTCGTCAATCAGCTCAAAAATGCGGGCTGCGCAGGCCAGGGCATTCTGCAGCTCCGTCACCACCCCGGATATTTCGTTAAAGGGCTTTGTGTACTGGTTTGCGTAGCTTAAGAAACAGGACAGGCGCCCCACGCTGATCCCTCCCCGGATCGCCAGGAAGGCGCCGAAAATCCCCACGCCTGCATATACCAGACTGTTGACAAAACGGGTGCAGGGATTGGTCAGGGATGAGAAAAAGATGGCCTTGAGGGAGCATTTCTCCAGCCTGCCGTTAATCTCCCGGAACTGCTCCTTCACCGCCTCCTCCCTGGAAAAGGTCTTCACCACCTTCTGGTTGCCGATCATCTCCTCGATCAGGGCCGTCTGCTCCCCCCGGGTCTCGGACTGGAGCTTAAACATGGAAAAGGTCCTGGTAGCAATAAACTTCGCCACCAGGAAGGAAACCGGGGTAATGCACACCACCACCAGGGCAATGGGCACATTGGTGACCAGCATAAATATCAAAGTACCGAAAATGGTAAGCACCCCGGTGAAAAGCTGTGTAAAGCCCATGAGCAGGCCGTCCGCAAAGGTATCCACGTCCGCCACCACCCGGCTTACAATGTCGCCATAAGCATGGGCATCCAGATACTTTAAAGGCAGCTCCTCCAGCCTGTGAAAGGCGTCCTCCCGAATATCCTTCACCACATGGTAAGTGATATGATTATTGCAGGTGTTCATCACCCACTGGGACAGCGCCGTAATTAACACCGCAATGCCGATCTTTATCATGATGGCCGACACCCCGTCAAAATCCACGCTCCCCTTCCCCAGAAGCAGGTCCACCGCATCTCCCGTCAGGATGGGTACATACAGGGTAAGAGCAACGGTTACCGCCGCCAGAATCAAAGATAATCCCACCAGGAACCAGTATCTTCTAATATAATTCAGAACCTTTCCCATGGTGGCCATCTGTCCTGATTTTCTGCCATTCTTTACCTTATCTGCCATTCCCTGCCCCCTCCTTTCCGCTGTTTTCCGTCTCTTTCTGCAGACCGTCCTGCTCCCTGGCTGCCTTCAGCCGCTCTTCAGGATACTGGGAGAAATAAATCTCCCGATACACTGCGCAGCCTGCCAGCAGTTCATCATGCGTTCCCACACCGGCCAGCTCCCCGTCGTCCAAAACCAGTATTTTATCCGCATGACGGACGGTGGACGCCCTCTGGGAGACAATAAAGGTGGTAATACTGCCCTCCAGATTTTTCAGTGCCGTCCGCAGCTTCGCGTCGGTAGCATAGTCAAGAGCGGAAGCGCTGTCATCCAGAATCAGGATTTCCGGCTTCCTCACCAGGGCCCTGGCAATGGTCAGACGCTGCCTTTGTCCGCCGGAAAGGTTCTTCCCGCCCTGGGCAATCTTTGCATCCAGCCGGCCCTCCTTACCCTCCACTACGTCCTTGGCCTGGGCAGTCTCAATCGCCTGCCACATCTCCTCCTCCGTGGCATCCGGCTTGCCCCACTGCAGGTTGCTGCGGATCGTTCCTTTAAACAAAACCGCTTTTTGGGGCACTACGCCGATACGCCCTCTGAGCTCGTCTTCCGGAATGGTTTTCAGATCCCTGCCTTCCATGCGGATAGCTCCTTTTGACACAGGGTAGAATCCCGGAATCAGATTCACCAGGGAGGACTTACCGGAACCGGTACCGCCGATAACCCCCACCGTCTCTCCCCGGTTCACCGCAAAGCTCAGATCATGGAGAGTATCCGCACCGGCTCCCACATATCCGAAGGAAACATGGTGGAATTCCAGGAACGGAGCGCGGCCGCCTTCCGCAGTCTGCCCTGAACCGGCTTCCCCGCCGTCCGCATCAGCCAAAAGCGCCGTTTCCCCGCCGTTTTGTATCTCAAACACACCTGCCACACGATCCGCGCAGGCCAGGGCCTTGGTGATGGTAACGATCAGGTTCGCCAGCTTTACCAGCTCCACCAGGATCTGGGACATATAATTGATGATGGCGATGACCTCACCCTGGGTCAGACTGCCTGCATTGACCTGCAGGGCACCGGTATAAATCAGGGCAATAATGGCGCCGTTTACGATTACATAAGTAAAAGGATTCATAATGGCGCTGATCTTGCCCACAAAGATCTGACTCCGGGCCAGCGCTTCCGTATGCTGCCGGAATTCCCTCTCTTCCGCCGCTTCCCTGTGGAAAGCCCGAATCACACGAACACCGGTGAGGTTTTCCCTGGTGATTCCCAGCACCTTATCCAGACCCGCCTGTACTTTCTTGTACAAGGGCATGGTCCAGGCCATGACCCCGATCACCACAATCGTCAAAAGGGGAATTGTCACCACGAAGATCAATGCGCTCTTTACGTCTATGGTAAACGCCATAATCATGGCGCCGAACACAATCACCGGAGAGCGCAGGAACAACCGCAGCACCATGTTCACACCGGACTGCACCTGGTTAATATCGCTGGTCATACGGGTAATCATGGTAGAGGTTCCCACCCTGTCGAGATTGGTAAAGCTTAAGGATTGGATATGGTCAAACAGGGCCTGCCGCAGTTTCGTGGAAAATCCCACCGCCGCCCTGGCGGCGAAAAACTGCGCCGTCACCGAGGACAGCAGCCCCACCACCGCCAGCGCCAGCAGACAGGCTCCCATCCTGACGATGTGCCCCATGTCCGAGCCGGCCTCCGGGCTTCCGATTCCCCTGTCTATGATACTGGCCATGACCAGGGGCACCAGCAGCTCAAAAAAGGCCTCCAGCAGCTTAAACAACGGCGCCAGCACGGACTCCTTTTTATACCCTTTAAGATACTTCATCAAACGTCCCATATTCACCCTCACTTCTGCAGTTCTGTGATACTTATTCCGCAGGCCTTACATTCCTGCACTTCCTTCATTTCAGCAGTACACCGGCGAAAGCCATCCCTTCTGTCAGAAAAAACGGTTCCGTCTCACGCACACCGCCGCGGCATATCCTTCCGGGGGCATGACCGTCATCCATTCTACGCCCTGGGCTGCGTCCCCCCACGCCAGATCCTGCCCAAGCACTGCCGCGACTCCCTCCCCCGTCAGCTTTCCCCGGGCTTCCTTCCTGCTCCATAGTTCAAAAAAGAACCTCTGTCTCTCTTTCTCATCTGCACAACGCTCCAAAGCAAGATATTCCGGCTCCGAATAAAAACGCCCTGCCAGCTTCAGCACGTCCGTCGGCTGGAGCTTCTGAATATCCGCTCCTACCTCCCGGCGGGACACCGCGCAAAGCACATATTCCCCGGAATGGGAAAGACTGAAAAACAGCGGAATTTCCCGAAAATACGGCTTCCCCTTCTCCCCATAGCGGTAAGCCAGGGCAAGGGGAGCCTCCGTCTGTGCTCCAAGACCGGAAACCGTACAAAGGATGCGGTCCGAGGATCCCTTGGAGGACCCCTGGGCAGCGTCGTCATCTGTCTTCTGATCCAGCCAGTCCCTTACCACCTTCTGCAGCAACAGGCCTGCTCCCAGCTCTGCCGCCCTTATCCCCGGCGTCTTTGCCGCCAGGACTTTTTCCCGTCTGGCCTCGTCCAGCTTAGGCAGCAGCTCCGTAATCCTGCTCTCATTCCTTTCCCGGATCAGCTCCCCCACATTTAAAAGGTAAGTTTTCATCGCTTCTCTGCGGCCCTCTCCCTTACTGCAACACCGCTATTATCAGCTAATTTCCTGTATTTGTCAAGAGGCTGCGGCGGAATGCAGCCGCCGGCTTATATCCCGAAAGTCCCGCTAAACTGCATGGGAGTGCAATTTTGATTTCGCGGCAGGGGAGTCTGAACCGATACCTCCCTGTATCATAATCGAAAAAAGGTACAAACGAGTAAAAACAAATTGCCGTGAAGTCCCATATGATGTATAATGACCATATTCAAGTCAGGAAACCGCCGGATAGCCATTCCTGACTTGAATGCGGAGCATTTATCGTATCACAGGTAACAATCAATGGAAAAACAAAATCATTCGATGGAATGCAAAAATACCGTGAAAACAGCGAAGAATTCTGGTGAATGTATATGAAAAGAAAAAAATACGGAAACGGGCCGGACAAGGGATTATCGTTGCTTCTTTCGATTTTGCTTGTCTTTTGTATCCTTGGAGCTATCGTATTCTCTGTTTCCTTAAAAATATCGAGGGAAATGTCCGAGTCAGCCGTCCAAAACCTGAACGAAAGCCTGAACCTGATAAAAAGCACCATAGAGTCCGTTCTGAATAAAGAAGCGGAGTATCAAAAGCTGATGGCACAGGAAATTGCTCTGCTGGAAGATCCTGAGGCCTATATTACTTCTTACCAGCCGAATCAGACGATGGTAAAAATTTCGTATATCCGAGAAGGTGAAACGGAAGGGATTTCCAATACCGGGGATGCTTTTTCCGAAGAAGCGCTGGACTTTTCGGGCGGTATGGTAGAGGGACTGGCAGTTTCCCATTCTTATGTCAATTATATGGGAACCTGGGCGTATTCCCTCAAATGTCCGGTGTCAAGGGATGGGCGGGAAATCGGAACCCTATATGCAGAATATACTTATGATTCCGTAGATAAATAGCTTCCCGACCGTTTCTATGGCAATCAGGCCATGCTCTATATTATGGATGCAAGGACGGAACGATTCGTGCTGAAACCAAAGGGAATGGGAGAACGCAGCGCAGGACACCTGAACCTGGAAGACTTTTACAGGGCAAACGACATTCAGGATCCCGCGCTTCAGGCGGAAGTAAAGAGCTGCATCCAAAACGGGAAAAATATGATGTTCCAGCATAATATACGGGGAAAAAGCGCCCTGAATTATATATGGACCGTAAACGGCGGTACCATTTATTTAATCGGATATGTGCCGATTGAGGCCATTCAACGGGAAGGCAAAACCGTTAATCAGAACATCTTGTTTGTTGTAACGGTTATGCTGATTGCGTTTTTCCTGTGCTGTGTTCTGTATTATTTTAATCAGAGACAGCAGAGAAAAATCATGCGGGATCGGGAAGCGGAACGGGAGCTGCATAACAAGCAGCTGGCGGAAGCGCTGCACGCTGCGCAGCTGGCCAGCAGCTCCAAAACCATGTTCCTGTCCAACATGTCCCATGACATCCGTACGCCGATGAACGCAGTGCTTGGTTTTACCACTTTGCTTGCCAAGGATGCCGAAAACCCGGATAAGGTGCGGGAATATACGAAAAAGATTACGGCATCCGGACAGCACCTCCTCAGCCTGATAAATGATATTCTGGATGTTTCCAAGATTGAGAGCGGGAAGGTTGTTCTGACCGTAGAAGAATTTACTCTCAATGATCTGGTATCTTCCGTCGATGCCATCATCCGGCCCATGGCAAGTGCAAGGGCACAGGAATTTCATGTGGAAGTAAGGGACATTAAACATGAGCGTCTGCTGGGTGATGAGACAAGGATCAATCAGATTCTGATTAATCTTCTTTCCAATGCCGTGAAATATACGCCGGAAGGAGGAAATATCTGGTTCCGGATCATCGGCCTGAAACAGCGTTCCAGCCAGTTTGAACATATTCTCATCGAAGTGGAAGATGACGGATATGGGATGACAAAGGAATATTTAAAAACTATATTCGATGCGTTTACAAGGGCCGAGAACAGTACCACGAACAAGGTCCAGGGAACGGGCCTGGGCATGGCGATTACCAAAAATATCGTTGAGCTCATGGGCGGAACCATTGAAGTTTCCAGCGAGGTGGATCAGGGAAGCCTGTTCCGGGTTGAATTGGAATTTCGTATCCCCGAGGGACAGGCGGATAAGCTGTTTTGGAAGCAAAACGGCATATCCCGGATCCTTTATGTGGGGAATGATCCGCAGGAAGGCAAGAACATTCGGACACTCATGGAGGACATGGACGTTGGGGTGGACATCGTGCCTGCCGGAATGCACGCTCCCTCCCTTTCACAGGATTCCGGGGATGCGCAAAGGATTTATCATCTGGCGTTATTGGATGTGGAGGGATCTGTTATGGCCGACATGCAGGCCCTGGCGGAAATCAGAAACTTTCTATCCCCCAACGCGCCTCTTCTTATTATGGCCGACCATGACATAGAGAAGCGGAATCCTGTGGAAGAAGGGCTGCCGCCGGGATATACGGGAGTGCTCCCAAAGCCGTTTTTCCTATCCGCCCTGAAGGAAAAAATAATGGAAATTCAGGCAGAAGAAACCGGGAAAAATACGACACCGAAAGCCGAAGAAGCCGGAAGCCTTAAGGGGCTGCATTTCCTTGCGGCGGAGGATAATGAAATCAACGCGGAAATTTTATCGGAACTCCTGGCAATGGAGGGTGCCGGCTGTGAAATTGCCGAAAACGGCAGACTGGCCCTGGAACGCTTTGCGAATTCCAAGGCCGGGGAATTTGACGCCATTCTTATGGACGTTCAGATGCCGGTGATGAACGGTTACGATGCCACAAGGGCCATCAGGGCCATGGCCCGGAAAGATGCAGGAGAAATCCCCATCATCGCCATGACGGCAAATGCTTTTGCCGAAGACGAAAGAGAAGCCCTGAATGCCGGAATGAATGTCCATCTGGCAAAGCCAATCGACATGGCGCAGCTAAAGCAAGTAATTCAAAAATATGTACATGAAAAAGGAACAAAAGAAATATAGAACAGGTTTTAAGAAGGAGTAAACGGAAAGTGGAAATGAAAAAAGGAAAGGGATCTGATTTCAGGAAAGCAGTGACGGCTCTTTTGACAGGAACCGCGGTTCTTATCTTAACGGCCTGCGGGAACAGCGACGGTTTTAACCTGGCGGAGTCCGATGAGGCCGACGTGCGGGTTGTAACGCTGTACAGTCCCATGGAAAAAACAAATCCGGATGCGGAAAACGTGGCCAGAAGCGCCTGCGATAAAACAATTGTCATGGCGGAGGAAAAGCTTGGCGTGTCCGTTGGCTATGTCACATATACGGCAGAAAATTATCAGGACAGGACATATGATGATGTGGCCCTGGATCGGGCGCGAAACAATATGGACGATATTTACCTGCTGAATCCTGATGTAATCAAGACTTTGGGAGAAGAAGGACTGCTTATGGACCTGTCGGGGCTTGCATGCGCGGAAAACCTGCGGGACGTTGTGAAAACAGCAAATACCATCGACGGAAAGCTGGTGGCCATTCCCCAGGAGGTGGTGGCCTATGGTCTGTTTATCAACAAGGATCTGTTCGACCGCTGTCAGCTGGAACTGCCGGAGACTCCGGAAGATTTCCTGGAATGCTGCAGGGTATTCAAAGAAAACGGAATCGAAACGCCGGTGGGGGCAAACCGCTGGTGGCTGGAAACCTTTGTTCTGGCTTTAGGCTACGCGGATTTATATAACGGCGGAAACACGGAAGCGGAAATTGCGGCCTTAAACAGCGGAGAAAGAAAATACAGCGATTATATGCGTCCCGGATTTGAATTCCTCCAGGAGATGATCGACTGTGGCTATATCGACGCCGAAAAGGCTTTGGTCAGCGAAGCAATCGAAGGCGAAGGCGCGGACTTTCTCGCCGGGAAAACTCCCATTGTCATGGCATACTGGGGCGCCGCCAATACCAATACCGCCTACGGGGACCCGGATTTTAATATGCTGGTCATCGGTTTCCCCAGCAGCAGGGGGCAGATGCCCGTAATGCCCATGACGGGATTCGGAGTCGGCGTAAGTGCGGAGCACGCCGGGGACGCCATGGACGTGATGGACGTGATTCTTTCCGACGAAGCGCTCCAGGTATATGCGGAAACGAATAAAGTGATTTCCCCCTCCAAAAACGTGGAAGTGGAATGTATTCCTGCATTAAAGCCTTTGAACGACAGGATACAGGAAAACGTCTACGTCCTCGGGGCCAATGCAAATATGAATCTGGAGCAGTGGGGAAATACCTGCCTCATTGTACGGAGCCTGCTAAACGGCGCCACGGTAGACGAGTGCATGGCGGAATTTGACAGGCTCCAGGAAGAAACACTGGCGAAATAAGCTCCGCACCGGACATTATTTCCTTTCCACAGGAATCCAGATTTCAATGGTCCTGTCGGCATAGCCGCCGACAAGTCCCCAATGATAAACGGCCAGCTCCGGTGCATTGAGGATTTGATACTCCTCGTTTGAGAGCCATGCGGCGGCTATTTGCCTGCGAATATCAAAATATTGGGGGATTGGCATTTTCTGCTTCTCCGTCTCAAAAACAGCGTATGTCCTCTCTGGAAGAATGATTTCCTGGAATTGGAATTTGTCCATGAAATCAATCCCGGTAACATTACTGTTATACATGTTACTGCGCTCATAGTCATCGACTGCCGCCGCAATGTAAAAATCATAGCCATCGTCATCCATATTGGTAAGGACGCAGTAATCCGACAGCTTGTCATTTGACATTCCCTTAAGCATCCATTGATATGCTCTTGTAGAAATGAAAAAATCCTCTTCCTGCTTACTTCTCAGCCCGTCATAGGGTGTGCCTTCAAAACGTCTCCTGTACCCGATCAGCGCTGATTTTGGTCTTGCCTCGATTCGATACCTCATAGTTGTACCGCCCTCCAATGAAAGATTTAGTACAAGGCGGGAGAAGGATTTGAGATGACTGCCGTCATTTCGAGCCTGGGACGGCAGTATGCCATGAAATTTCCGAAAGGCCTTTGCAAAGCTGTCCGGACTTTCATAGCCGTACTTCAGCGCCACATCAATTACCTTTGCGTCACTCATGGCAAGCTCCGCACCGGCAAGCGTCAACCTGCGGTCACGAATATACTCGCCGATGGTAAATCCGCAAAGGATACTGAATATCCGCTGGAAGTGATAGACTGATGAAAAACTCTGCGCTGCCACTATATTATAATCAATCGTTTCCGTCAGATTATCTTCAATATAGTCAATCGCCTTTTGCAATCCGGTAATCCATTCCATGGCAGCCTGCACCCCCTTGTCTGTCTTTATTCTATACAGGGACGAATTACATTTCCCGATCTTCCGTGCTGAGTATGATCGGGTCAGCCCGTACCCCTTTTATGATTCATCCGGCAAATTCTCTATATGCCTGCACCTTGGATAACCGGAGCAACCCAAGAATCTTTTTCCCTGATGTTTCCCTTTCGATACGGTACGAATAACAAGTTTCCCGCCGCAGCGAGGGCATGGTTTTGTACCAATTGCTTTTTCCTTATTGTATAATCTAAGATTCCTTACCCCGCCTCATAGTACTTCGCCTGGGCGTTCCAGAGAGACGCATAGACGCCTCCTTCCTCTGCCAGGAGCTCTTCATGGCTTCCCGTCTGCACCAGCTCCCCGTGATCGAATACTGCAATCTTATCACAGAACCGGCAGGAGGACAGCCGGTGGCTGATATAAATGGCGGTCTTATCTCCGGCAATCTTGTCAAAGTTACCGTAAATCTCCGCCTCCGCAATAGGGTCTAAAGCCGCCGTGGGCTCATCTAAGAGCACAAAGGGTGCTTCCTTGTAGATGGCCCTGGCAATAGCCAGCTTCTGGGCCTCTCCGCCGCTGATTTCAACACCCTCATCGGTGTAATCCTTGTACAGAAAGCTCTCAATCCCCTTCTCCCCCAATTTTTCCAGGCGCTCCTCAAACCCTGCATCCGCCAGGCACCGCCGCACCTTCTCCCCGTCGTAGTCCTTGTCCGCAGCTATATTCTCCGCCAGCATCAGGGAAAAGAGCTTATAATCCTGGAATACCACCGAAAAAAGCTTTGAATATTCGTCATGGCGAAACTTCTTAATATTCACGCCATTGACCAGGATCTCCCCCTCATCGGGATCATAGAGCCGGCAAAGCAGCTTAATCATGGTTGTTTTCCCCGATCCGTTCCTGCCCACGATGGCAAGTCTCTCTCCCACCTTAAACTTCAATGAAAAATTCTTCAACGCATATTCCTCACTGCCCGGATACTTAAAGAAAACGTTCCGAAATTCAATGTGATATTGGTTGTCACTTCTCTTTTCCAAAGGCAGGGAACCCTTATACATCTCGTCGGAAAGCTCCAGCAGCTCCAGGATTCCCACCTGCTTTCTAGCCGCCATACATAACTCCAGACAGGCCGTCACCACATACACCGCCTGAATCATAATATTGGCAAGGCAATCCGCGTACAGGATCAGGGAACCCACCGGCATACTCCCCTTCAGGGCCGCCATAATGACAATTCCGTAAGCCCCTGTCTGTGACAGTACATACAAGGCCGTCTGGATGCCGGACATCCCCGCATCCCCAATGCCGGGACGCCTGACGGCATACTTGAAAAAATCCTTGTTCTGCAGCTTGTCAAAAGTCCATTTCTTCATCACATCATAGCTGTTATAGATCCTGACATCCTTTCCGTTCCCGTAACGGTAATGCCAGGATCCGTATGCAAAGTCCCACACATAATTCCACAGGAATTTCTTTTCTTCCGCAGTTGGTACATGAAACATTACATAATGGCTCATATTCTGAAAATACCGATACAGCTTCAGGCCGATTCCGAGCATCAGAAGCAAAAGAAGCAATACCGCCCACAGCCATCCCATGTCTTCCCTTTGAAAATAGGAAATCATGGGAATCCCAATAACTACCGCCCCTATGATCCTGACAAGGGACTCCAGCACACCCTTCCCGCACCAAAACACGGTGAAGATCCCGGCCCCCCAGTTATTTTCCAGACGAATCCTTTCCTGCAGCTCCTTCAGCCTGGGGCTGTCAATCATGGAAAAATCCATATTCATGATCTTTTCCTGCTGCAGTGCCAGATATTTCTCAGCGATCATCTGACTCTTCACATTAATTCTCCGGTTCAGGATGCTCAGCACAGACCACCCCAGACTTAAAAGCACCACCCCCAGAATAACCTTTTGAAACAGTTCGGCAAAAGCAAATTCCCCTGCAATTCTGTTCAGCACATAAGCAGATAAAATCATTCCCCCATAGCTTATCACGGCAGACAAAAGGATGGAAACCGCATTCCAGGGCACATAGCTCCTATCCAGACTCGTTATCAGCTTCATCACCCGTCTGATATTGCCAAGATGCTGCTTTAACGGCAGCTTTTCCAAAAGCTTTGATTCCTCCATCATCCCTAAAACGCCTCCTTTTCCAGCTTATCCTTAGCATAATAGCGGCTCTGCACCTCAAACATTTCCGCGTATGCGCCTTTTTTGTCCATCAGCTCCTGATGGCTTCCCTCTTCCAGGATGCCGCCCTCCCCCAGCAGTACGATCCGATCCGAAAACCGTGTGCTTGCAAGCCTGTGGGAGATAAAGACAGCCGTCTTATTGTCAGAGTATCTGTTATAATTTTCATAGACCTCCGATTCTGCAATCGGATCCAGGGCCGCCGTGGGCTCATCCAGCACCAGGACGGGGCCGTCTTTATACAGCGCTCTGGCCAGCAGGAATCTCTGCTGCTCTCCCCCGGACAGCTCGATTCCGTTCTCGTCCATATCCTTATCAAAAAAGGTATCCATGGTTACGCCCTTCTCACGGAATTTATCCGCCAGGCCCGCGCGCTCCAAGGCGTCCCACGCCCTGCCGCTGTCGTAATTTTTGTCAAAGGTCAGATTCTCCGCCACTGTCACCGGCAGGATAAAGGGCTCCTGAAAGACGGCGGAAAACAACCGGTAAAACTCCTCCCTGGGGAATTGGTTCCGATCCACTCCGTTTATCAGGATTCTCCCCGCATCCGGCTCATACATGCCGGTAAGCAGCTTTACGAAGGTGGACTTACCGGCACCGTTGACACCCACCAGGGCCAGCTTTTCCCCGGCATCTATCTTCAGGTTAAAATGATCGAATATCTTTTTCTCCGCCGCTTTGTCATAGGAAAAGGAAACGTCCTGAAATTCAATGGAAACCGGCCCGGTCAGCTCCGAAATATGCCGCTGCCCCGTATTCCGGTCCTCCTCCGGCAGCTCCATATAGGTTCTGAAATAATTGGTCTCCAGCGAGCCTCCGCGCAGCTCGGCCAGGCTGTCCATAATACTCCCCACAAAGCCTGAAAATCCGGTTATTGCCCCGAAATACAGCACAAATTCTCCCGGGCTCACCGTGCCCCCAAGCACCTGACTTAACAGATAGCCATAGGCAAATATGTCCCGCCCCAGATTCAGCAGGCTGCCTGCCTGCCAAAAGAAATAATCTGCCCGGCTTTTCTTCTGTTCCAGCTTTCTGACCCTCTCCAGCAGAAGGTCCTTTTCCCTGTTCAGCCACCGCTTCATCCCGAAGATTCTGATGTCCTTGGCCGCAGCCTGATTTCCCATGGCGCTGTAATAAACGTAGGATCTCTTTTTTTCCAGCTCCGCGTCCTCTTCCCGGAACCTCTCCATATATTTGATCTTGCGGAGACTGATGAAATACTGCACCAGGGCAAGCAAAATCAATAACGCCGCCACGAACGGGTTTAAGAAGCTGAGTACGGTGCTGTACAGCAGGAAGCTGATCACATTCCGAATAATGCTGATAGTTCCGTATGTTATTCTGTGAAGAGCGCTCCAGTCCCCCTGGTTGATGATTCCCATGGCCTTCCAGTACAGGTCCTTGGTTTCCCCCTCTTCCACATGACGGTAGGGTATGCGGAGAGTCTTCAGGAACACCTTGGCCAAAAGCTCATTGCGCCTGGTATTGTACAGATAATATTTTCCCCCCTCACTGGCCGCTGCCGCCATCCGGATGCACAGGCACAGCCCCCCGAATACCCCCAGGGTCAGCCACATCCGCTGCCAGGTGACTCCCTCCGTAGCCAGATCCACCGCCAGCTTGGGCAGATAAATTCCAAACAGGGGAGTTACCGCACCAAACACGATTTCCACAAGACTCAGCCACAGGAAAATCGGAATGCTCTGCCTGTAATACTTGAAATAATAACCTATGTTTTGAAAAATGTTATAGTGTTTTTGATACTGTGATTCCTGCTTCACGCTGTAACCTCCTTCTGTAACCGCTTTTTCTCCCCTTGTTTCCCCATTGCGATGTTTATTATATCACCCCGGCGCACCCAAAACAAAAAGATGCACGAATGGTTTCATTCGTGCATCAATGGCAGCAGGATCTCCGTGGCAAATACATTTTCTTCATCCTGTCTGTCAATATACCCTTTATATCTCTCCACTACCCTGTCAATCCGCATCAGTCCGAAGCCGTGGGCCCGGCTTTCCTTGGTGGAGGGATACTCCGCCGGCCGGCTTTCCTCCCGGAAATTTTTTTCCGTATGGATCCCTTCCCGGTAACCCCCTTCCTGTCTGCTCTCCCTGCCTTTCTTCTGCGGCCGCCCGTTCACGGCATTCATCACATAAATGTACAGCTGGCCCTTCATAACGTCGATATAGACTCTGATAAACCGTTTCTCTTCCTCCCGGATCCTGAGACATGCCTCCATGGCATTGTCCATCAGGTTGCCGATAATCAGCGACAGATCAATCTCGGAAATATTCAGACCGGCAGGAACGATAGCCTTCGCATCCACCTCTATATTCTTGGCCCTGGCCAGGGACAGCTTACTGTTCAGCACCGCGTCAATCATCACGTTCCCCGTCTTGACCACCGTATCCACCGTGCTCAGGTCCTCGTCCAGACGGTCAAGATACTTCCCCAGCCGTTCCGTCTCTCCCATGGTAAGATACGCCTTCATGGTCTGGATATGATTGTGATAGTCATGCCGCCAGCCCCGGGTCTGCCGGTACATATTCTCCACTTCCTCGCAGTGCTTCTGCAGCAGGTCATTCTGGTAATTCCCGATCCGCCGGTCTACCAGCCGGATCAGGTACGTCCTGCCTCCAAACAGCAGCCCCAGGAGCGCAGCGGCTCCCACTGCCATCCATAGAACTATCATTTCAGCCTCCCCGCCACTCCCCTGGCGGCATCCTCCGGAAGTCAAAGGCGATTCCT
>CAJTKW010000012.1:36294-82193 GCA_910577035.1 uncultured Acetatifactor sp.
AAAGCTTCGATTCAACTCCCGGTACAATCTTCTGCTCACCGGCGCGGAAGCACCGTTGTCAAAAATGACACTGTCCACTACAATCTGCTTTATATTTGACAGATTGCACAGATAGCAGCGATGACACTTGACAAAGACATCCCCCGGCAGCTCCCTTTCCAGCTCGGAAATACTCTTCATTGCCCGGATTTCCGACCTGTCCGCCATCACGAATCTGATATAATGCCCCTCTGCTTCACAGTAATTGACCTCTTTAAGATCCAGCCTGGCCATTCCGTCGGGAGTCCTTACGGTATACAGCTCCCGGGTATTCTTCCGGCTGCAGATCCTGTCCATACATGCAAATACCTTTTCCTCCGATATGGGCTTGACCAGATAGTGCAATGCCTGCACCTCATAGCCCTCCTGGAGGAAGTCGGACAGTCCCGAGGTAAAGACCACCGGCATTTCACTGTCCTTTTCCCGGAGTTTCCGTATCATCTCCATGCCGTTCATCCCCGGCATCTGAATATCCGCAAATACGGCATCCGGCCCGTTGTCCTCCAGATCAAACAGAAAGCTCTCGGCATTTTCATAGATCAATGTGTGAACAGTTCTGCTCCGCAGTTGTGCCCAGGCCAGGACATACTGCTGCAGCAGGCGGCTCTGTGCCGGCTCATCCTCTACGATAGCTATATTCATATCTCACTCCCTGTCCGCAACGCCCGGACACTCATTCCATACTCCCCGGACTCTCATTCCTCCCTGCAGACAATATTCAGGTGCAGCTCTTTTAACTGTTTCTCCTCCACCGGCCCCGGTGCTCCCATCATCACATCGCAGGCGTTCTTATTCATAGGGAAGGGAATGATCTCCCGGATGCTCTCTTCGCCGCAGATCAACATAATCATGCGGTCAACCCCCGGCGCAACGCCTGCATGAGGGGGCGCGCCATAGCAGAACGCATTGTACATGGCGGGAAATTTCGCCTTCACATCCTCTTCTCCCAGACCCACCAGCTCAAATGCCTTAATCATAATCTCCGGATCATGATTACGCACCGCGCCTGAGGACAGCTCCACCCCGTTACACACCAGATCATACTGATATGCCAGAATCTCCAGGGGATCCTGCTTTGTCAGGGCTTCCATGCCGCCCTGGGGCATGGAAAAGGGGTTATGACAGAATTCCAGCTCTCCGGACTCCTCCCCGATCTCATACATGGGGAAATCCACAATCCAGCAGAATTCATAACAGTCCTTTCTCATATGCTTCTCGTCTGCCGCGCCTAAAAGCTTTCGTAACACGCCGGCAGTCTTCCGGGCTTCTCCCGGCTTTCCTGCCGCCAGGCCCACGAAATCACCCTTCTTTAAGCCTAAGCCTGCAATCACCGCTTCCTTTTTATCCTGCAGGAACTTGGCAATCCCCCCTGCCAGCTCTCCGTTTTCATCCATCTTAAACCAGTAGGCCTTGCGCGCGGTCTGAACCTCTGTCTCGGCACAGATAGCGTCAATCTGCTTGCGGGTAGCGCTGAATCCTTCCACCACCACAGCCTTCACCGTCTGCCCTTCAAAAGGAGCAAATCCACAGTCCGCCAGCAGCCTGGTAGCATCCGTCAGCACCAGG
The DNA here is from genome assembly GCA_910577035.1 of uncultured Acetatifactor sp. Taxonomy (GTDB): domain Bacteria; phylum Bacillota; class Clostridia; order Lachnospirales; family Lachnospiraceae; genus Acetatifactor. Next base: position 37,900 of record CAJTKW010000012.1, read on the forward strand.
TCAATCCTTAAGTCCGGCTTGTCCGAGCCGTATTTATCCATGGCCTCGGAATAGGGAATGCGTACAAAGGGCGTTTTGCTGGCCGTCTTGTAAATACCGTACTTTTCAAAGACAGGCGGAAGCACCTGCTCGATCACGGAGAACACATCCTCCTGGGTTGCAAAGGCCATCTCCATATCTAACTGATAAAACTCTCCGGGAGAACGATCCGCCCTGGCATCTTCGTCCCGGAAGCAGGGGGCAATCTGGTAATAGCGGTCAATACCCGAAGCCATCAGAATCTGCTTAAACTGCTGGGGTGCCTGGGGCAGCGCATAAAAGCGGCCGGGATGATTCCTGGCAGGCACCAGGTAGTCCCTGGCTCCCTCCGGGGAAGAACAGGTCAGAATAGGCGTGGTGATCTCCATAAAATCCAGTTCATTCATTCTCCTGCGAAACTCCGCCACAATTTTGCTGCGCAGCACAATATTTTTCTTCATTTCCGGATTGCGCAGATCCAGATACCGATATTTCAGACGGGCATTTTCGTCCGCCTCCTTAGACTGATTAATCTCAAAGGGAAGGGCATTGTAAATACACTTTCCCAGAATCTCGATCCTATCCGGCACCACCTCGATCTCACCGGTGGGCAGCTCCCTGTTCTTATTGGAACGCTCCCTGACTGTTCCCGTTACGGATATGGTGGATTCCTTATTGATGCCGTCTATAACCTCCATGATCTCTTCCGTCTCCACCACCACCTGAGTCGTCCCATAAAAATCCCTCAGAATCAAAAAGCCCAGATTCCTGCTGACCTTCCTTATGTTTTCAAACCACCCCACAAGGGTAACCTTTTCTCCTGCATTCTCAATGCGCAGTTCATTACAATTATGTGTTCTGGACTGAACCATTTCCGTACCCATCCTGTAAGCCTCCTTATCAAAAATGTCTGCCTGTCCAGGGTTTATGCCTCCACTCCCTGATTTACTTTTTCTGGGTTTCTTTTCCCGATATACTTTTTCCGATTTGCTTTGCCCGATTTACATTGTCCGAATTACTTTGTCCGATTTACTTTGTCCGATTTACTTTGTCCGAATTTCTTTTCCCGATAAATCTTCTCTGAATTACTCAGACTCCCCTCAGGCCTTCCTTATAAAATTCCTCAAATTCCTCATAGCCTTCCGCTGTCAGCTGGTCCTTCTGGAATTTCTTGTTTTTGTTCATTCTGACTACCAGCACATGAGTGCCGTCCCTGCGGGCCTCCTGCGCCTTTGCAATGATTTCGCACAATCTTTCTCCCCCGATTCCCTTCTCGATCAAATAGGCCGTCTTCTTCGGCCTGTGAGGAATCTGAAAGCCGTTCTCCGTCAGCAGCAGGATAATCCGTTCAAAACCGATAGAAAAACCACACGCCGGAATATCCTGTCCTGTAAATTTTCCTATCATCCCGTCATACCTGCCGCCACCGCCGCAGGCCCCGCCGAACTGGGGCATGGAAATTTCAAAGATTGTCCCTGTATAGTAGGACATGCCCCGCACCAGCGTGGCATCAAACACCATCTTGAATGCCGCGTTCTTCGTGGCGGTAACGCTGTCGATAATTTCCCGCAGCCCTTCCGCCACAGCAGGCTCCAGCACACCCTGCAGGGTTTCCGCCAGAAAGGCCACACCGTCCTCCTGCTGCTCCAGATTCCGATACAGCGCAAGATAGTTCTCTACACTCTTCTTTTCAAATCCCTTTTCCAAAAGCTCGGCTTCCACGCCCTCCATGCCGATCTTGTCCATCTTATCCAGAGTGATAAACACGCTGTCAAAGGAATCCTCCGCAAAGCCGCTGTAAGCTGCCATGGCTTTCAAGATCTGTCGGTCATTGATGCGGATTTCAAAGTCCTGAAATCCCAGCCTGCCAAGGGTGGTGGTAGTAGCCAGGATCAGCTCGATCTCCGCCAAGTTGGACGGCTCTCCCAATATATCTATGTCGCACTGCATGAACTGCCTGTAGCGCCCTCTCTGGGGCCTGTCCGCCCGCCATACGTTCCCCATCTGCAATGCCTTGAAAGGAGACGGCAGCTGCGCCGCATTGTTGGAATAGTAGCGTACCAGCGGCACCGTCAGATCATACCGCAGCCCGCTGTCCGTCACCTCTTCCTCGGTTGCGGCTTCCGCCACATTCAGCTTTTCCCCCCTCTTCAATATCTTGAAAATCAGCTTCTCATTGTCACCGCCCTGCTTGCTGGTCAGATTCGCAATGTTTTCCACACAGGGCGTCTCGATGGAGTGAAAGCCGTAGCTGCCGTAGGTCTCCTTGACCACGCCGATCACATAATCCCGAAGCTCCATTTCCTCCGGTAAAATATCCTTCATCCCTGTCACGGGTTTCTTACTAAGCGCCATCTCTCTTTCCTCTCTAATCTGTACATTCATCTCAAATATAAATCATTATATCTACAACGGCCTGTTTTGGCAAGGAAATCTTCCAGCGCCTCATTAAATATCCCGGGCACGTCCATGTTCACACAGTGTCCCGCATTTTCAAATAGAATGACTTCGCAGTCCGGCTCCCCGGCCTTCCACGCTTCCACTGCCGCCAGCTCCATGGGAATGTCCTTCTGTCCGCAGCCGATCAGCAGCGGATAGGGCCTCTGCCCGGTGGTAAATCTGTTTACCAAACCATTCAGCGAAGCCAGATACCGGAAAGACTTTTTAGGGAAGCGGATATTCATCTCGTAAAACTGCTCCTGCGCCTGGGGCGTGCAGGCGGAAATCTCCTTGTTTGCCTTTGCAAACCATTTCACGGAAACCAGTGCCTTCAGCATCATCAGCATCTGCTTTCCGCTGTTTTCCCGCTGCATTTTGGGATCAAAATGATTAATGTCATAGCCGCCGAAACAGGCCAGAGACTTCACTTCATCCGGATAATGATTTGCAAAATCCTGGGCCACCACCGCCCCCAGCGACACACCCACAATATGTATTTTCTCTATTCCTTCCGCCTTGAGGATCTCATGTATCCACTCCGACATTTTGTCAATGCCGTCACCCCTGCGGGTGTTTACCGACTGCCCGTGGCCGATCAGGTCTACCGTCAGCACATTGAATTTTCCCCGAAAATACTCTGTCTGGTTCTGAAACATGCCGTGATCCACAAAGGCCGCATGAAGAAACAGCACCCACTCGTCCTGCTCTGAACCGCTGCTATAATAAACGATAGGGGAATTCTCCAGTTTAATCTGTTTCATGTTCTTGTTTCCTCCTTTCTGCACTGGCATCGGATTGTTCACCCAGCCGCAGGCTGATAGCTTTATTAAAGCTGCCTGGATGCTTCCCATACTGCTGCCGTACATCAGTTCCAGGCCCTTGTCTATCCTCTCCCGCTACTGATAAATGGTTCTGCTCTTCCGGGAAAGATACGGAGCAAACCACAGACATAACATACGCTTACTGCACGTGCCTGAAAACATAGTTTCCTATAGGAAAAGCCCGGATTTCCCTATTTGCATTGAGAATCTGAAGCCCTCCTCTCGTCAAAGACAATACCTTAATCCCCGGAATTAAATTCAACCAACCTTTCCCAGTCAATCGCCCCGTCCGCTTTGCAGAAACTGTTTGAAAACTCTCTGATCAGCCTGTTCGCCGCCTTATTGTAGCTCTCCTTATAGGATGCAACATACTGCTCCGGCATAGTGCCCATAAAAGCAATTATCTTAATATAAAAATTTTCATCCCCTGTTAGCTCTGCCCAGAACTGCTTTCCCGCCAGTTCCCGATACATCTTAGGCTTGCCCCTGCCACTGTCTTTCTTTTTACCATAACAGTATCCTATATAAGCCTCGTACCTGGCCTTTACCTGCTGCGCAAGCTTGGATGCCGCCATAAAATTCTGTTCCTGACGCTTTTTGCTGTCCGCATTAAATACAGAAGGGCCGCTCTTAACAGCAATGGCATAAATTGTATTACTTACATTATCCTGTATCATCAGGTCAATGCCTTCCGCCAGAGCCTTGTTTCCCCCGCTTACCGCTATTGCGATGGGTTCAAAAAAACAATTGCCAAAAATGGTTTCCTCACTGGATGTTACAAAAGCACTTAAAACAGACTCCACTATCTCCGAAGCGTTTTCCATTGCTTTCGCACGATACAAATAGGGGTTCTTTCTCTTAATCACTTTTTTTATATCAAGCGTATCAATCTTTTCAATCAGAGTGTCATAAAATGTTTCCAATGCTTTTGCAATTGCCGCCACCACCGCTTCTTCATCATATGAATTGTTAATCGCCATATGCGCTTCCTCCCAGTTCCATTGCATTTTTTATTCTGTTATGCACACCCGTCCCCCTGAACCGCTTTGTTTCTACTGTAGACGTCCTGTCTGCTGTCGATACGACCGCTCTGCCAATAGCCTCAGCCAACCCTATGGGAACCGCATTCCCGATCTGCCTGTATTTTGCAGCTATGGTTCCGGTAAATATCCAGTCATCCGGAAACTGCTGAATCCTGGCATACTCCTTTATACTCAGTGGCCTGTCCTGCCTCGGATGGCAGAGCATTGTGGCCTTCTGGGCCGGGGATGTGGTAATCGTGGGAGAAGGCTGCGCATATGACAATCTTCTGTAAAACCCGACCTTGCCCCCACCAGACTCATAAGCCCCTCCCATGGCAGCAGGAATGATTTCCTGAGGTAAATCTTTCCAGTTTCCGCCTTCCGGAACCATATGCAGATATTCTTTTCTGTCGCCGCTTAACGGTGTATACTCTCCAGGTGCATCCTCCAGATCTTTTATCGTATCCCCAACCGTTTTCCATCTATATTCCGGATTCTGGTGAATCTGGAAATGCGTTGGCATTGGCAAAAATATCTCTTCCCTATCCCTGCTGCCTATTAACACAAAACGCTCACGAAATTGGGGCACCCCGTAATTGACAGCATCCAGGATACCATAGACGGTTCTATATCCCAGCTTTCTAAATTCAGCCAGAATCACATCCAAAACCGTCCCCAGCCTCTGCTCCGGGTCATCTTTTTCCCTTTGCTCTGCCGGAACATGCTTCAACGGCGCGGAAATGATTCCCTTGACATTCTCCATAACAAAAAAACGCGGACGAATATAATCGATCATCCTGATGAAATCCATAAAGAGACTTCCCCTGGGATCATTGATCCCAAGTCGCTTCCCTGCAGTGGAAAACGGCTGGCATGGCGGACCGCCGCAAATCATAAAAGGTTCCCCAACCTGCAGCCCCGTCAACTCCAGAAGCGTTTCCGGCTTTATTTCCCTGATATCTCCCCCAAGGACTCTATGCCCGTTCGCTTCCATTGTTTCCACGCAGGATGGTTCGTAATCCTGTCCTATTACAATATTCAGCCCTGCCTTTCCAAGGCCGATATCCAGTCCCATCGCCCCTGAAAACAAAGAAATCACATCCCGGTTGTCCTTATATTTGCTATACTCATTTACTAAGATATTCATCTTTTCCATGGAATGGACTTCTTCTACATAGTTTTTCATCAGACAAACTCCATCATATAATAGTATTGCTATCCTGTTGCCCAACATACTCCGCGCGAATCGGTTCATGCGCGCAATGCCATAAGTACATGGGAAAGAGACCTCTCTGCATCCCTTAATTCCGGCTTTGCATGAGGAAACATAGCCATGTTCTGTTCCTCATGGAAATAGTACGAATCAGAACTCTCTATTTCTAAGTCAAAAATACATTCCTCAATTACTTGAACACATTCCTCAATTTTCCTGTTAATATCGCTGCCCCAAAAGTGGATGACAGTCCACCCTAAAAACAGCAGCTTCTTATCAACCTCAGCATCCCTCTCCATATTGCGGAGAATCTTTTTAATCCAGTATTCACCGTTTTGACTTTTCAAAAGTCTTGGTTTCAATACAAGCTCCCAGTCTTTCCCATGGAAGAACTCACTATCGCAAAAGATAGCAATTCTGTATTTTGTAATCACGATATCAGGACTTCCTGGCAATTCACGGTAATTCTTTCTATAGCGATAACCCTTTTCCCATAACGCCCGCCTCAGCTTCACTTCAATGGACGTATCCTTGGAGCGAATATTGGCCATTGCTTTATGTCGCTGTTCCTTAGTTAATACATCCATCTGAGTCCTTGTCCTATCTCTTATACTGCTTTCGGGTGCGTCTTGAATCCATCGGTTTCTCTTCATCATCAGGAATCAACCACACCTTTCCTTCAATAGAGCATCCACAATCTTTCATTCTTTATAAGAATGACTGCCTTCCTCTAGTAATATCCCATTTATCCGCCATTTAAATAATCGTTAAAACTTCATTCGGTTTCTCCCGCAATTAAAGAGAATACTATTTTATAGTATATTCCCTCGCAGGAATATTTTCAAGTATTATCAAAATTCTTTATTCCTTGTATTGTGTACTTTATGTAACTTTTCGTATACAATATGTTTCACTGCTATCCCCTTAATACACGCAATTTCTCCTATTCACGGCAACCAATCACATTTCCTGGTTTCCTTTACGGCTGATTATTCACTTAATATACCTTATGGCCTTCTAGCAAGCCCTTCCTCACCTTTCCCCCGCATGAATCAGATAAAAGTCCTCCCGGTACAGCCTCTCCCCCCTGCCGAAGGGTCCCATGATTTCCCCGCACCACCGCTTCATTCTGTCTGCGAACCAGTCCGCTTTACTCCACTGTTCAAAATGGATGGCAATCCCTCCCAGTACCGACAGCACAAAACACGCATCCAGCGCTTCAAAGTCAAATACGCCGCCTGCGCTCCTGTATCCTGCCGCAATCCCCTGTCGGTCTGACAGGCTGCCTATATTTGCAAATAAGTTTGCCATGTCAAACATGGGATGGCCCATTCCCGAAAAAGCAAAATCTATAGGGACAAGCCCGCCCTTCGTCTGCAAAATATTAGACAGGGACAAATCCCCGTGCAGCATCTGAAACCCATGACGCTCTTTCCACAGCAAAGCACCCACGGCATCACAGGCCCTTAGCATTTCCCTGCAATACCCCGGGTTCAATCCTCTGTCTTCCAGCCCCCGAATCCATTCTCTGATGCGGTCACAATGCGCCTTGTCATAGGATACCGTGGGAAAGCCCTGAAATCCTTCTGCACACTTATGCAGCTTGGCGGTCATCGCCCCGATCCGGAAGTTGTACTCCTGGCTTAATTCCAGTTTGTCCAGGGATTCCCCCTCCAACCATCTGGAAACGGCGGCCGTTCTCCCGCCGCTCAGCCTTGTAATCAGTTCCCCCTCACCGTTTTCCACCGGTTCCCGGATTATCATGCCCTGTTCTTTTAAATAGGCAAGGAATTTGAATTCCGTTTCATACACCGCCAGTCGGTCCACTCCTTCAAAGATATGGCTGACCTGAAATCCCTCAACCGGTTCATGAATCTGCAGCAGGTACTCTTTCCCCACACGAAAGGTCATGTTCTCATTATGCCGCAGCAGAGTCACTTCTGCTGACTCTATGTCAGCGATAGGGTAACAGGCCAGCGCCTCCTCTATGTATTTGCACTCCATAAGTTCCGCACCTCCTCCTGCCATATCATAACTGTCAAAGAACCTCCTCAGCAGTCCCATCTGCACTGCTTCAGATCCACATGGTCTTTATCCTTGAAGGGAACGCCCTCCTGCCGCAGCAGAAACTCCTGCTCCCGCCAGCCGGGCACCAGCCGTCCCGCATGATTCACCACCCTGTGGCAGGGATAACTGCCGTAAAATTCTGCCATGCTTAAGACCTTCCCCACAAGCCTTGCATTTTTATCTCTGCCGATCAGCCTTGCAATTTGTCCATAGGTAGCGGCACAACCCTCGGGAATTTCCCCTACCACGGATAATATTTCATAAATCAAGGATTCCTCCAGAATTTGTCCCATACTCAAACAGCCCCGCGCCCTTTGTCTGCGCCCGCCTCCCTCCGCTGCTTTTCCATAATGTAATTCGTCAGGGAAATCCCCTGTCGTATCACCTGCTGCTTCTTTACAATCTCATAGCCTCTGGCACGGAAAAAGGGCACTGCCGTAATGGAAGCGTGTACCGTGATCTTTTCCTCCCGGACCGCATTTTCCAGCTCCTTACAGAGGGCAGATGCAATTCCCCGGCCCTGATAATCCTTGTGAACATACAGCCTGTCCAGATAACCCGTTTGATCCATATCGCCAAATCCCACGATCCTGCCATCCTCCAGGGCAACCAGGGAAAAATGCTCTGACAGCGTCCTGTTCCACTCCTCCGGATCCACCTTTCCGGAAGCCCAGGCATCCAACTGCTCCTTCGTATAATCTTTTGCATTGACGGCGTGCACCGTCTCATAAAACAATTCCGTTATACCCTTACAATCCGCCGGCTCATATCTTCTGACCACCAATTTATCCTACCTCTATGTAAACTTCCCTGCTCCAGAACAATTCTTCCATAGGATCTTGTCCTCACAGCGCAGAACAGACGAGCCGGACATGCCGGCATCGTCTGTCTCATACTCATTGCTCCCGGTAAAATTCCCGCTCAAACGGCAGCTTTTCAGGACTGGGGTGAGAACTGCTCCTTCCCCACAAAGCACAGCGGGCACACAAAGTCCTCCGGCACGTCTTCCCATTTTGTCCCCGGAGCAATACCGCCCTCCGGATAACCTGCTTCCTCATCATATACCCATCCACAGACATCACATACATATTTCATACTCAAATCCCTTTCTGTTTCGCATTTTTTATATTTAGAAAAACGAAGCTTTTCCTTAGTATATCCGAAAACCCCTTTCACAAATCCTGGGGCCGGACAATTTTTCCGAGGAATCCCTGCAAGACACCCTGCTCTCCCCAGACTCACCTGTACACAGCCTTCCGCCCCACAGCATGTCCTGCCCATTCCCTCAGCTCACCGTGACACCGCTTCCCGCCCCACAGCATGTCCTGCCCATTCCCTCAGCTCACCGCTTCCCGCTGCACAACACTTATTCCTCCTTCACTGTCCGCTGCACGGTTTCCCGCTGCCCGAACCTTACAAGCCCGGTACGGTTTAACGCCGCCATAACTGCCGGAATCAATATCAACTGGAGGATAATGCCGGGCACCGCATTCAAAAGAGCGCCTGCCATAAACGCCTTCCAGGTAAATACATTGCCCTTGATTCCCAGCAGGATGATCTGTGCTATCCCCCAGACAAAACGCCCTGCAATCATGGCTGCCAGCAGGGAACGATACAGCGCTATCACGCATTTCCACCTGGAGCGCCCGTATAAAAGCCCCGCCACCAGGCCATAGGTCAGCAGCTCAAACGCCATGCCCAGCGCCGCCGGATAAAACACCGGCACACTGAACAGCACCGACCGCAGCAGCGGCAAAGCAAATCCTACTACCGCGCCGTATTGCCAGCCACAGATCAGCCCGCACAGGAAAACGGGTATGTGCATGGGAAGCAGCATCTTCCCGATCTGGGGAATCTGTCCGGTAAAGAAGGGAAGCACCATGCCTATCGCCAGAAACATGGCGGACAATGTCAGATTTTTCGTTGTTTTCTTCATTTTCCGTTTCTCCTCTCTCCCCCTTATTTTAAAGCCTTTTTCGTCCTTCCGTCAATACCCCGCCGTAAACACACTGATTTATTTCTTATATGTGATCACCATTGACTTTGAGAGAATTTTCCCCACCCGATATATCAGCCATCCTATCAGTTTTTTCCCAGGAGTCACAGGTATCCCCGGTGCATAGCGCATTCCCAGATACTTTGGCCAGAAATTATTATCCTCCGTCGGATACTTCTCTTCGCCTTTGTTTCCGACGCATAACGCCTGAAATAAGTTAAACGGTATCAGTACACCGATGCCGGGAACATGTATTTTCCCGGATTTCGTATCAAAATAAAATCTTCTTGTTATCTTATATGTCTTTCTGAAATCCCTTTTTGTCGGTTTATAGGCATTCCAGCTTAACGCCGTGATCGGCAGCTGATAGCATTTATTAAATCCCCAGCCCGAAAGGGCAGCGGCTAATGCTTTTGTTGTCCTGCCCGCAAATACCCCTCCGGTGGTACTTATGATGAGTGCTTTCTTTTTAAAGTACCTTGGACGGTGCAGCATGAAGGCCATATGGTCTGTAAAGTTTTTCAGTATTCCCGGCAGATGTCCCTGAAAGCAGGGCACGGAAAAAATCACGGCGTCGCTGTCTTCTATGCAATCCATGACAGGCTGAATAAGCTCTCTATGAGGACATGTCACATGTCCGTTACGAAAGCAATTGCTGCATCCGGTGCAAAAAGGAAGATTCATATCCGATAAATGTATTTCTCTGAATAGAATTGTTTTATCAAATTTATGCAGAAGCTGTTTGACCTTCTCGGTCAACAACCATGTATTTCCCTTATGCGGCCCGCCATTTATAATCAGTATTTTCATAGTTGGTCTCCTCTGCATACTTTTTCCATTTCCCGTTGGTTTATTATACATCCGTTTCCCCTGTAAGGGAAGCGGTTTTTACGGTACATCTGTCCGGTGCATAAGCATTCAGGCCTTGCTGAAAACTGCCGTCACCGTAATATGCTCCCCGTCAATCTCCGCAAAAATCTCCCCGCCCATCCTGTGCATGAGCTGTCTGCAGATATACAGGCCAAGTCCGCTTCCGCGGGCATTTCCGGAGTTGGAACCCCTGTAAAAGCTGTCAAAAATATGGGGCAGTTCGTCCCTGTCCAGGGTGCAGCCGCTGTTTTTCACTGCGATCAGGACCCCCTCGTCACTCTCCGGAAACAACAGCTCGATACACTTTCCGTCTCCATATTTCAGCGCATTTTCCATTACATTCTGCAGAACCTCCGCGCTCCTGTCCGGATCGCCGGAAAGCAGCCTATCCTGGTATTTTCCCACAATCAATTCTGTTTTAACAAGCTCCAGCTTCTCACGGTAATAGCCCTCAATTATCCCCATCAGGGCAGACAGGTAAAACTCACCTGTTTTTACGTCAAGACTTAAAAAGTCCTCCCTGGATGCCGTGACGATCCGGGCCACATACCCCTCGATTTCGTCCGCCTTCCCGTTAATGCTCTCAGCGATTTCCTTCCGCTTTTCCTCATCGGTGTAGAGATTTTTCGACAATGCCTGGGAATACAGCTTTATCGTTGACAGCGGCGTTTTGATGTCATGGGACAGGGATAACAGCAATGTTTTCTTCTCCTTCTGCAATTCCAGCTCCCGCTGTCTCTGCTGCTCGATGCTCTCCCGCAGCAGGTCCATTCCCCACAGGAATTTCCCAAAGTAGCGGCTCTTTTCCTCTCTCAACGGCAGCGCAAGGTTCCCCCGGGAAAGCTCAAAAGGCACCTTCGTCAGGCCCTCAAAGGGTCTCAGTATTTTCCTGCGCACATAAAGTAAAATGCCCGTCACCGCCGCCGTCATTGCGGCCAGGGCCCCGTTTAAAATCAGGAATGCCCCGGTATCCGGCCTGTCTCTTTTGGCAGCATAGTCAAATCGGTATTTTATCCCGCCGATCTCCCGTATCATATAATCGCTCCCGGACAGGTAAAAGTCCTCTCCGCCATCGTCTTCCGTTACCTTTTCCACATATTTGCACTGTGACAGGTCAATCCTTTGGGATCCTTCCTCCTGTATCAGAAGCGCCAGCCTGTTTACCTCCACCCGGTACGGCCTGCCTCCTTCCGAAACAGTCATATGATACAAGGCCAGATTTGCCAAAACAAAAACCGACATCACCAGTGCCGCCACGGCGGCAAGCAGCTTCCTCCATGCTCTCATAGATACCGATACCCCACTCCCCAGACTGTCTGAATCTTCTGCGGCCGCTTCGGGTCTTCCTCAATCTTCTGCCGCAGCCATTTGATATGCACCGTAAGCGTCTGCTGCTCGGAAAAGCTGTCGCTTCCCCAGATGGTATTGAAAAGATACTCCTTGGTGAGTGTGCGTCCACTGTTTTCCATCAGCAGCACCAGCAGGTCAAATTCCTTTGCCGTCATCTCCAGAAGCTCGTCATCCCTGTATACGGTGCGGCTGACCCGGTTCACCCGGATCCTGCCGTCCGTCAGCTCGTCCCGGGCATATCTGCGCCGGAAAATGCCGCCGATTTTCGCCAGCATAATGTCAATATCATAGGGCTTTTCAATATAATCGTCCGCCCCCAGGTTCAGTCCCAGCAGCTTGTCGCCCTTCCCCGTCCTGGCGCTCACAATCAGAATCGGCGTATTGTTCTGGGCCCGGATCTTCTCGCAGACCGAAAATCCGTCCTCCCCCGGCAGCATTATGTCCAGCACAACCAGCCTTGCGCCGTATCTTTGATACAGCAGCAAGGCCTTCTCCGCATTTGGAGCCACCGACACGGTGTATCCCTCCGCCCTCAGGAAATCACACAGCACCTCCGCCAGCTCCTTATTATCCTCTACAATCAATATATCCGTCAATCAAACCCTTCCTCCCGCCATAATTTATCTCTCGTTTCCGCAAAACAGCCTCTGGGGGGAAGAATTGCCCAAGGCAATTCTTCCCCGCGAGACTTAGTACTTCCCGCGCTACCAGCCCTGCTCCATCAGCCACCCGTTCAGGGCCCGCTCCCGCTCCCGCAGCCTGCTCCCGTCATACTGCCCCAGCTTGTATTCTCCCTGGATGTTGCCGTCCACAATATACAGGATTCTCGTACACTTGGCCGCCACCTTCACGTCGTGGGTCACCAGCATTACCGTGGTTCCATCGGCATTCAGCTTTGCCAGCTCATCCATTACCTCATCGGAGGAGGCGCGGTTGAGGGCGCCGGTGGGCTCGTCGGCAAAGATCATCTTCGGCCTGTTTATCATGCTGCGGCAGATACACGCCCGCTGCAGCTGTCCTCCCGAAACCTCATTGATGTCATTGTCCGCAATGTCAATAATGCCCATCCTGCGCATCAGCGCATGTCCCCGTTCAGTGGTCTCCCGGCGGGTTTCTTTCCGCTTGTCGGACTGACAGGCAGGAAGGATAATATTATCCAGCACCGAAAGATTTTTTAACATGTACATCTGCTGGAAAATGAACCCCATTTCATTCAGCCGCAGGTCGGCCAGCTCCTTTTGACCGATTTCGCCGAGATTTCTCCCGCAGAAAGTTACCTCTCCCGCGGTGATTCCGTCCATTCCCGAAACCGAGTACAGCAAAGTGGACTTCCCCGATCCGGAGGGCCCCATGACCGCTACCATCTCCCCCTCGTCAACCCTGAAATTTACGTTTTTCAGCACATTGTTCTGACGCTTATTTATCACATATGTCTTACAAAGGTCCCTGACTTCTAATATAGTATTCATTCTACCCTCCATATCGCGGCTCTGCCGTGACTCACAATCCTTTTATTCCATGTTGGCTATATCCGACGACGAGATTTTCCGCAGCCCCCTTGCGGACAAATATGCCGCAAAGGCTGTAGCGGCCAGCATACACAGCGGGAACACCACATACACCTGCATCACCCGGATCTCATATTCAATGCTGTACGCCCCCATCATGCGAAAGATCGGCGTGATAATCAGGGAGGACAGGGGCGAGGAAAGCAGTACCCCCACAATCACCGAGATCAACAGCACCATACCGATCCGCAGGGTCTGGATCAGGATCAGGGAACCGTCTCCGAAGCCGATGGCCTTTAACAGTGCAATCTCGCCTTTTTCCCTGGCGATAAAGCTCTTGACCATAAGCACCGCCACCAGTGCATTGATCCCCAGTATAATACTCAGAATCAGTATTTCCATACTCTCCAGGGATCCCGTCACGTCATTGCCTATCATATAGCCGATATACTCTCCCGGTGTATAAATCTTTGACCTTGGATACAGCTTCTCAATCAGATCCTTGCGCCTGGCAAGCTCCCTCTGGTCCGGATCATCCCTGTAATTTACCTGAATGCCGAAGCTTCCTGCCGCACAGCTGAAATCCAGCTCTGCATCCTGATAAAAGCGCACGCCCTCACCCATATTGTTCATACTCTGAGTGAGTGCGGTGACTGTATAAGTCCTGCTCACAGCACCGGTAGTGATTTCCACATCGTCACCGATTTCCGCACCGATCTGCTCCGCCGTCAGGTAAGTCAGCGCCACCTCGTTTTCATTCCGGGGAGGCGTACCTTCCAGATAATGATACATCTCTGTCGTCACTCCACCCCAGCCCTGAAAGGACAGGGAATTAGCCGTTTTGTCCCCCTTGCAGAGATTGCTCCGAAACATGATCTCCTGGAAAATATCCGCTTCTATGCCGTTATCCGCAAACATCTCCCCCAGCTCGTCAAACTGCCCGTAGACCTTGGCCACATTATCCTCGTTGGGATGAAAGAGCAGCTCCTGAGAAACAATGTGATCGCTTTTCACCATGTTAAAGGTGGTAATCAGATCGTCAGAGCGCAGGGTATTAATGGTATTGACGGGAATGATGACCAGCAGCGTCCCCAGAATAAATATGATAATCATGGAGACATAGCTCCTGACACTGCTGAAAATATCGTTCAGCGCCATAAAGGGCACGGCAGCCAGGCGAGTCTTACTCAGCTTCAAAAGGCTCTTTTTTCGAAACCGCTCTCCTGTCTCCCCGCTCCGGATGGCGTCTATGGGTGAGAATCTGCGGATCTTGCCGGTACAGAGCCAGCTGAACAGCACAACTGCTGCCCCTGCCAGAATCGCCGCCCCGATATTGACCGGAAAATAATCCCTGCCGGAAAGAATGATTTTCCCGGAAATACCGCCTACCATCATTTTACTGAAGGGAACGCTGAGCACAAGCCCCGTCACCGTGCCCACCACTGCTATGGCAAAATATTTGGCAATGTACAGCCCGCGGATAGCGCCGTTTCTGATCCCGATTGCCTTCATCACTCCGATTTCCCGGAATTCCTCGGTTACCGTAAAATGGATGATGAACCTTAAAATTACCATGGAAATAAGGATCAGGCAGATACTTACCACCAGCAGGATCGCCGCCATCAATATATCCATCATGTAAATCATTTTGAACATGGACCTGTCAATGGACATCACGGTGCTTAAGGCAAGCCTGTTAAATTTATCCCGATACTCCGGGTCCTCTGTATAGACCGCCACCGCGCTGCAGACCGAGAAGCTTTCCCCGGAAAACAGCTTTGCGTCGTTTTCGCTGATCAGGAGCCTGGTCATGCCCACCATGGTGGAGCCAAAAAGCGCATCCTTGGTATAGCCCCGCAGGGTAAACTCCTTTTCCACGCCGCCCTGGCTGATCCGAATCCTCCCGCCCTCATGAAAGTCGTTTTCCTTCGATTGAAATAGGACGCCCGTGACCCAGATTTCACCATCCTTTACTTCCGTGATCTCTTCATTCCGGTTGTCAAAGATCCGAAAGCCCCCCAGGGTGGACAGAACCAGTGTGTTGGAATATTCCAGTCCCTTCCCTTCCACAAGGACATTTTTCGGCTCAATCTGAATCAGCTCCGAAATAGTATAGTCATAGCCGTTCTCCCCGGCAAACTCCCGGAAGCGCTCCACATCGGCGGCGTTGGTGGAGGCAAACCAGTAATCCGACACGCCTGCCTTTTCGATGTAATCATCCAGTGCACTGTTTACGGTAATCATGTTATTGGCACTGCTGGCTATGAATGTGGCCGCCAGAATTACAAAGATCAGCAGGATGATATTCATGGTTCTCTTGCGCTTCAGGTCTCTTTTCAGTATGTGTAAATACATGCTGTCTCTCCTTTCTTTTTTATGAGCCCCATGATAGCGCACAAATTATTAAAGAATCCTTAAATCCGGAAAGTTTCATAAAAAAACGCCAGGAAGGGGCGAAGCCCGTTTCTTTGGGCAATACCAGCCTTCCTGGACGGCACAACCAATTTTATAATTTCATTCCATTCAACCCATGTTTTCATCATACCGGGCCCTGCTGCCACCGATGTATTTCGGTCTGGTACGGGCTGCCAGCAGCGGCGCCTCACCGATTTTCTTTACGGAAAGCCGCAAAGGCACGGCCACCCGCTTCAGGTGCATCCCGATCAGGGTGCCGCCAATGTCAAGCCCCGCATCCGCCCTGATTTCCTCCAGGGCAACGGGATCCTCAAGCCTTTCGTAAAGAGCAGTGGCAAAGGATCCTCCCGCCTTGGGCTGAGGGATCACATTCACCGGCTCCCCCAGCGGAACCGCCTCACGCTCCACAATAATTGCCCGGTTCAAATGCTCGCAGCACTGGGCCGCCAGATAAATCCCCTTCTCCTTCAGGACAGAGAGAATCCCGTCCACGATCTCCACCGCCACCTCCGGCCGGGAATCCGTACCGATTCCGGAGCCGCAGACCTCGCTGGTGGAACAGCCCACCACAACGATCTGTCCCTTCTTTAATCCGGCAGCCGCCGCCAGCTCTTCTGCCGCCGCCATACATTGTTCCCTGATCTCAGACATAAAACTCCTCCTGACCCCATCAGTATACCCCGGTTCTCCCATTGTCATAACCTGTGGGCCCACTATTTCAGGCATACTCTTCTTCCAGTAAAAACGCCTTTGCCCTGAACTCACCCGACAGCTCGCTTCCCCAGGTGTCCAGGATCCTTCTTCCCTGCAGCAAATCCCCGATAGCAGGGTCTGCCCCGTTTTCGAAGGTGTGAACCACCAGCAGGGATCTGTTTTCATATTTCCGCAGCACCGCCTGATACCCTTCCGGCTTACCATAGCTTTCGGCGGTGCAGCGGATCACCTCCGTACAACCGCTCCTGATAATCTCCTTTATCCTGTCATAGAAGGCTATGGCGGAAAGGGTCTCCTGCCAGCATTCTTCGGAAATGCCGAAAATATCGCCGCTTAAACAAAGCCGCCCGAGAAATCCTGCGCACAGACTGTAACGAATCCGGTGAATATCATCCTCCGCTCTCAGTACGGCCCAGATCTGGCTCTGCTCCGGCCGGATCAGCCTGTGAAGATTGGCGGCAATGATCGGAATGCACTTACACTCATGGGCGTCCGAAAAGCTTGCCATGGATGCAAGCTCCATCATGGACGGCTCCAGCCTGTGCCCGCCGCTGGCACAGCTTTCAATCACAAGCTCCGGCAATTCCTCCGCAATCTTTCTGAAGAAATCCTGGGAGGCTGCCACCGCCTGCCGCAGCCCTTCCCCTAAGCTTTCCCCTCCGTCACAACCGATGCCGATGCTTTCATTGTAATCCACCTTCAAATAGCCAAACCCGTTTTCCCGTAAGGTACCGATTACCTTATCCGTAAGATAATCCGTCACCCAGGGATCCCGCATGTCCCAGAACCTGCGCCCGCCGGACGTAATCGGCACACCGAAGCGCTTCAGCAGATGCTGCTCTTGATGATAGGCCTCTGCCTCCCAGCCCGTATTTTCCATTTCAAACCACAGCCCGGGAATCAGTCCGTGGGATCTGATCCTGTCCGTGGCCTTTTTCAGGCCCTCGGGGAAAATGGTTCTGCTGATATTCCAGTCCCCGATAGTCCCGCTCCAGTCCTTTCCCTCCTCCTTGTACCAGCCGCTGTCTATCACCAGGTACTTTACACCGCTGCCCTCCAGCCTTTCTG
Source organism: uncultured Acetatifactor sp. (assembly GCA_910577035.1). Taxonomy (GTDB): domain Bacteria; phylum Bacillota; class Clostridia; order Lachnospirales; family Lachnospiraceae; genus Acetatifactor. The sequence continues at coordinate 55,401 of CAJTKW010000012.1, forward strand.
CAATCTTTTCCAGGTTTTCCTCCGTGGGATTCCCCCAGGTGGTACAGTATTCGTTAAAGATAACGGGCATATCCCTGTCCGGTTCCGCAATCCGCGGCCGCTGCGCCTTTACCAGCTTATCGCACACTTCTTCCAGTGAACGTCCTTCGGCAAGCACGGCCTTGGGCGTGGTAAAGGCTTCCCCGGGAGCAAGCGTCCTGCACCAGTGCCCGAAATCATAATCGGCCAGCCCGCCGCACAGGGATAAGGCTTCTTCCCTGCGGAAGACCTCTATCTGCCAGCTGGATGCGCAATAAAGCTGTACACCGGTAAAGCTGTGGGCAGCGGAATCTTCCAGTACAAGAAAAGGAAACCATTTGCGCACCGGCATGGAACCAAGCTGTCCGAATTTTTCCACCCGGACAGAAGCAGGGCACCAGGCCTGCTCCATGTTCATATCCACAAGCCTGCTGCTGATCAGCCGCCCCTCCGCGCTCCAGAAAGAGGATGCCCTGTGCAGGATGTCCCCGCGAAGGTTTTTCACGGCAAAGGAAGACAGCATATCCAGAGTAACGGCGCTGTCACCGTTATTGGTACAGGTGGTACAACACTCCGTGACATTCCCCCTCTTCCTGTGAAAGCATTCTATGATGCAGTCCCCATATTCAAAAACCGTTTTATCCTCATCCCCGGATACCCGTCTGCAGCCTGCTGTAGCACCGCTTCCCGTCATGGTCATGCCGTTGGTAAATCCGCCGCCGAAATCTGCGGGGCGGGTCTTTAATTCCGTATAGAACTCCATAGTTTCCTCTCCTTCCATCCACTGAAGGCCTTATCGGCCGCAAAATTATTCTATCACGGCAATTTCTGTTTTTCAAGTCGTATAATTATAAATCAGTTTTTATAAAATTATTTTTGTATTTTCATTTTTCTATTGACTTTTTATTTTTCCAGTTGTATGATACAGACAAATACAATAAAAGGAGGCACCAAAATGAGTTCTGTAAACGATAAACTGAAATCCCGGCTGAAAAAGGCCGAAGAACCCCTGAGAAAGCCCCTGTCCGTTCCCTTCAAGCTTGATAATATCCAAAAGCTGGATGCTATTGCCAAAGCAATCACCCAGCACTCCGACCGTACCACCACCCGCAACATGCTGATTGAAGATGCAATAGAAAGCTTTATCGAGGATGCGGTTGCCCTTCTTACCGACGAGGGGATCGAATTGGACGTAACGGACAACTCTGACTTTGACACGGTTGTGTTTCCCGCCCGGATAGAAGAAGGCTATGAAGAGGCATTCTTTAACGAACACCAATGGTACTATGTGCGCGTGGCAGAGTCACGAATTCCCAAAATCCGCTACATTGCCCTCTATGTGGGTGCCCCCCAATCAGCCATCACACATTATGCAAAGGTAGCCCCCAACGGCTTTCAATACGATAAAAACGAGAAAAAATACCGGATTATTCTTGACGGCGACCCCATTAAGCTGCCCAATCCCATCCCCCTGGGAAATGCGTCCCCCCTGGCGGTGCGCTCACCAAAGTACACTACTCTGCAGAAGCTGTTTACCGCCGCTGAGTTCCGGGAGCTGTACACACAGGACTAATCTTGTTTCCCTCTTGACATGCCTGCTCTAATGTATTAGACTTAATGTAATCTAATACATTAGAGTAAATGAAGGAGGTACCATGAGCACACCGAAAATCTTTGACAGTGAATATCGTTTCTGCCTGATTCTTTGGGACCATGCGCCCATAAAGAGCAGGGAGCTTGTGGAGCTTTGCAGGGAACAGCTTGGCTGGAAGCCCACCACCACTTATACCGTGATAAAGCGTCTGTCGGAGCGTGGCATTCTGAAAAATGAAAACAGCATTGTATCCCCGCTGGTCACAAAGGACGAGATCCAGGCGTCAGAGATCGACGAGCTGGTGGAAAAGAAATTCGGCGGTTCGCTGCCGGCGTTTATAGCCGCCTTTACCAAAACGGAGAAAATGACATCCCGGGAAATAGACGAGGTGCAACGGATGATCGACCGCTTCCGGGAAGGAGGCACACGATGAGGGAACTGTTTCTTCAAGTCGTAAGCATGAGTCTGACGGCGCTCTGGCTCATGCTGGCGGTAATGGCCGCCAGGCTGGCCCTGCGCAGGGCTCCCAAGTGGATCTCTGTCCTTCTATGGGGGATCGCGGCTATCCGGCTCCTGTGTCCCTTCTCCGTCGAAAGCCCTTTCAGCCTGATTCCCGAAGCACCGGCAATGACGGCGGCTTTAACCGGTTCCCATATCTCCCGGGGAGAATCTGCCCTGCCGGCCAATCCCCAGGGAGAAAACATCCTCCCCGGAAATACGGACGGAAACCGTTTCCTGCCGGCAACGGGAGGAACGCATACCATGCCGGTGACAGACGGACAGGCCGGGATTCGGAATCCGGAAAGCGGCGCCCCCTCAGACAAAACCCTCCCCTCCTTCCCGGACATTCTGGCGGCGGTCTGGCTGACGGGCGCCCTTCTTCTGACGGGTTATTCGGCATATAGCTGGCTGCACCTGAAAAGCCGGGTGAAAACGGCAGTCCCTTTAAGAAACCACATTTATATCAGTGAAAAAATAAGCTCCCCCTTTGTCTTTGGCCTGGCAAGGCCCCGGATCTATCTTCCTTATGGGCTGGATGCCGGCAGTCTGGAATACGTGATTGCCCACGAAAAGGCGCACATTCAAAGAAAAGACCACTGGTGGAAGCTGCTGGGAATGCTGCTGCTGGCCGTGCACTGGTTTAATCCGCTGGTATGGCTGTCCTACCTGCTGTTCTGCCGGGATATTGAACTGGCCTGTGACGAGCGGGTAATCAGGGGACTGGACAGGAATCAACTGGCGGACTACTCTCAGGCACTGCTGTATTGCAGTACCTCTCACAGAGGTATTGCCGCCTGTCCTCCCGCCTTCGGGGAAATCGGTGTAAAAGAACGTGTGAAATCCATCCTGAAGTATAAAAAACCGGCATTCGGAGGCATACTGGCAGCAATGGCCGTGTGCCTTGTCCTGGCCTTCTGCTTCCTGACAGATCCTGTCTCCCACGGAATCCCTGCATGGGCAAAGTCCCTTTCCCCGGAGGACGTCCAAAGTGTCCGCCTGGAGCTTCAGGCCGGTTCGCCATCCCTTACAGACGAGCTCCCCCCGGAAAGGATCCCCTCCATGACAGCCCTGCTCAATGAAGGCAGCGGAAATTATGTGTCACGGCCTGCCGACAACCGGGGCGGTTCCGGTTACTTCTTTCATATTGTTTTGCAGGACGGCACCTCCCATACCGTAGGCAACCTGGGAAATCTTTATCTGATGATCGACGAAGAGTATTATCAGGCTCCCCACGAGTATCTATCCTCCTGGGAAGATGCTTTTCCCGAATTTACGAAATTATTCCGGAGTGCGCAGAACGCCGACGCCTCCGGGCAGGTGACGCCTGACGGCAGCGAGCCGGCGGGATCTTCCGGGCAGACGGCGCCTGACGGTGACGAACAGCCTGCGGAAGACACCGACCTGTTTCATGCCACCATATTAGATCATGTTGACCTGGATCATGACGGGGAAACGGAACACATCCGCGTCTCCGAGGAAGAAAAGGGACAGATTTACCGATTGGAAGTAATCAGACAGGACGGAACCGTGATCTGGGAGAGGGAAGCCGGTCCTGCTCATATGGGCTGGACTTCTGTTTTCCTGTATCAAAAAGACGGGAAAGACTATCTGATCGAGTACCTGCCCACAATGTATCAGGGAACGGCAAGCTATAGCTGCACCATGTTTTCCCTGGAGGGCGGCCAGGTGACGACAGAGGATTCCCGGACAGCGGATTTCTCCCTGCCGGTTCTGGAGCTTACCGGTGAAATGAAAGCCTTTGGAGAAATGGTAAATTACTGGCTGAAGGAAAGTACCGTCCTGTTTAGCACACTGGAATTCAGGCTGGTGATTGGGCCTGCGGATCCGGCAGATATACCGGAAATCTATCCCGTGGTCTTTGATTCCAACGAATTGATTCAGGATGATCTGTATCCCGCCCTGCCGGAAAGCAGTCTTCCCCAGGCCGTCTCCTTGTACAAATTCGTGTTTTCCAGCGGTGCGGGTGCCTGGGATACAGAGCTGACCCTGGATGCAGACGGCAGCTTCGAAGGGGTCTATCAGGACGGCGAGGCGGCAGCAGGGCCGGAATATCCTTACGGAACCTCTTATATCTGCAGATTTAAAGGCAGGTTCGGACAGATTACCCGGCTCAATGATTACTCCTGCAGTATGCGGCTGGAAGAGCTGACCTATGAAACGGAAACGAATGCAGAATGGATCGAGGACGGCGTGCGCTATATCGGCGCCGAGGCTTACGGGCTGACTGAGGGAGAAGAATTTATCTTCTATATGCCCTTCACCCCGGCGGCGGAGCTGGACGAAATATTCTTAAGCTGGTGGCCCGATCACATTTTATACCGGGAAGGAAGCATCCAGACCCTGTATACTTACGCAATCCGAAATGGGAACACAAATGACGGCTTCTTTGCCTCCTGGTGGAATTAAGGGGCACATAGTGCTCCTCCCTTAAGGAAACGCTGATTAAACCAGCGTTTCCTTAATCCAGCCAGCGGATAAAGGCCGTCTTATCCCCGCTGTTGTATCCCGCTTTCCTGTAGAAGTCCAGTGTCCCCGGGTTCTTACTCCCAGTGAGCAACATCATCTTATAGCAATTGCACTGTTCCGCTATCTGCCTGGCATATTCCAGACACTGGGATGCCAGCCCCCGCCCTCTGAAATCCGTATGGGTTACCACATTTTCTACAAAAGCATAAGGCCGCACATTTCTCGTCAGATTGGGAATAATCACGCATACGCAGGAGGACACGATTCTCCCGTCTGCCTCATTCACAATCAGGTGGTGGTTCTCGTCTTCCAAAATCTGCTGCCAGGTGTGCAGCAGATTTTCCGAACATTCCGGAACGGATGTTTCGTGGAGACATAGATACAATTCCAGTATTTCCTGCAGATCCCTGTCTTCGGCTTCCCTTACCATATATGCCCTCCGCTCATACCTTAAACGAGGCCACCGTCTGGTTCAGTATCTCACTTAACCTGGACAGCTCCTCCATCTCTCCCAGAACCGCCCTGGAGTTGTCGTCCGAATCCTCTGCGGACCTCTTCATATCCTGCATATGATCGGCGATCTCTCCCACCAGGTCCGCCACTTCGGCGACAGCGCTGTTAATCTCTTCTATATTTCCCCGCATTTCCGCCGATGCCGTGCCCAGCTCCCCGGAAACCTCACTGTAAAAAACAGCGTCCTGCTCATACATTCCAGCAAGCTCGGTCATACTCCTGTAATCCTCCATCACCTTTCCGTTTACAAAGGTCAGCAGCTTCCCTGAGCTCTCCGACAAAAAGGCAACGTTCTGGGTAACACCTTCCGTCACCTGGCGGATCTTGTCCACCGCCTCCTTGGAATGATTTGCAAGCTGGCGGATCTCCTCTGCCACCACTGCAAACCCTTTGCCGGCCTCTCCCGCCCTTGCAGCCTCAATGCTGGCATTCAACGCCAGCAGGTTGGTCTGGGAGCTGATCGCCAGGATTTCCTCCGTCAGGGTATCAATTTCACGTACCCTCTGGCTGTCCGCAATCGCCTGCTCCAGCTCATCCTTTGTCTTCTGGTAAATGGCCACGGCTTCCCTGCCGGAAGTCTCGGACTTCTGGTATTGCCGGCCCGCGCGCTCCATGATGCCTGCCGACTGCTCCGCCGCCTTCCCTGCCTTTTTGGCCACGTTTTCCACGACATCACCCAGGGTCTGTCCGGTGCCTTTAATGCTTTCCGCCAGAACCTTCGCCTCCGTGGTCTGCTGCAGCGCCTGTACCGTGGAATCGGCAATACCGGAAATATCCTGTGTCAGTGACGTCATTTTATGGGACGTTCCCTCAGCAATCCTGCCGATACTTGCCGCGTCCTTCTTGGTATTTAAAATAATCCCTCTGATCTGATTTTTCACTTCCAGAGTAGCGGTTTTGATCTGCTCCGTTTCATTCTTGTATTCTGCCGGTATTTCCTTTGAAACCGTCACGTTTTCCGAGAAATCTCCGGAGGCAAACTGCTTTAACATCTGTATGGGCTCTAACAGCCTGTGAATCAGACCGGCCATGCTGAGGGCCGCCGCAATGGTAATAATAACCGCAATCACTGCGGTCATGGCGATCATGGCCAGCAGCGAATCCCACACATTGGCGGTGGGCACCACAACACCCATCTTCCAGTTACAGCCCCGGATCCCTGCTGCCGCAAAATAGCAGGAACTGCCGTCATAATCCTCAAACTCCGCCGCCTGCCCCTTATCCGCACTTACAAATTCCGCCAGCTGCCGATTGACGGAGGACACTGTCACCCCATTATCCTCGGAGGGTTCAAATTCCCTGTTCCTGTGCGCTATGTACTGTCCGCTGCTGTCAACCAGGAATCCATATACGCCTTCCGCGAAATCAATGCTTGCGGTCAGGTCCGTCACCGTTCCCAGCGTCACGTCAAGGCCTATGACGGCATACAGCTCTCCCCCGATATAGACCGGGGCGGCAATGGTGGTACACATCTGATTGGTGAGCACATCCCAGTAAGGATCCGTTACAATGACGTTCCCCGCCGCCTGCGCCTGCTGATACCAGCCACGCTGCACCGGATCATATCCTTCCGGTATTTCCGCCTCTCTGTTTGACTGGATAAACCTGCTGTCCTTTGTACCGCAATACAGGTTTAAAAGCTCGCCCCTGCCTGCCGCATAAATATCCACAATGGACTGCAGCGTGTCGTCCTGTATGTTCCCTGCCGCCTCTATTCCGTTTGCCGTTCCCTTTGCGAGCATTTTTTCGTTTTCGATCCAGGTATTGATCTCTCCCGCATATTTATCCGCATACAGTTGAAGCGCCTCCATCTGATCCGCCATCAGACGCTTTCCCGACACTGCCAAGATTGCCGCCGTGGTAAGCAAAATGCTCATCACCACCATAAAGATTACACTGATTGTCAATTTCCCTTTGATTGTCCTGCTCATAATCCTCCGTCTCCTTTTTATGCCTTGATTATATCGGACTTACGCCCGGCTGATCCTCAATAGATTCTCCGATACACTGTTCACCTGGCGGAAGGTCTCTTCCACCTCTCCGGCAACGCTTTTCTGGGTCTGGGTCTCGCTGACGATCCGGTCAGCCTGGGTAATGGTGTTTTTCACAAGATCCTCCATCTGCCTTATCAGATTTAAGACCTGCTCACCGCTCTGACGGGTGGCGGCACTTGACTCAGCGGCTATACGAGCCTTATCCCGTGATTCCTCCTGCAGGCTGCTGATCTTCTCTGCCTCCTGTTCCACTTCCCGGAATTTCCCGATTTCCTTCTTCACGTATTCGATATTCTCCTGATTTGATTTCTGTACTTCCTGCAGCAGACCCACAATCTTATGAATAATACTGACAATAGCATCACTTGCCTGCTTGGAGTTTTTCGCCAGCTGTCCTACCTCTTCCGCCACTACGCTGAATCCTTTTCCCATCTCCCCCGCTCTCGCTGCCTCGATGGAGGCATTGAGGGAAAGCAGATTTGTCTGATTGGTGATTCCCGCAATGGTATTTGCAAATTCGGAGATCTCCGTCATCCCTGTTTCCAGGCTCTCCAGCAGGGTCTCCGTCTGCCGGGCCGAATCCTCGATAGCCCCGATTTCCCGGGCCGTATTTTCCATCATTTCTATGTACCCGCTCAGCTTCTCCGAAGTCTCACCCGATATTTTCAGCATCTGTTCCGTATTATTCACCAGATCGTCCGTACTCTGATTCAGCTCATGAATCGATTCCCGGACAGAATCCACAAACCGGAAGCTTTCGTTGCAATCCTGAAGAGCAGCCTGTGCGGCCTCGGTAATGCTTACGTTCGTCCCGGCAAAGCCATGAATGCAGGTCTCCATCTGTTCCACCACACCCCCCAGCTCTTCGGATGCTCTCTCACATTCGTCCACCATGGCAGCCGTCTTTTTCGTATCTGCGAACTTCGCCAGCATTTGATGGGACAGATCCGCAATTTTCACACAGATAACACTCATGACAACACTTTCCAGCAGAAAGCCCATGGAACGGCTGAAAAACCACATAAAGTTTGTCTCGTACTCAATTTGCTGCACACTCAGCGATCTGATATACAGGGAAATCACAAGCAGAATATAAGAAACCACAGAAACCTGCAGAGTGAACTTCCTGTCATAGTAAAACAGGCTGAACACCATGGCAAAGGCATAGGTCATATAAATCCCCAATGCCGCATTTGTAGCCATAAGGGCTATCAACACAGCCAGGGCAAAGGTAGTAACATATTTCATGATATGTACGGGCACATTCCTCCTGTATGCTATCCCCGGCCCCATGGTTACCACCAGCGCCACAGCCGTCAGAACAAGCAATTCGCTTATCTTCGTTTGAAATACGCCTGTCACGGACAGGATAACCAGCAGCGGAAACACAAGAATCAGCCATGGCAGGATTTTAACCGCTGTCTTCGTGACCCTGGCATCATTTTCGACAAACAGACTTTCTTCCTCATACTCTTTTTCCTTCATGTAAGATACTGCCTCCTTATGCAAATCAGTATAATCAGTATCTTATATTTTAGCAAAAGAGCAGGCACAATTTCAGCAAATCAGTACACTTCGCACTTTATAAGGCACACTTTGCATCTGCCTATTCCAGCATAATCTCTTTCAGCGATATGTTACGGATACGCTTTGAATACCCATACATCACGATTTCGTATATAACCGCAAAGGCTCCAAGGGAAACAAGCATGGCAGGAAAGTCAAACTCATACTCGGGAATCCCCTCCATATCCCGGAAAACAAGATCCACCGCAATACGCAGCAGCACATATTGATAGACCGTTCCCACGGCAAAGCCGATATAAGCCACAGGCCTGTACCCACCCAGAATTGCCCGGGTGCATTCTCCCTGGGAATAGCCAAACACCCTCATCATGGCAATGGTCTTTTTGTTGCCGTCAACCACTGTGGTAATCGCCAGAAACAATGTGGTACATGCCAGTACCAGCCCGATCAGCATAATCATAATGGCCATCATCTCACTGGCCAGCTCATCCATGCTGAAAGACATCTGGGTCATGGAGGAAAAACAGAAGCAGGCAAACAGGATGAAAAACGCCAGCACCTTTTTGTCCCGCAGGGTATTCCTTTTCAGATCCTCCAAAAAAAGACCCCCCTCTTTGTCCGCCCCATGCTTTTTCCTTTTCCTGCCGTCAGACAGGGTTTCTCTTAAAAGGCTTAAAACCGGCATTTTCAGCCTGATCCAGGCATAACAGACTGCCAGAAGGGAAAAGGCCGCCGTGGGAATCACCACCAGGTACACAGGAACCGCCGGATGGAACCGTACCGGAAATGCAGGCAAAAGCTCCTCTAGGTTCTGCACCCTGTAAAAGTACGGCATGATAAGGAATGCTCCTGCAAAGCCAAGCCCCGTGCCCAGGAAAACGCTGCTGCCAAACACCCAGAAATTTCCTGCAATTTTCAGATTCGTATAGCCCAGGGCCTTTAAGATCCCCAGCTCTTTTTTATGTGTGTCGATATACTGCTTGATAAAGAAAAGAAGCATCACCGCCGATGTCAGGCACAGGCAGCCCCCGGAAAGTCCGCTGACCATCTTCGCTGTAGCCACCTGGGCCTGATAAAATATCCTCACCTGCTCCGAAATAATTTCTTTTTCAATGCCCGCAATATCAGCCTGATAATTCATAAACATGGTACATACCAGTACCGCACAAAAGGAAATAATCACAATCCCGGCAAGCTTTGCCCCATCCTTGATTCCCACTACCATCTTTTTCTCCGTTTCCGCTACCAGCCAATCTCATAGGCCGTCTTCTGCACCTGGTTTGTATAGGTTTCCGCTACTTTCCCACTGTTCATTCTGATAACCGTACCTGCCATTTCCGCAATATTCAGATTGTGGGTTACCATAATAATGGTAAAGCCATACTCCGCCTGCAGCCTGCAGATATAATCAAGCACCTGACGTCCCGTCTGTTCGTCCAGTGCCCCCGTGGGCTCGTCAAGGAACAGATACTTCGGTTTCTTGGCCAGGGCCCTTGCCACGGAAACCCGCTGCTGCTCGCCGCCGGAAAGCTCCCCCGGATATTTGTGCAGCTTCTTTTCCAGACCCACTGCCCTGATTACCTCCCGGTACTCCCTGTTGCCCGCCAGGTCGGCCCCCATTTTCACATTTTTTTCCACATTCATATTTTGCAGCAGATAGTACTGCTGAAAAATAAATCCCGTGTTTTCCTTTCGGAACTCCGTCAGCTCCCTGTCGGAAAGGGATGTAATATCCTTCCCGCTATACAATACCCTGCCCCCCTCCGGCCGCTCCAGCCCCGAAATCACGTTAAGGAAGGTGGATTTCCCCGAGCCGGATGCTCCCAGAATCACGACAAACTCTCCATCCTCTATTGTCAAACTGATTCCCTTCAATACCTGAAAACGGCTTTCCCCGCTTCCGTAAGACTTTGTAATGTCTTTCACCTCAATCATGACCTGCCTCCTTATATGCACGATCTTTTCCAAAGAGGTGTGCCTTGCACCCTCTTGACCGCTTGGAAAATCTTCATTCCGTTCACGCTTCCCTGTTCTTTAAAAGACTTATAAATACCTCCGTCATCATGCCGCTGATCTCATCCCCCGTGAAACGACACATTCCCGTGGCACATAATGCAGCAATGCCATGCGTATATATCCACAGATGACGATACAGCTTTTCGGCAAAGGCCTGATCTACGCCATAGCCCTCCTGAACGGACAACAGGATCTGCTCATAGCTTTCGTCAATTAACGGAAGCACTCTGGACACCTCCGGCACCTGCCTGTGCTCCGTCATAAAAAGAAGCTGAAACAGCTTCGGCTCATTTACGGAAAATAAAATATACTGGGTTCCCACCCCTTTGAATGCCGGTTTTTCCGCCAGACCTCTTTGAACATATTCCCTGTAAAGCCCTCTTGCCGCGTGGATGACAGCCTGCTGTACCTCTTCCATATTCCGGAATACCGTAAAGATCGGCCTGGCCGAGCTCTCCAGACGTTCTCCCAACGCCCTGGAAGTCAGCGCATCCGCCCCTTCCTTTCTGACAATCGTCAAAGCGGCCTCCACAATTTCCTCCCTCGAAAACTTTGCCTTCGGCGGCATAGCCGCACCTCCTTCCACACTTCTTTTTATTTCATACCCTGCCCCTTTATACCTGCCGTAATAGCGGAGACCTTTTACGGCCTGCGGCTGATGTCCGCATAAAATAAATCTTTCGAAATCACAGATTTTAAAATCCTTGTTTTAAATCCTATGTTTTAAATCATCCGTTTTAGTATAATACCAAAAAAGAGAGCTGTCAAGCAGAAATGATATCCGCCCGACAGCCAAAGCCAGAACAGCCCGGATAACATCAACCACTTTACCGGGCTTAACGATAATGTCCGTCACTCTTCCTCCACTGCCTCCCTGCGGTGGCCTGCATGAATACCGATATGCCCGATTCCCAGAATAACCGTGGCCGCCAGAAGAAACGGATTGTGCCCATAGATTCCCAACAGGAAAAATGCCCCCACCGGCAGGGTGGCCCCGGCCAGGGGAATGCGGCCGAATCCCCTGTAGAAATCGGACATACGCTTATTGCTCCTGAAATACCGGATCCAGTAAACTTCATATAACAGCATCAGCAAAAAGGAAATCAGCAGCCAGATGCCCCACGGGGAATCCACCCGAATATTAAAATCGGAAAATATCAACACCAGGCAGCACACTGACACTTCCCCGATCCTTTCCAGAACCAGTAATACTTTGTTTTCGTTTTGCACATAATTATCATAGCCCGCAGGCTTATTCCTGCTCCAGATTATGTTAGGCAGAAACAGCATCAGCAGATAAATCAGGCCCACATAAGAGAATCCGAAATGAAACATGGTATATTCCTCCCTCCTTCAGGATTTGTAACCAAACCCCTTCCTCAAAACTGTCTTTTCCCGTCAACTCCCAGTTCTTCCGCATTTTCCATCATATCTTTATACAGCACCAGGATGTCCGTATATGGATGAATCAGCTTTTTGTAGTTCATCTTTGTACCTGCCTGCCTTTCTTTCCATCCTGTAACAAATAATAACACCTGCGGGACTCAAAGAAAAGACCTTTCTCCTGGCAGATGAAAATTCGCTTTCCGGGCGAAAATGTTTTCCGATCAATAAGAATACAAACTCTCTGATTTCTGATATAATCCAGATAAAGCAAAAAAGCAAAGACATTAAAATCCGCAAGATTCCCATTTAGGCCGCAGGGAAGCTGCGGCATGGAGGTGCATCGATGAAAAAACTATCTCTGCGCATAGCCGATTTGCGCAAACGAAACCGAATCACACAGCAGGAGCTGGCGGACAGCATCGGAGTATCCTATCAAACCATCAGTAAATGGGAAACGGGCGTGAATATGCCGGACATCACCGTTCTGCCGCTATTAGCCGACTTTTTCAACGTATCCACCGACCAGCTGCTGGGCTTAAAGCCCCTGGACGGAGAAACCTATCTCCCGGAAAAGACGGCCACCGGGGATTTCTGGAATCAAAAGCTGGAATACCTCCTGCGAACCCGGAAAAATTACTGGAACCAGGATTATGCCCGCTTTCTCATTTCCCAGGTGTGGAAGATTACCGAGCCCGTCTCCATGCTGGACTGTGGCTGCGGCTATGGCTTTCTGGGAATGCTCCTGCTCCCTTGTCTGCCGGAAGGAAGCACCTATACGGGAATTGATTTCGCGGAGGACTTAATCCAAAAGGGAAAGATCCTTTTTCAGGAGCAGGATGGAGAGACAAATTTTATCTGCAAAAATGTCTTTGCCTACTCCGCCGAAAACCAATATGATGTTGTTATTTGCCAGGCGGTACTCCGGCACCTGGACGACCCGGAAGCATTTATCCGAAAGATGATTACCTTTGCAAAGCCGGGGGGATATGTGGTGTGCATTGACGCAAACAGGGAATTCGAGTGCTGCGGGCTCTATATTGACGGCATGGATTATCAGGAGCTTTGCCGGCATGAGGGCCTGGAAAAGAAATGGCGCACCGAGCTCGCAATGCAGGGCAGAGACTATGCGGTTGCCATCAGGACCGCGCATATCATGCAGAAGCTGGGGCTGGTGGATGTCGACGTGCGGATGAACGACAAAGTGGAATTTGTTACCCCTCAGTCTCCGGAATATGAGGAAACAAAAGCTAACTTTATCGCCTACAACGACTGGACCGCCGGCATCAGCGAGGAGGAAAGGGAGACGTTAATCCTGCATTTGCTGAACCACGGCCTCTCCCGAAAGGAGGCGGAAGATTACTGCAGCCGAAATTGCAAAATTGCAAAATACTTTTCCGATCACCCTGAAGCCGGATACACCTTTATGAAAGGAAAAATGATTTCTTATGGAAGGAAAGCCGAAAAATAAGCCCATCCTGCTGCTTGATCTGTATGGGGTAATCATAAAGGAAAGTAAAGGGTATTTTATTCCCTACACCTTTGCGCATTTTGACGCCGGGGAGCATGACCGGCTTACCAGGGCCTTTCGGGAGGAATGCCTGTTCACGAAGGCCGGAAACGGGGACCTGAGCTCCGATGAGTTTCTTTCCCGGTTAGGCTTCCCCGAGCCCCGGGAAGCAATGGAGGATTATCTCACAAATTATCTGACCCTGGATCCGGATTTTCCGCGGTTTGCGGAGCGCTATTACCGACAATATGATTTTGTGCTGCTTTCAAATGATGTCAGGGAATGGAGCAGGTACCTGTTCGCATTACATAAGCTCCAAAAATATTTTAAGGATACCATTGTCAGCGGGGAAATCCATATGCGCAAGCCGGAAAACCGGATTTTTACCCATACGCTGGAGCGCCTGCAATGCAGGCCCCGGGAATGTATTTTTGTGGATAACAGCGTCCGGAACTTAACTGCGGCCCGGGAAGCAGGACTGGAAACGGTTCTGTTTAACAGGGATCATGAGGCTTATTCCGGCAATATCGTAAATAATTTTCAGGAACTGGCCGACTTTTTAAATGAATATACGAAAACAGTATGAGGAGAATTTTCGCAGCTTTATCTGCGGTATGGAGGTGCAGGATTATGAAGGATAATTACAGTTTTTCGGTAGGATGTATCGTAAGAAAAGGAACCCAGGTACTGCTTGTGCGGCATACCTATGGCGGCGCATGCGGGAAGCTTTTGATCCCCGGCGGCTTCTGTCATGAAAACGAACTGCCGGAAGAGGCCGCCGTGCGGGAGGTTTCTGAGGAAACCGGCATTACTGCGGCAGTCAGACGTATGACCGGTATTCGCTGTGAGCGGAATTCCTGGTATATGTTATTGGAAATGGACTATATCAGCGGGATTCCCGTAAGTGATATGTGCGAAAACAGTGAAGCCCTGTTCTGTGAAATATCGGAAGCCCTGTCGCGAAGCGACTGCACGGAAATGACAAAGGTTGCACTCAGGAAAATAGTAAATGACTCCGGAAACTGTTTCTATTCGGATCCGGAATATAAAAAGCACAAGGGGGAAAATTATACGCTTTACCTATAGAGGGAAACTGACGGCATCCGTTAGATACCTTTTAGAACTGCCATTTTCCTTCCCATATTGACAATCCTGCTTCCCCATGTTAGGGTAAAAGAGTGTTCCGTGCTCTTACTGCGCACCTGATGGTACAGTATCCTATTATGGAAAAAAGCACCGCATGCGCTGTGGTGCTTCGCAAACCCATACCGGGAGGCATTCAAATGAAAGATAAACGCTATCGAAAATTCTATCTTTGCTCGCTGGCAGCCATTGTGGCGGTTTCCGCCTATCCCATATACATGGGGATTGTGGCAGTGGTTGAAACGCTGCAAAACGGTGCCATCCCACTGGAACGCTATCCGAAGTACATTATACCCTACACCCCCATATCCATAGCCCTGATCCTGGGAGTATTGCTGCTTCCCCTGTTTCAGAAGCCGGGGAAAAAGCAGAACTTTATATACGGCGCCGCCTTTTCTGTGGGTATCTTTTTTATCTTTGAAAGACTGATGGAAACGGGAATCTATGTCCAGACAGAAGAACTCGTTCCCCTGGAAGGCTGGCAGATGTCACTTTGTGTGGTGCCTCCCCGTCAGTACGAAACCAGAACCTGGGAAGCGGTAGATGTTCTGCTGGGCGAATACAGCCCCGCCTTTAAGCTCCATTTTTATATGATTTCTATCATTTTAATCCTGTCCCTGCTCAATTCCTTTTACGGCTTTGCCAGGATGATCCGCTCCGGGGACTACACCCGGAAAAAGGTACTTACCCTTCAGACGATTACCGCCCTTGCCTTTCTCGGGATGTGCATCTGGGCCTGCTTTACGGCCTTTTACCGGGGAGGCGAGCTCACCATTTCCGTCCTGTCCGCCCTGCTGATGTCCGTCTTTTTCGTCCTGCTGGGCGTTACCGCAGGCGTCTTCACGGGTTCCTTTACCCTGGGAAAAAGCAAAAAGGAAGCAGTCCTGCTGCCTGCCATTGTCTCCTCCCTGACCACCCTGCTGATGTACACCGGGGAAATGATCCTCTTAAGCGGTAACCTGTATCGCTTCGGCACCGGCTTTCTTTTCGACGGACTCGGGGGAATCGTGCTTGCCCCCACAGACCTGGCAATTATCGTGTTCTCCGGCATGATTACGGCGCTGCTCTGTAACACTGTGAACGGGAAACGGAATACAACCTGAACCTGCCTTACCGCCTGCCGCTGCCGTCAAATGCGTTCCGCTCCACATAAGCCATCATGGCATTGTTCCTCCAGCCGTGGCCCACAAGGAACATCAGGGCCGCTGCCCCAAACCCCAGGGACTCCCGTTTCAGTACCAGGCAGACCGCAAATACGGCAAACACACATATGCCCCACAGGCACATAACTGCTATATGCTCCTTCAGCCACTTCTTTTTATAGAATTCCACCTTTTCCTTCCATGTAAATCTGCTTTCTGTAAAACTGCTTTCTCCGATGGCCCGGGTCAGGTTTTCCTCCGCAGCCTCCCTGTACTCTTCCGCGGACAGCCTCCTGCCGCTTAACAGCTCGTTTACACTTACCGAGAAAAGCTCGCTTAAAGCAAGCAATGCATCCGCAGGCGGCAGATAGGCTCCCGTCTCCCAGCGGGACACCGTCTTATTGGTAACGCCGATCCTCTCCCCCAGTTGCTCCTGCGTAAGTCCCTGCTCTTTTCTTAAGACTGCCATGAATTTTCCGATTTGAATCAGATCCATATCTTTTCCCCTTTTCTGCGTTGTTTTCGTTAATTTCCCCGCAAAAAAAGCATAGCATATGCAATATCGGATGTCTTTCCCATAAACAGCGAATGGTTGGACATACTATGATTTTCTGCAATCCTCCCTCAGATATTCCTCCCATACCCCGGGGAATCTGTCCCTCACAAACACCGCATACGAGCAGTCAGGAGTTCTGGCCAGTTCTTTTTCTTTGAGATACGCTTTGATCATGGAATACCATCTGCCCAGCTCCCGCTCCGACTTATCCTCAAAACGCCCGATCCGCATCTCCCCCTGCTCCACATACTCTGAAAACAATTTGTACGCGTCTGCCACCTCCAGGCAGCCCGTCACCTCCACCGGCCCGGTGGCCAGCCTTGCACAGGGAATATTCTGAAAGGGTATCACCTGGTTTTCTCCTGCTTCCACCTCATAAATATATCCCCTGATGCCCTCCGATACCTGTCTTAAGGCATCCGGATACAGCTCATGGTAAATCGGTATGCTGCCGCCCCGGTCAAATCCATAGGGAAACCAATAATAAGGCTTCTCCACGGCATTGCACAGATAAAAGGCCGCCACCACCTTGCTGGCGGATAAATAGACATAAGGGCGGTCATGATCTGCCTGCCTTGGCTCCAGCACCTGAATTCCCCCGATATTACTTCCGTGATACAGCTTCATATCTGTTCATCCCTCCGCCTTTTCTCCGTCTCTTCTCTGCCTTTCTCTGTCTTTTCTCTGCCTTTTCTCTGCCTTTCTCCTATCTCTTCATCGTTTCTTTTCCGTCTTTACTCCGTCTCTTTTCCGCCTCTTTCCTGCTTTCTTTACGTCTTCCTCCTGCCGGCCTCCTCACCCGGAAAACTGCAGGCCCGAAAAGACTTCTTCCGCAGGCTTGTCCAATCCCATGACATTCCCGTCCTCCACAAACAGATAGCCCTGGTTCCCGTCCTTGCCCTTTACCAAGACCCAGCTTCTGAGATCCGTGCCCAGGAAGTAGACCTCTTCCTGGGCCGGGAGCACCGTCATTGCCGATGTCTCATCCATCTCGCAATATACGGGCAGATCCTCGTACAGTTTGTGAGCAGAAGAAGGCAGATAGTCATACCAGCCCTGGTCCAGACTAACGATCCTGCTGCCGTCATACCAGCAGCTATTCTGCACAAATGCGGTCTCCAGCATATCTGCCTGGGAGTATGCGGTAATACCGCCATATCCGTTAAAACCGTTTATCCCCCAGTTCATATCCTCAAAGGGGAATCCCGCAATCTGCCCGATATAAGTCAATGTCCCGTTATATTGAAAAAAATAAGTGACAGGATCCTCACTTGGCCCTTCATCAAGTACCGCAATCTCCAGGATACCGTCCGTTTCCAGAATATCCGTAATATAAAAGCAGCCCACTGTGGGATTCGTCATTCCCTGCTCTGACAGGAAGTGGGAAAGGTCATTGACGATACAGCTTTCACCATTCACGGTAAGCACACAGAGAATTTCTCCGTTCTCCTGCTCAGCCACCTGATAACTGACGGTATCTGCTGTCCCGTCACCGTCAAGATCCTCCGATGCGGTCTCCGATGCCTGATATTTCTTCGGATATGGATGCTGTCTGTCATATTCCTTTTCTGCCGCTGCCAGTATCTGTAAATTCTCCTTTTCTGTTTCACACAAAGCGCTTTCCTGAAATTCCTGCGGCGGTATCTCCCCTTTATACCAGGTGCAGCGGTTAAAATACTGCTGCAGGTACGAATTGGAAAATTGTCTGCCATGTCTGGCATATATCTCATTTTTTGCAATCCACAGTGTATTATCCGACAGGCCTTCCAGCATCGCCGGGGCCAACCCGAAAACACTGCTGGTGGAAAAAAGATATTCGTCTGCATATCCATGCACACCGGGAGCTGCAATCTGCAGAGAGGTCTTCACCTGCGGCACCTGCTGACACATTCTGATATATTCACCCGCAATCTTTTCGTCCTCCGTATCACAGGGAACATCCGTGGGCTGGACAAGATAATAGAGCGTGCCGTCCTCCGTATAAGCGACGATCAGCTTGCCGTGGTCATATTCCACCGGCTCCTGCGTGCGGAAGAATCCGCAGACAAATCCAGTCCTGTCATTGCTCTCATAGGAGGCCTGCTGATAGATCGAAAAGCCGGATTCGTGCTCCTCCATCACACAGCGCCCCACCCATTCCTCCGGCAGAATGATGGTATATTCCTGCCAGGTATACTGCCGCTCTTCCAAAGAAGTTTCCCGGCTGCCCTCCTCGGCTTCCCGCACTGCTTCTCCTTCTGCTTTTCCTTTTACTTCTCCCTTTATAGCTCCCTTTACTTCCCCGCTCTCTTCTCTCCCTGCTTCCTGCTCCGCCGTCTCCTCCCTGACAGAATCCAATATCGTCTCTGCTTCCGACATTTCCTCTGTTTCGCGGCTGCTGCCGGCTTGTCTCGAAAGCGCATCCTCTGTGCCACATCCCGTCAGCAGCAATCCTATTGCCAAAAATAAAACCGTTTTCTTCTTCATAAGCTATGCCACCCCTCATCTTTTCCTGATTGCGAACAAAAGCCATGCCATCCCGCAGCCCAAAGCAGCACAGCATGCGCCGGCAAACCAAAGTACTGCCGCAATCACACCAAGCCCGCCGAACATACCGTCGCTTTGCGTAAGCAACGTAATGCCTCCCACACCACTGTAAATAACCGGGAACAACAGCGCCCCATAACGCAGCAATCCCTTTTTTATCTTACGACATAGTATACTTTGTACCAGAAAGGCAGCTGCTGCCGGAACAGCCAAATAAACCAAGATATATTTCATCCTCTCAACTCCCCTGCCTTCCCAGATTTTTCTTATACATCTGCAGAATCTGCTTCCCATACCCCTTTCCCACATATTCCGGGCCAAGGGCAATGCCGGCATCCTCATAAATATGAGGCCTGATTTCCTTTATCCCCGCAAAGCCGATTGCCTGTCCGCTCTTCTTCTCATATACCAGCCAGGCATCATGATCCTGCTGCCAGGCAACGGTTCTCTGTATCCGCTCTTTAGCCTCCGCCTCGTCTGTCGTCAATTTCCAGTACATATATTTCGCTGTCTCCGGCCTTGACCAAACATTGCGATAGATAGATTTCCAATCCTCATACTTCGCCTTTCCCAGAATAAGATCCTCCGTCTCCATTCCCATTGTTCCTGCCTCCTCCTTTCTCATTCCGGAAGCACAAAGCGTAAAGGTCGCGCTTGGCCTTCCTGCACCTGTTTATAAATTTGGTTCTATAAAATGCACAGCAGAGTGATCCCAAAATTTTTTATACATTCGACTTTCCTTCCCATCGAGATTAAGCTGGTAAAGCCGAAAGGTTACCAAAACATTTTTTGGCTGCCATTGTTCTTCATAAGAATATTGGTATTTCATCCCTACATTTTGCATTACGCCGCCGCTTCTGGGATTGTTCCTGTCATGGGTTGCTGTAATATACGGCAGACCGTCTTTTTTCACCTGTTCTATAACCGCCTTCCCTGCTTCCGTAACAATTCCCTGATGCCAAAATTCCCTGCGAAGTCCATATCCGAAATCGTGATGTTCTTCCATATCCACTTTTATATAGCCGATAGGATAAGTATCCTCTTTCAGACAGATCGCATAGGCGTACGCCTGTGGCCGGGCATATTCTGAAGCATATTTTTCCTCATAAAATCTCCTGGTTTCTTCCATGCTTTTTACCGGATACCAGGGCAAAAACTTATTGACTTCCTCGTCATGTAGTATCAGGAACAATGCTTCCATGTCCTGCTCTGTAAATTTTCTTAAAATCAAACGCTCTGTCTCCAATGCGGGCGTGTTCATCTGTTTTCCTCCATAGCCCATAGACATACCTTTAAAACGCTTCCTCCGGGAGGCTGTAAATCATCCCTGCTGGCTTCCCGCAGGTCCTTCAATCGACCTGCCCACCGGATTTTCGGTTTTTTATTATACCATGTGCGCAGAAAAGGAAGCGCCTCGAAGAGGCATTTACTTTTCAAGCCATGGCCGGGTATAATGCAGCGCAAAGCGCTGGCAAGACAGCTTTAGCTGGCTTGAATTCTGCATCGGCAGAATCAGTATACCACAATTCAAAGAGCACGGGAACAGGGCATTTCCCGGGCCGGTTTTCCGCCTTATGAATATACGCACAGGCAGTGAAAAGAATGTTGATTTGGGATAGCTTCACACTTCCTGGATAACAGCTGAAGAATTCTTTCCGAACTGCAGTCAGAAAATCCACCTGACTGCGTTTGCTTCGCGCAGCGATGCCGCCGCATCGCCTCATTCAGCCGCCTTGCAGGCCGAAAATATATCCTGCGCCAAACATACGGACAATCAGGGTGGATTATACCGGTATTGTAAATAAAAAAGAAATGGGATAAATGAGGGAACCTGCCATTTTTAAAACTGAATCTTGTTGAGGTCTATAACATAGCCCAGGCTGGCGATATTCTGCGCTGTTGCCAACTTCCATCTGCCCATGGCATCATAAGGGATAAAACAGTATCCGGATATATCGGAAGGCTCCTCCAAATCCTCTTCTTCAGGGCGGAACAGAAGAAGCCTGGAACGTCCTAATTTTCCGATAAAATATCCAAGCTCCAAAATAACATTTTGACGTGCACGCGGACGATAGACATGCTGGCCGCGCAGCCCCCCTTCATCATCAGGTGACAGGAGGATAACGGCAAAGGCTGCCTGCTCTGCATACTCTTCAAACTTCTCAATAACGGTTTTTCCGCCGTTTACCTGTTCGGACAAAATGATAGGATCAAAACCAATTTCATAGAAATATGCTTTTATTTCCTTTTTCATTTCCATGCTGCGCCCGTGTACAATAAATACTTTATTTGACACAGGACCGCCATTCTTCATAATGTTATCCGACAATTCTACTACCTCCTGAATAAGCTGTTCACATCTTAAGGCCAGTTCAGTGGAATATAGTGCCTGGCTGTTCAGAAACCGTTCCTTTGCCTGCATCAGCCCTGCCATATTCTCAGCCAGCTCCCCACGGTTTTGCTCCTCCGCACACCGCAGGCACTCGCGATACTGATATAAAACCGGACCCTTGCCAAACAAAGAACAGATGTCTTTTTCCAGCTCGGTAATCTCCCGATTATACATCTTCTTCATCTGCTTCTATACACCTTTCCAAATCCTTGCGGGTAATTCCCCAGTTAATTACCTGCCAGCACCGTTCACAGATGTCCCCTAATACGTCGGGCTGGCAGCTTTGCTGCTTAGAGCCGTACCTTATCTTCTTGATTTCCAGGTCATGGTTTTGCTCAATGCACTTCAGCCTGGTATTTAAATCGCCGGAATCCGACAGGCTGCCCAGAATGGATTCGTTTTTCTTAATCTGCGCATTTATATATTTTATGGCATCCTGCAGGCAGGCTTGATATGCCGGATTATCAACAGTAGGATAGGGCTGTCCGTTTTTCGTCACGGAGCTTTGCCATTCATGTATTTCTTCACCGCATTCCGTAAGGCCGCATCGCTCGCAGGAACGAATCTTTAAACAGGAATTGCTGCTTTTATAATGCCAGTCCGTGAAATTATGACAATGGTAATATATTTTTGTCTCGCCGCACCTCCGGCATTGCTGGATCTGAGTACAGGAATTCGGGGCCGCAAATGACCTGTCGCCAAAGGCATGGCGAAGCATATGCGCCTCATATCCGCAGGTACTGCAGGTTCTTTTCATGATACAGTCGGATTCCTCGACATACTCCCAAACTCCATATGTATGTTCCGTTTTCCGCTTTTCACTATACCCACACCACGAACACGTCCTCTGTTCTTCGCATTTTCCGGGAATTCTTGTCCACTCCTCAAAGATATGGCCGACGGGCCTGCTCTTTGTCTGTGAACATTTGGAGCATTTGCGCTCCTCCTGACATATTCCGGGTATTCGTTCCCAATCACTCCAGGCATGAAAAATGCAGGCCATAATTCTTTTCCTTTCTCCGACAAACTTTAATAAACCAATATAATATTATCATATTTCTGCATATAATTCAAGATGCCTGACAGTCATTTCACAGATTTTAGTAATTCCAGCCTGTTACAAAACATTGGATAGAACTGAGGTAATTCCGCAAAATGTGCTTTCTTTACTTCCTTCGTTTGATTTAAGCCGATTTTCTGAACGGACCTGATTGCAGCTTCCTTCTGATTCACATGCTCTCCGAACACAGTCTGACAATTAGCCCCCTCTATATTGTCATAAGAATGAAACGCCTGATTGAAATCCATCAGATCATGTAATCTCACCGGTTTATTATTGGAATTACAAACCAATATCCCCCAGTTTCCCCAATGTCTGTCCGTATTTCCAATCAGGTAATCCACAATGTTCATCATATGATAGTTCTTCTTATCCAACGACATAATACATTTTTTTATGTTCCTGCCATGATTTGCAGCATACAGCTCAAAAGCTTCCATTGAAACAATGGAATACTCTCTCGACGTAATATTGCTGCTGACACTGACCTTTTCTCCGTCAAACCAGTCCTTTTCGTATAATACCTGCGAAACATCAAAGCATCTGCAGATCTGGCTGGCCAGAAGCTCCCTTTCGACCGCATCCGAACCGCCGTCCTTCAATAGTCTGAAGCCGTCATTCATTCTCTGCCAGGCTTTCGGAAAACACCCGTTGGTTGATAAGTCTCTCGCCAGATACTCATTTTCCACTGTATACTGTTTCCCTCTTAATGCAATGTCAATAAATGTGTTATCCAGATGATTCTCATACAAATTTATCTCTCTGAACGAAACCTTTTCCTTCTGTAACCTCACCCAGAAAACATCTGTTAATGAAGCACATCTGTAGGATAATGCTATCCGGGCTCTTTCCTTATCCGTCACAGCCTGCAGCATTCCTATACTGTTCAGTATCTCCTTTGCATACGTCCTGTCTAAAGTGAGGATTCTTGTAGCACACCAATAGTTGAAATTGGTAACATTATTAACCAAGGTATCAATATCTTCCGATTCTTCCAAATACAAATTATATGGCATGAACGACCTGTAATATATTTTACAATGCCCGGAATCGTTAATTTTGGCAACTCTCCTGTCCATGTGCATAATTTCATACACTTTCTTTTCCGGCATTCAGCCACCTCCAATTCAAACGGATTGTGTCGGCTATTGCACTGCAGGGCACATAATAATCAAACACCCCGCTGCAGAGCAGCGGGGTATCTGACCCTCGCGGCATTCGCCAATATACTTAAGGGATGCGGGCATCCCGCAAGCACGGCACCCGGCTCATTGCTCGCGGGAATAAAAGTGGCGTAAAACCTGGGCTTTCGCTCGATCTTACACCACTTTTCCACTGCAGAAACGGCGCGAAACCTGAACCGTTGCAGTTCGATTTCACGCCGTAAACTGCGGAAGATGGGACTTGAACCCACACGATATTGCTATCACAAGATCCTTAGTCTTGCTCGTCTGCCAGTTCCGACACTTCCGCATACACAGCATATGTACTGCGCAAGTATCATCATAGCATTACTCTTCCAAAAAGTCAATCATTTTTTCTCTTGATTTTATCGTTTGTATTTGTATTCCTGTAACAGTCCAGACACCCCTCCCGCGAAGTCAAAATCGCGCTTCTATGCGATTTTGCGAGACGTACTTCTGTGTTTTCGGCATTTTATCGCTGTACACGCCCGGAAGCGTCACCGCCTGCAAGAGTCTCAACCTCTTTCCTGGATACCAGGTTGAAATCACCGGGTATGGTGTGCTTCAAAGCGGAAGCCGCCACACCAAATTCCAGGGCATCTTTGAAATTTTTGCCGTCCAGCATACCGCAGATCACACCGCCGGCAAAGGAATCGCCGCCGCCCACACGGTCAACAATGGGATGGATGCTGTATTCTTTGGAATGATAAAATTCCCTGGTATCCCGGGAGTAAATACATGCGGACCAGCCGTTGTCGGAAGCGGAATGGCTGACGCGCAGGGAGGAAATGCAGTACTCGAAATTATAGTCAGCCACCATCTGCTCAAAGATGGACTTATAGCCAGCCAGCTCCAGGTCACCGCTGGTAACATCCGTCTTACCGGGCTTATATCCCAGCACCAGCTCTGCGTCCTCCTCGTTGCCGATGCACACATCCACATACTGCATCAGGTTCTTCATAACCTTCTGTGCCTTCTCGGAGCTCCAAAGCTTCTTGCGGAAATTCAGATCCACGGAAACCTTTACGCCATGCTTCTTTGCAGCCTTCAGGGCCTCCTCCGTCAACACTGCTGCCGCGTCGGAGACAGCAGGCGTAATGCCTGTAAAGTGGAACCAGTCCGCGTCTTGAAAGATAGCGTCAAAGTCAAAATCCGCTGCGGTAGCCGTGGAAATGGAGGAATGGGCCCTGTCATAAACCACCTTGGAAGGTCTCATGGAAGAACCGCTCTCCAGGAAATAGATACCCAGTCTCTCACCGCACTTTGCAATATGCTTTGTGCCTACATTATACTTTCTTAAAGCCGCTACCGCGCACTCGCCGATCTCGTTGGCCGGAACGGCGGTGACGAACTCCGCGTCATGCCCGTAATTTGCCAGAGACACCGCTACATTTGCCTCTCCGCCGCCATAATTGATGTCGAACTCGTCAGCCTGAATAAACTTCTCAAAATTGGGGGTGGACAGTCTCAGCATGATCTCACCCATGGTTATTACCTTTGCCATCGTTCTAAATTCCCCTTTTCTTTATCGTTTTCCGATTATTTCGGTCCCCTCCGAGGGGGATCCTGTTCCCCTCTTTCACAATGCGAAGACATTACTTCTGTACCAGATGCACCGCGAATCCGCCTACCTCTTCCTTCAGGTAGATAGCCTTATATTTACCCTTCTCATCCTTCTTGGGTTCTTCAAACTCAACGCCCAGAACGGAAGTCATATAATTCACGGCACGCTCGATGTAATTGGTACGAATGGCAATGTGCCCGTTCTTTCCCTTGAAGGGAGTCTTCATTACCTCTACCGCGGTTCCCGCAAAGACGGAGCTGTTGCCTGCTTTGGCAGGCATACCAAACAGGAATGCAAAGCGATTTGCAGCCTTCAGCGCTTCCTCCTCGTTTGCCGCATTGATGCCCACATGTGCCAGTTCAAAGCCCAGCATGGTCTGCACCGCTTCCCTGGTCAGCTCCTCGATCTTATCCCATGCCCCCTCATTGATCAGATCCCCGGGCACCATCCAGGAGCCGCCGCAGGCAATGATCTTGGGAAAATCCAGATAGGAGGTCAGGTTCTTTGCATTCACACCGCCGGTAGGCATGAACTTCATATTTACATAAGGTGCCGCCATGGCCTTGATCTTTGCAAGGCCTCCGGACTGCTCGGCAGGGAAAAACTTCACCACGTCAAGTCCGAATTCAATGGCCTGTTCGATGTCCGAAGGACTGGAAGTACCGGGGGTGATGGGCACACCCTTATCAATACAATATTTTACGGTCTTAGGATTTAAGCCCGGGCTCACAATGAACTTTGCCCCTGCAGCTACCGCCGCATCCACCTGCTCCGCATTCAGGACTGTCCCCGCGCCGACACACATATCCGGGAAATTCTCGGTCATGATCTTAATGGCTCCTGCTGCCGCACCGGTACGGAAGGTTACTTCCGCACAGGGCAGGCCGCCTGCGCACAAAGCCTTTGCCAGAGGCAGGGCATCCTCCTCCCTGTCAATCTTGACCACGGGAACAATACCGATCTTACTGATCTGCTCTAAAACTGCATTCATAATTATCCTCATTTCTGCGGGGCTTTTACGTTACAAACAGGAATCCCGGTCAGTCTGCAGAACCCCCGCGGACACAGACTTGACCGAACATTTCCGGACATGCCGCCTCCGGCGGCAGTGCCGGCTTCCCCGGCACAAACAATCCGTGAAACCAAAGCGTAAAGGTCACAGTTCCTTTACCGCCGCGGCAATCTTGTCGCACTTACAGTTTGCAGGGAAATACTCCTTGAACTTTGCTCCGGAAAGAGCCCCCTTCACCAGGTCGCGGTCAAGATTCTGCAGAATGGTGACCATATCCGTATGGGTTACCTCCTTCACCTTGTCCAGAATCTTCTTATTCCTCTGCTCCGGCTCTACCCGCTCGGGGGGATAACCGCCGCCCCCGTGGGCGCAGAACAGCTTTTCAAAGATATACTGCAGGTTCAGCTCACCGCCCCAGCCGAAATTCTCGGCAAAAGGTATGGCCACACAGTTCCCGTCATTTACCTGGGAAAAGAGATACGCGTCCAGGGGGGACTCTATATGTCCGCAAAGCACTCTGGGAAAGGAGTTGCAGGCCAGCATGGCCCCTTCCCCGGTGCCGCAGCCGGTGATTACATAATCCGCAGCCCCGGAATTTAAGAGCACTGCCGCCAGGATACCGTTCTGCACGTAAGTCAGGGAATCAGGGTCATCCCCGCCGCACATGCCGT
>CAJTKW010000013.1:0-18425 GCA_910577035.1 uncultured Acetatifactor sp.
CTGGCGAAGCACACCCAGGCGGCGGTGAAGGTGGAGGGGACGAAGGAGTGGAGGCAGAAGACAGATATTGTGGATCCGGCGGTGGAGGAGTATGAGGCGGGGAATCGGGATGGAGCCCATAAAGGCAAAAATAACGATGCCGATGACAATGGTAACCGCTGAGGACACATAGAGCAATACGGCACTGATCCGCTTCACCTCATCATACTACTTTGCGTGTCTCACCAAAATGCCAAGAGAAGCAGGAGAAGAATTAGAGAGTAAGGCGGAGGGCGCTGTCTGCGTCTTCCGCCTGGTTGGTGTAAGGGTTGGATTCAGCAATGGGCTAACTCTGTAAAATGATGCTGTATATCAGACCTGCCTATGCCATAGGAGAATTACACGCTCTCATGGACAGGAGGAAGCTCTTCTCCCTTTGTAATGTAAATCTGTTCAAAACGCAAACAGGAAGACAGGGCTGTTATCTGTAGCAGGTGTTCCCCCTCTGCCAGAGGCAGTTCATAGACGGGAATCCATTTCCATACCTGCTCGTTGGAATATCTCCATATCCGGTGTCCTCCGTATAAAGCATCTTCGGGAATCTGTTCCCGGTCTATCCCAATGGAAAAGTGTGAGGTATCGTCGCCCCACATCAACATGCGAATCCAAATCCGGTAAAATCCTCCGGTCAGCTGCATCCGATAGCACAGAGCCGGCGCATTACCATCATCTTTCCAGTGTTGCTGCGCTTTCCGCATATAAAGGGCAATACCGGTCTCCCCATGGGCGGGACTGTTGCACCAGTGCCATTCGCCGTTTATCGTATAGGAATATGGGCTCTGCGCAAGAGCCGATGCGGTATCTATCCGTAATGCCCCCTGGGCCTCTGTAAAAATCTCCCGGCCGCTCTTAAGAATTTGGCCCGGCTCCAAAGGGCTTCCATAGCAGGTTGGCGCGATGATCCGGTCTTCCATTGTCAGGCTGTCCCCGGCAGGCTGCAGGGGCAGGTAAATGACCGGCCGCGGCGGGAGATTACAGGACTCTTCCCCATAGGCAGAGCGCGCAAAGGATGTGGCATCGAAAATCCGGGGGAGCCGCTGGCTGCCGGGTTTTTCTCCCAGCTTCTTACCCAGCGAATTTGCTTTCCGTTCCTGTGTGTATATTACAAAACGCGTAAATGCAAAATATTTACTGACGGCATGGAAAGTAACGGTATGCGTTCCGGCTTCCATATAGGGAAGGTTCAGGTACATTTTGTCTACGTTATTGCGCACATTTTCTTTCCATGTGCCCCGGTATTCGTCGTTTGAATCCGTCTTTGCTGTAATAACTACTCCAGTATCTACCGAAATGCCCACGGCAATCTCTCCAATGGAGTTCAGGGAGGGAAAACGGTGGATCTCTAACAGAAAGCAGCCTCCGCGAAAAACCCGGATCGGATATTCCAGGATGCCTCCGGCGGCGCGCGCCTCCATGAGCGCGGAAGAGTCCCTGCCCAGGTTTTCGATTCTCTTCCAGCCGGTGGACTGTTTTGCGTCTGCGGCCTCCACGCAGACGCGCCCATCGTCTTCCGTGCCTGTTCGGGGAGCACCGTCACAAAGCGGCAGCAGGCAGGAGACGGGAATTCTGCGGAGTATCTGCCCCCGACCATCGGAAAGCTCCAGGTATCCGGTCTGCCTCCGGGGCGTTTCGCGCTCCCGCAGTCTGGCTGGGCATTTTTCGGAGGTATCGAATTCTGGCATCTGCAGAGACTCTGGCTGATTTGCTGGATTCTCCGGGAAATCCTCGGAGAAAGCCTGCGGGTTTGCCGCGCCCTCCGGAAACTCCCCTGAGAAAGTCTGGGGGTTCACCTCCAATAATACCCGCTCCTCCTGTCCGGGGGAAAGGGATATGTTCAGGGAAGAGGCTTTGCTGTCCGTGAACCGCAGCCATTCCGACGCCTGCAGGGTGCAGGACAGCGCTTCTTTTCCATGGTTTTCGATTTCCAACCATTTTTCTCCGCTTTCTGTGAATATGATTTCTTCGCCGTCATTCCACAGCGTTACCGTCAGGGGATTGCCGTCCTCTTCCCCATCGTTCCGCAACGTTGCTGTCAAAGCGCCGCCCTCTTTTTCCTGTGCTTCGCTTACCGGCATCATACAGGCCGGATACATGGCAGTCCTCGGCGGCGGGAAATCCTCCGGCGTCAGGATACCATTCCATTTCCCGTTCGCCATGACATGGTTGTAATAATAAAGCATGCTCCTGCGCGCTCTGTCAAGGCTTTTGCAGCGGTTCGTATATTCCCCGGCGGCGCCGTATTTTCCCTGCTTCATGCACAGCACGCTTCTGTCCGCGTAATAATACATCAGATTCGTAAAATATCCCGCATGGACTTTCATGGCAATCATCTGGAAAAAAGCGTCCTGCTCTTCCAGGGGAAGTTTCTTCCAGACACGGTTTACCGCATCAAAAATTTCTTCGTAACGATGAATGCGGTCTGCGGCCTCGTCCCCATAGGCGGTCTGGGAGAAAGCGTCCATGTCCATCTGCTCTATCTTTCTGGTATTGGTGAGCTGGTCGAATTCCGCCAGGCATGCGGCCAGTTCTTTTCCATGGCTCCCACTGAAAGTGGAATCGATCCATTTCTCCAGGAAAATTTCTTCCGTGTTGGTCAGGGCATTTTCCCTGCCTGCCTCCCAGGCCAGGGCAGCATAAAAGGTGAGCTGCTGTTCCAGGGGCTTGACCGCGCCGAAGTTCGTCACCCAGATCTTGCGGATTCCCTCTTCCCAGGCTTTCAGCAGCTCGTTCCTGGTATGGGCCAGGGGGATTGAGCAGAGGAACAGGTAGGAGCCTCCCGGCGGCGCCCAATAGGAATTATGGTAATAAAGCCCGTTTCCGCCCTTTCGCGCCCGCTCCTTTTCTCCCGGATAGCGCCGTACATAGCCGTAATTGTCATTGACCCAGATCAGGGTCAGGTCCTGGGGCACCTCCAGGCCATTGTCATACAGCTCCAGGACCTCCTTGTAAGGGACGAATGTCTTCAGCGTCTCGTGGGGAAGCGTGTCCGCCAGGATTTCCTGCTGCGCCGTGATGACGTCTGTCAGGAGGGCGCATTTTGCCTCCAGGAGCTCCTTGCCGGTCTTGCCTGCCAGGGCGCTGACGGAGAAGCCGCTGTCATGGATTCCCCGCATGCCCAGGGTATAGCATACCTCGAAATCTTTGTTCTGTTCCACGCTCTCCCGCCAGTATTCTTTCAGGGCCTCCCGGTTCCTGCCGGGAATGGAGAAATCGTATTCGATGTCCGTATAGCCTTTCCTCTGAAGCCAGGGCCGCCACTCTCTATTGTTGCTGCGCATGAGCATGTCGCAGTGGGAGGTGCCTGCCACGATTCCCATCCGGTCAGCCAGTTCTCCGTTTTCCCGTTTTAAGTTGAATGAATTCACATGCATGGCTGGCCAGATGTAATTCAGCTTCAGGCGCAGCAGCAGCTCGAAAATCTTTTCATAGGTCTTGACCCCGATGGTATCCTCCCCCATGTAACGCTGCACCCAGTGCTCCAGCTCCTCCTCGTCGTTGATGAAGATGCCCCGGTATTCCACTTCCGGATGATCCGTGCGGATCAGGCCGCTCTCAAAAACCACCTCCTGTTTCCCGTGCACCGGGACATCGGCGAAAAAGTACCAGGGCGACACGCCCAGCCACGTGCCGCAGACCTCATAGATGCCGTATACAGTCCCGCGGCGGTCGCTGCCGGCAATGAGAAGTTCGCCATCCCTTTCCTGAATCAGAAAAGCTTCTTTATATAAATTGCCGTCCTTGTCCCGTAGGAGGCTTATATCCGCTTTTCGGGCGATTTCCTCCGATATGCCCAGGGTTCCCGCCACGATACGATGGAAAGCCGCATTTTCCGGCGGGTCCATCTCGCAGTCGAGTACCCGGCGCAAATCCCGTCTCAGGTTTCCGGCTGCAATTTGTACCGCGTCCGGCTCTTTTTCTGCATATACCAGTTTCACATAATCATATCTGCCGATCCGCATTTTCCCTCTCCTCTCAGATGCCCTTCGGAGCCGTTTGGCGCGGGCTCCTTTATCCGGTCTGCAGAGACTGCCGGCAATGGGCGTCTCCTGAATAGAGTATATAGGGGATGTCCTGCGGGGTCAAGAAACAAAACAGAAAAAAGAGCAGTGTAAAATT
Source organism: uncultured Acetatifactor sp. (assembly GCA_910577035.1). Classification (GTDB taxonomy): domain Bacteria; phylum Bacillota; class Clostridia; order Lachnospirales; family Lachnospiraceae; genus Acetatifactor. The sequence continues at coordinate 4,156 of CAJTKW010000013.1, forward strand.
TGTCCTTTTAAAAAAGCAGGATATGGCCTAGGGCCATTCTTCATCCGATTTAGATTATGGTACTGTCAGATGATGAAAAAAGTATAGCACATATCCGGCGGAATAGGGTATAATTTCATTATTCACGGCATGATACGTCTAAAACAAAAAGCAAAGGGTTCAAAGGAAAATGAAGGAAGCAGATAAAGCACCGAAAGACGGATATATTCATATTACAAATGCGCGCATTCACAATCTGAAAGGAATCGACGTATCCATCCCAAAGCACCGGCTCACGGTAATCACCGGTGTCTCCGGCAGCGGGAAATCAAGTCTTGCTTTCGACACGCTCTACGAGGAAGGCAAACGTCGTTACCTGATGTTTTCCGATACGCAGTTTATGATCGACGCTGTGCCGGGTTTTGACTCCATCACCGGGCTGTCGCCCACCGTGGCGGTGGAACAGCGCATTATCCGGCAGTCCAATCCCCGCAGTACTGTGGGCACCCGCGTTAAAATCAGCCATATGCTGGCAGCTCTTTTTGCCAACTACGGGGAACGGGACCCGGCGTATGACGACGGGCTGCCCCTCGATGTTTCCATGTTCCAGCGGGGCGCTGCGAAAGGGATGTGCGTGAAATGTCTGGGCAAGGGTATCATTCATTCCATTGATGAAACAGAGATGTTTGCCCACCGGGAGCAGTTGATCTGCGACATTGCCTGCGGGCTTGGACGGCGCAGCGACACGAAGCGTATGGTGTCTGAATTTTGTACACGGTATGGCTTTGACCTCTGGAACAGCAGGGTGGGGGATTTATCTCCGGAACAGCTCATGCTGTTAAAATATGGGGACCACGGGCAGTCCAAATTTCCGGGGATTATTCCCTGGATCACCATGCTGGTAAACGGCGCGCTTTCCACCTCGGGCCGGCTGGCGCACATACTGACGGACGAGGGCATGATGGACAGGCGCGTCTGCCCCAAATGCCTTGGCACAGGATTGGGCGAACAGGCGGCGCACACCACCTTTCACGGAAAGACAATCACCGAGCTGGAAAATATGTATATCCGGGATCTGTACGATTTTTTTGCGGCCTGGGATGATGATGGGAATCCGCTGCTTGGCGGGCTGCGCGCAAAACTTTCCTGCATGATTGAGGTGGGCCTGTTTCACCTGGCGCTTTCACGCCCGCTTCCCACGCTCTCCGGCGGCGAGATCCAGCGGCTGTTTCTTGCGTCATATATCATCACGGAGATGGACTCGATCATCTTTGTCTTTGACGAGCCCACCATCGGTTTGCATGAAACGGAAAAGGAAAATTTGATTCGCATTATCAGACGTCTTGTAGATAACGGAAACACGGTGGTGGCGGTGGAGCACGATAAAAATTTCATGTGCGCGGCAGATTATATTATTGATATTGGGCCGGAGGCGGGGATCCGCGGCGGCATGAAGATTTACGAGGGCGGCTTTCCGGAATTTTTGAAATGCCGGGATTCCCGCACCGCTCCTTATCTGGCGAAGGAAAAAGGCTTTCCGGTAAAAACCGTTTTCCGGCCCACCGGTAAAAGAGAACTGACCCTGTCCCATGCAAATATTCACAACCTGAGGGATGTGACCGTGCATTTGCCGCTGGGTATTATGGTGGGAGTTGCCGGAGTCTCCGGCAGCGGCAAATCCAGTCTGATCTCGGACTCTCTTGTGCCGAAACTGAAAGAAGTTCTGAGATCAAAATGTGTCACGGGAGAGGAGGACAGGGAGCGGGGCAGCGGGAAAGAGGAAGCGGCTTCCGATACCGCTTTTCCGGATCAAGAGACGGCGTATCCTTCCGGTTCGGCTCTGTCGGCGTCCCACAGCGGGTCTTGCCGGCATCTTCCGGTCAGTCTTGCCGGCAGCGAGTTCCTGCGCCGCTGCTATGTCATTGACCAGCGCCCCATCGGCCGCAGCCGCACCTCCTGCCCGGCCACCTACACCGGAATGTTTGACCGCATCCGCACCATGTTTGCCGGGACGGAAACGGCCCGGGAGAGGGGCTGGATGGCGGGGATGTTTTCTGTCAACAGCACAGGCGGCTGTCCCCGCTGCAAGGGCGACGGGGTTATCCATTATCATGTGGGCTTTGGCAATTTCATTGACATTACCTGCGACAGCTGCGGAGGCTCCGGCTATGTGCCGGAGGTAATGGATGTGCTTCTGGACGGGAAAAACATCCGCCAGGTCCTGGAGATGAGCGTGGACGAAGCCAGGGACTTTTTCGACCGCAAGGATGAGAATATCTGCCGCCTGCTGGACATTCTGCAGCGGGTGGGCATGGGCTACATCCGGCTGGGCCAGGCGACACCCACCATTTCCGGCGGGGAGAGCCAACGGATTAAGCTGGCAAAGGAGCTGGCAAAAGGAAAGAATACAAAGGATGCGCTCTACATCCTGGACGAGCCCACCACCGGGCTTTCCTTTTCCGACAGCGAGCGGCTGCTGCAGCTGTTGGACGAGCTGGTACGGCAGGGGGCGTCGGTACTGGTTACAGAGCATGATCCGTATATCCTTTCCAACTGCGATTATCTGATTGAGATGGGTCCTGGAGGCGGTACGGACGGCGGCAGTGTGATTGCGCAGGGAACCCCGGCCCAGCTTCGTGATAATCCGGATTCCATTATCGGGAAATATTTGTACGCGCCGGGAAAGGAAGGAGGATTGCCATGACGTTATCAGAAGAAATCAGCGGATTCATTCATCAGAAACATTACCGCAAAATCAACAGTGTCCTGTTCTGGCAGGACGGCGAAATCCTGGCTGAAAATTACTATAACGGCTATACGGAGCAGAGCCGGAATGTGCTGAACTCCGTGGTCAAAAGCATCCTTTCCCTGGCTGCCGGAGTTGCGCTTGACCGTGGCTTGCTGCCTGGTCTGGACGTGGCGGCGGCTGATTATATTCCCGTGCTGGGGGAAGGCCGGGATCCCCTTCACCCTCTTATTACCCTGCGGCATCTGCTGACAATGACCTCCGGCATCTACTGGAACGGCGGCATCCATTATCACTGTCCGATGATGGAGCAGCTGCGGCGCAGCAGGGACTGGCTCTCCCATATTGCCGATTGCGCAGTCGCGGATCTGCCGGGGGTGCGCCATAACTATAAGGAATTTGATGTGATCCTCCTCACCGCAGTGCTGGAGGCAGTCTGCGGCGATTTGTACGATTTTATTGACAGGGAAATATATGCTCCGCTGGGCATCTGCAGCAGGAGATGGTATAAAAGCCCCTGTGGCATCTACTACAGTGTGGGCGGCGGCAGGGAAGAGGATCAGCTTCCGGCTGCCCTTACCGCGAGGGAAATGCTGCAGCTTGGCCGACTTTGCCTGGAGGGCGGAAGATATGAGGGACGGCGTATCGTTTCCGAAGGCTATCTACGGGAAGCGCTTACTCCTTCTGCCGCAGATTCGGGTTACGGGTTTCTGTTCTGGCTGGGGGAAGGATGGTATGCCTGCCGGGGCTATGGCGGCCAACGGATTCATGTTTTCCCGGAAAAGAGGTTGATTGCCGTTATGCAGGCTGCGCCCTCGTCCCGTGGGATGGCGTATGACGATGTGATATGGTATGGGGAAAATGTTCTCTGCGGCCCCTGAACGAGGGAGGATAATAAAGGGCTTATATTGTTTCCGAGGACTCTTTTGCCGGAACGGTAAATGGGAGATATGATGGCAGGGAAAGGTATCACTGGCTGGACAGAGAACTGCGCGGCCGTTTTCAGGGAAGATATTCGCAGACAAGGCTTTTCAGCAGCTCCTGTAATTCCGGGTCCATGAAGCCATACTCATCCTTAATGTAGAGACAGACCACCCTTTTGACGGAAATAATATCGGGGTATTTTTCCGTTATTCTCCGCAGGTGCTTTTTCTCCATACAGAAAATCAGGTCAGCCCATCCCAGCAGTCCGGGGGTGACCTTGACGCGGGAGTTTTGTTCGGTTCCCGCAGAGCGTGCCCTGTGCCCGTGATAACCGTCAAATAGCTTTTCCGCGGTCAGGCTGCGCCGTTTATTCTGGCTGCATAAAAATAATAGGTTCATTTCATCACCATTCAGAGTTCAGGAAGCAAAATCTGCTTAACAATTCTTCCTAATTACAATAGTCTGTCTCAAACATTTTAACATTGCTATTTACTCGGCTCAAGCTTTTTCGTAAATTGCCGGTCCCAAATACATCTTTTTTCCAAATTGATCCTTATAGTAGAACCGGGGTGATAGAATTTCGGTAAAACGGACAGCGCAATTTTTATAAAGAAACAGGCAAGTTTTGAAATTGCGCAGGAAACGGGAAATAGAGTATGATGGAAAAAAGGTGAAGAGTTTCAGAAGCCGGAACAGGGTGGGTGAGAAAAAATCGGGAGGGATCTAAACAATGGGTTATAAGTTATCTTTACAGAATGTGACGGCAAAAAATATCTATTCCCTGGGGGAGGATTTCTGCGGAAAGAGTAAAAACGGCACGGAGCTTTCCTTTACGAATTATTACATGGAGAAGAATGGCCGCCCTTTCTTTGGGGTCAGCGGTGAATTCCATTTCAGCCGGATGTCGGAGAGCAGGTGGGAGGACGAGATTATCAAGATGAAGATGGGTGGGCTGAATGTAGTCGCCACTTATATATTCTGGATTCATCATGAGGAGGAAGAAGGCAAATTTGATTTTACCGGCCGCAGGAATCTGGGAGAATTTGTCAGGCTGTGCCAAAAGCACGGAATGTATGTTATTCTGCGGGCAGGCCCCTTTGACCATGGCGAGGTGCGCAATGGCGGACTGCCGGACTGGCTGTACGGGAAGCCCTTTGAGGTGCGTAAGCTAAGCCCCGGATTCCTCGCCTGCGTCAGAAGGCTCTACAGTGAGATTGCGTTCCAGGTGCGGGGAATGTTTTTCCGGGACGGGGGTCCTGTAATCGGCATTCAGATCGACAATGAATATATGCATTCTTCCGCACCCTGGGAGATGACCACAGGCATTTCGGATGAGTGGGTTTTCGGAGGGGACGAGGGAAACACATACATGCTGCGGCTTAAAAGTCTGGCGGCGGAGTGTGGGCTGGCACCGGTATTTTACACCTGCACCGGATGGGGAGGGGCAGCCGCGCCGGAGTCCATGCTGCCGCTGTGGGGCGGGTATGCTTTCCGCCCCTGGATTTTCTATTCCCATAAAGGGGAGCATCCGGCCACGGAGGAATATTTGTACCAGGATTTCCATAACAATGAGGCGGAATGCAATGGTGATTTCCACCCGTCCTATGCTCCGGAGGAAAAGCCCTATTCCTGTTGTGAAATGGGAGGCGGGATGACATGCAGTTATTATTACCGCTTCCGGTTTCCGTATAAAAGCGTGGACGCCATGGCCAATATCAAGCTGGCTTCCGGCTGCAATTTCCTGGGATATTATATGTACCAGGGCGGCAGCAACCCTCTGGGATTAGGCGGGCTGGGGCTGAATGAGGGGCAGGTGCCGAAGATTTCCTATGATTATCAGGCGGCGCTTGGGGAGTTCGGCCAGGTGAGGGAGTCCTACCACAGGACCAGGAGCATCCACTATTTTGCCGCAGCGTTTGGCGAAAGCTTCTGCGGACTGAAGACAGTACTGCCCCGGGGTGCGTCCTGGCTGGATCCGAAGGATGTGGACACTCTGCGGTATGCGGTCCGGACGGACGGGAAAAGAGGATTTCTTTTCCTGAATAATTATCAGGATCATGTGGAGACCAGGGATCACACCGGAGAGAGTGTGACGCTGCAGCTGAAGGATGAGGAAATTGTTTTTCGCTTTGGAATTGCGGCGGAGGAAAATGCAATCCTTCCTTTTCATCTGGATCTGGACGGGATTGATCTGGTTCAGGCGGCGGCCCAGCCGGTGACAAGGCTGGAACGAGGAGGGGAGGTGACTTTCGTATTTTTCGTGCCCGATGGGATGCGGGGAAGCTTTGTTTTTGAGCCGGAGGCAAAAGTGGAAGGGAATGGGGGGAACTGCCATACATGTCCTGCAGACCTGACAGCGGAAGCTTTTACCGTGGAAAAAGGGGGAAAGACGATTCGCATTCTTACAGTCAGCAGGACACTGGCAAGCCGGCTCTATATCGTAAGCGGAGGGCGGCTGATATTTACGGACCAGGCTTTGCTGGAGGATGGAAAAGGAATCCGTCTGGAGACAGTGCGGGCAGAAAATCAAGTGCTTTGCTACCCGCCGGATGCGTTGGAAGGCAGCAGGGGCACAAGGGAGAAGTGCAGCCCGGGCAGAAAGGAGGCGAGGGGGCCTTCGGGGGACATTCTGGGAAGCTATCGTTTCGCGGCAGAGAAGCAGTATGGTGCAGGGGGGACGGAATATCTCACCCTGCGGCAGGTCGGTGCCGGCAGGTATACTGTGGAATTCCCGGAGAACCTGATGGAAGGTGTCAAGGACGTGCGGCTGTTGATTGAGTACAGCGGTGATATTGGGCATGCGTTTCTGAACGGAAGGCTGGTTCATGACAACTTTGCCAACGGGGCAGTCTGGGAAATCGGACTGATGGATTTTGCAAAGGAACTGGCGGAAAATCCCATGGTGATCTATATTACTCCTTTGAGAGAGGGGGCTAACGTCAATGTGGAATCTGTCATGGCCGGCAGAAAGGAAGAAGTACAGAACCTGAAGGCAGAGCTTACCAGGGCGGAACTTTGCCCGGTTTATGAGATTCGGATGACAGTGTAAGAATCTGAAAGAAAGAATACGAGGAGGGACGCAAATGAATCGAAGCAGGAGGAAGCTTGAACTCTGGAAATTTGCTGCAGGAGAGACACAGGACTGTCTTGCTGAGGGGAGGGAGGTAACCGTGCCCCATACCTGGAATGTGGAGGAAGGCCTGTATGAATATGCGGGGAAAGGCTGGTATGCCCATGAGCTGGCCCTGCCCCCGAGGGAAGAGGGGCACAGGAGCTGGCTGGAATTCGGGGCGGTATATCACGACGCATGGGTTTATGTGAACGGTTTTCCGGCGGGACAGCATTTACACTCGGGCTACACCTCATTTACCGTGGAAATAACCGATTATATCAAAGAGGGGGCAAATCAGATTCTGGTGTGTGCCGACAATAGTTTCAGCGAGGAGCTGCTTCCTTATAAGAGGAGCTTTGACTGGGCAAATGACGGCGGCCTCATCCGCAGTGTATATCTGTACGAAACGGGAACCGTCAGAATCGCAGGGGTACGCACAACCTGCGAACCGATACTGATACAGGAGGGAAAACGCCAGCGCGGCGGAAAGGCCCTGTGGGGATTGGATCTGGAGATTGACGGCACACGGGGGGGAGCAAATCCCTGTTGCCTCCAGTGGAAGCTGCGGGAGGAAAATGCGCCGCATACTATCCTGGCGGAAGGCATGGCAGAGGTGACTCCTGGTGAAAACCGGCTTGGACGGCAGATACTGGAGGATGTGGCATACTGGCATTTTGATTCTCCAAGGCGCTATACTTTGGAGCTGGAGCTGTCCTGTCACGGAGCCGTGCAGGACAGGGGGGAGGTCAGGGTTGGATTCCGGAAGGTGATGACACACTGCGGTGAACTTCTGCTGAACGGGGAGTCCGTGCGTCTCTGCGGGACAGAGTGGATGCCGGGTTCCGATCCGGAGTACGGCATGGCAGAGCCTGCGGAACAGCTTTATAAGATGCTTCATATCCTGCGGGACACCAATTGTGTATACACCAGGTTTCACTGGCAGCAGAGTGAGGAGGTATATGAGTGGTGCGATGCCAACGGTATGCTGGTACAGGAGGAGGTTCCGTTCTGGGGGCCGGATCCTGCCATGCCGGGAGAAGTGCAGTGGGAGGTCTTTGCGCAGCAGATGCGGGAGATGGTCAGTGCACATCAGAACCATCCCTGCCTGATCGCATGGGGTGTGGGAAATGAGCTGACATCACAGCATCCGGACACTGTCCGTTATATTAAGCGAGCCATAGGATACACCAGGAAACTGGATTCCAGCAGGCTGGTCAATTATGTGAGCAACGGCTATGTATACGAGCCCCGGACGGACGGGGGCCAGTTTGGTGACATTTGTATGCTGAATGAGTATGCGGGGACATGGTTCCCGGATGCGGAAGCCGCAGAGGTTCTTGAAAGGGTATGCCGGGAGAACCCTTACAAGCCCCTTGTCATCTCTGAGTTCGGGCTCTGCGAACCGGCTTTTTCCGGGGGCGATGAGCGCAGGGCACAGATATTATCGGAGAAAATGGAGATTTACCGTCGCTTTCCGGAGATTGTGGGAACCATCTATTTCTGCCTGAACGATTATCGGACACAGATCGGTGAGGAAGGGGAAGGGGCCTGGAAGAGAAGGGTTCACGGTTCAACGGATTTGAAGGGGACACTTAAGGATTCCTATTGGAAGGTGCGGGAGGAATGTGCCCCGTGCAGTGTTGTCCTGGAAGGGGATACCTGCATGATTCATTGCCGGAATGATCTTCCCTGCTATGCTATGGAGAACTATCAGGTCCTTCTGGAGGGAGCAGGTAATACGATGGAAAGGGAGATTGATGTGCTCAGTCCGGGGGAAATGCTGCGGCTTGAGATGCCGGGACTGAAACGGGTAACGATATGTAACGCAAAGGGAAGAGTGGCAGGGGTGTGGACAAGGCAGGAATGAAGGTATCTTTCCGGAAAAGCACAGAAGCGTATACAGGTAAAACGGGAATGCCGGACCGTTGCGTTTGGCTTCCCCGAAGACGCTACCCATGCTCACGGTACTGTGCGGGGGTCATCCCTTCCATCCGTTTAAAGGCGCTGCAGAACACGCTTTCACAGGAAAATCCGGTGGAAAAGCAGATATTCTTCACGGACAGCTCTGAATTTTTCAGCAGATACCGCGCCATGTTCATCCGGGTGTTCAGGACATACTCGTGAGGGGTAAAACCAGTCTGTTTTTTGAATATGCGGATAAAATGATAATCGCTTAATCCTGCAAGTGAGGCAAGCTGGCTGACGGAGAGATTTTCCGTGAAATGTTCGCTGATATAAGCAGTGACCTTTTCGGCAATACCAATGTGGGCATTTGTCTTCTCGTCTGAGGGGGCATGGAGCAGGATAGAGGTCAGTATATCTGTGAGATACTTTGACAGCAGCGGCTCCCGGACAAGATCTGAGGTGTCAAATATATCATAGATGGAAGTCAGTTTGCTGACAACGGGCTGCATATCAGGGAAGGAAAAGACATTGCCCACGCGGCCGACAATGTTTCGATACCAGTGCCTTGCAGTGATACCGTCAAAATGACACCACAGACAATCCCAGCCGGATACTGTGGAGTAAGCATGGCGCGCATAACAGTCCAGAAGAACCAGCTGTCCTTTTCCTGCATCCTGTACACACCCTTCCGTCTCCAGGCGTAAGCTTCCCTTCCGGATGTACATCAGCAGGAAGCTGTCAAAGGACTCCCGGGCAAGACGGTATCCGGGCAGATAGGTGAAATGACCGCACTGCAGGGGGTACAGGAACATCTCCAAGGCATTTTTGCTTGGGGAATAAACATAATATCTGGAATCGGCAGCAATGAACTCTTCCTGTGATAACATGATGATTTCAGTCTCCCATTTCGGGTGTATGATTGTATTTCCATGGATATTATATCAGGTCAGTTTGAGGTTCACAAGAGCAAAAAACCTAAACACAAAAACAATTTATTCTATGGACGGAGAAAAGCAAAAATGAGTAAGGCAGCAATTTGGTACGAGAAGGTTATAATTCCGACCTATGAGATTGGAGAGGCGGAGAAGAACCCTGTTTTCCTGGAAAAGCGGGTGTATCAGGGAAGTACGGGAAAGGTGTATCCCTATCCCGTCATAGAGAAAATCAGCGATGAGAAGGCGGACAAGGAGTATGAGGCAGTCTTCCTGGAAAATGAGTACCTGAAGGTGATGGTGCTTCCTGCACTGGGGGGACGTATCCAGAGGGCATATGACAAGACAAACGGTTATGACTTTGTCTATTATAACCATGTTGTGAAACCTGCCCTGGTAGGGCTTACAGGCCCCTGGATTTCCGGCGGCATCGAATTTAACTGGCCTCAGCACCACAGGCCGACCACGTATCTGCCTGTGGACTGCGTTCTGGACGAAAGGGAGGACGGCAGCGTATCGGTGCTCCTGCATGATGTGGACCAGATGTACGGTACAAAGGGAATCACGAAAATCAGCCTGTATCCCGGCAGGGCATACATTGAAATCACCGGGCAGCTCTACAACCGGACGGCAATGCCTCAGACCTTCCTGTGGTGGGCAAACCCGGCAGTGCCGGTGAATGAGAATACTCAGTCCGTTTTCCCGCCGGATGTCCATGCGGTGATGGACCACGGAAAGAGGGACGTGTCCCGGTTCCCCATTGCCACCGGCATTTATTACAAAAAAGACTACAGCGAAGGCGTGGACATTTCCCGCTATAAGAATATCCCGGTTCCTACATCCTATATGGCGGAAAAGTCCAGGTATGACTTTGTGGGAGGGTACGATTACGGTGTGGGTGCAGGCATCCTGCATGTGGCGGATCATCATGTGTCTCCCGGCAAGAAGCAGTGGACCTGGGGCTGCGGAGACTTTGGAAAGGCCTGGGACAGGAACCTCACGGATGAGGACGGTCCTTATGTGGAGCTGATGACCGGGGTGTTTACCGACAACCAGCCGGACTTCACATGGCTGAAGCCCTTCGAGGAGAAGGTGTTCCGACAGTACTTCATGCCCTATAAGGGTGTGGGGCAGGTGAAGAATGCCACGACCGAAGCGGCGGTTACCTTGGCCTATGACGGGATGGCAGCAGAAGTAAAGGTTTATGCCACAAGTGTGCGGAAAGGTGCGGCGGTGAAGCTTTGGGCGGGCAGCCGGGCGGTTTTGGAGGAGACAGTGGACCTGAGCCCGGCGGCTGTCTATGAGGGGAAGGTGTCCTGCCCGAGGGTGAAAGAGGAGGAATTGTACCTTGCGGTTTACAGCGCAGAAGGGGAGTGCCTGGTGGAATACCGTCCGGAAGCACCGGTGATTCCCAGGCTGCCGGAGCCTGCCAGGGCAGCAAAGGAACCCGCCGAAATCCGAACCTGCGAGGAGCTGTACCTGACAGGGCAGCACATCGAGCAGTACCGTCATGCCACTTATCTGCCGGACCCCTATTACCTGGAGGGTTTGAAGCGGGATCCCGGAGATATACGCCTTAACAATGCCTATGGCCTGCTGCTGATGCGCAGGGGCTGCTTTGAAAAGGCGCAGCAGTATCTGGAGAAAGCCCTGGAGCGGCTGACAGAGAGGAATCCCAATCCCTACCACAGCGAAACCTATTATCTGCTGGGACTGTGCCTGCTTTACCAGGGAAAGGATGAGGAGAGCTATGATGCTTTCTATAAGGCAGTCTGGAGCAGTGAGCAGCAGGAGAAGAGTTTCTATTATCTGGCGGCTATAGATGCGAAACACGGTCGCAGGAAGAAAGCGTTGGAACATATTGAGAGGGCGCTGGTGAAGAATGCCCACAATGTGAAGGCAAGAGGGCTGAAAGCGTACCTGCTGCGCAGGACGGGCAGGACACAGGAGGCCCTGGAACAGGTGCGGGATAACCTGAAGCTGGATTCCTTTGACTTTGTCTCCGGCAATGAACGAATCTTTCTGGAGGGCGATGCAAAAGGAGAAAAGCGGAAGGCGCTGAACTTCCTGATGCGCGATTTTGTGGAAAATTATTTGATGGCGGCAAGGGACTATGCAGAATGGGGCGCTTATGAGGAGGCGATCACGATGCTGAACAGCTGCACAAAGGCCTGGCCCATGCTTTCCTATTATAAAGCTTATTATCTGTCGCTGAAGCACACGCCGGAAGCGGATAAAACCGGTATGAGGCCAGTGAAAGCGGAGCAAAGCGGCGGATTGGCGGGGGGATTTGAAACAGAGAAATCGGGTGAGATAGACCACATTCTGGCACAAGCCGAGGGCTGCAGGCCGGATTACTGCTTTCCCAACAAGCCGGAGGACATTGCCGTCCTGTCCTTTGCCATCCGGCGGGGCTGTCAGGCGAAAGCGCCCTACTACCTGGGCTGCCTGTACTATGACAGGCTGCAGTGGCAGGAGTCAGTCAGGCTATGGGAAATCTCGGCCCGGGCAGACGATGCCTTCCCTACGGTGCACCGTAACCTGGCTCTGGCCTATTATAACAAGTGCAAAGAGCCGGAGAAAGCAAGGCGGGAAATGGAGAAGGCATTTGCCCTGAACTCGTCCGACGCGCGCATTTTCCTGGAGCTTGACCAGCTCCATAAAAAGCTGGGATGTAGCTTTGAAGAGCGCCTGGCGGATTATGAAGCCCATACAGAGCTCCTGGAAGGAAGGGATGACCTGTATATTGAGTATATTACACTTGTAAATCTCACCGGGAATCCTGGGAAAGCCTATGAGTGTATCATGAAGCATAAGTTTCATCCGTGGGAAGGCGGTGAAGGGAAGATCACGACCCAGTATACACTGGCACTCCTGGCCATGGCCCGGAAGGCATTGGGGGAAAAAGACTACAAAAAAGCAGAGGAGCTGCTGGGGAAGGCTTTCGTCTATCCTGAAAACCTGGGAGAGGGGAAACTGGAAGGAACGAAGGACAATCATCTGTATTATTATCTGGGGCTTGCGCTGGAAGGCCAGGGAAGGAAAGAGGAAGCAAAAGCATGCTATGAGAATGCTGCCCTGGGTACGGATGAGCCTGCCGGGGCAATGTATTACAATGACCAGCCTGCCGATAGGATTCTCTACCAGGGATTAGCTTATCTGAAGCTGGGCAGGCCGCGGGAGGCCAGATCCAGGTTCTACCGCCTGATTGATTACGGCGAGCGGCATCTGGAGGACCAGGTGAAGATTCAGTACTTTGCGGTTTCCCTGCCGGAGTTCCTGATTTTTGACGAGGATTATACCCTGCGGAACCGGGCCCATTGTTATTATCTGATGGCTCTGGGCAATATGGGGCTGGGGGATGGGGGGAAAGCGGCCGCGTTTTTGGACGAGGCTGTAAAAGCAGAACCCTCCCATATGATGTGCAGGGTATATCAGAGGCAGACGGAGTTCCTGTCCCGTTACGGCGGCGCCTGATTCCGGGGGCGCCGCCGGCCCATCGGGAGGGGCTGCCCGGCTTATTCTGAGCTCCCTTCCCCCTGCCGTAGGCGCGGTTTTCCTCTGCCTTCTGCATAATCTCCCTGATTTCCCGAATGCCGCTGGTAACGGCACTGAAATTCATAAAGTCAGAGCTGGTGCGCTTGGCAATGATCCGGGCCAGGGTAGTCTTGCCCACTCCGGGAGGCCCCCAGAAGATCATGGAAGGAATCTGGTCCTGTTCCAGCATTCTCCGCAGCAGCCTGCCCTCGCCCAGCAGGTGGCGCTGTCCGGCATAATCTTCCAGGGTTTCCGGGCGCATCCGGTCCGCCAGCGGGGCGGAGAGGGGAGAAAGGGAGTGCTCGGATTGTGTATCGAAGAGTGATAACTGATCCATGGCAAATACCGTCCTGTCTGTGATGGATTACACTTCCTGCCAGCCGTCGGGGAGCCAGCCCAGGGTATTGTTTATCATGTCGTCTGCAAGTGCCCGCACATCTGCCTCCGAAGCCCGTCCCTTTACCAGGGGATCGTTGAGGAAGGCTTTGTAAACTGCCTTCCTGTCACAGGTGAGGGCAGCCTTCAGCACGGTTTCATGGTTCTCGATATGGGGCATCAGCAGGTTCTTTATCTCTTCGGGAACCGTGCCTGCCATCACAGGCCGGATGGAATCACGGCTGAAGACGGCGTTGGTCTCCACGATGGCTCCCCCCGGCAGGTTGGGGATCTGCAGGCAGGTATTGGGAATATTGACATTGCTGATGATGCAGTCCAGTCCGCACAGCGCCTTGATCAGGAGGATTCCCTCCTCGCCGGAGGGGGCTAACGGCAGCTCCTCCTCAAAGGAGGCCAGACGGCGGCTTCGCGCCAGGCGCTCTTTCAGATCGTTCTTTCTCCAGCTCACGGGGGTGAGGCCGAATTTCCATGCGGTTACCGTTTCGGGATCCTTCAGATACTGATCCCCCGGCATAAATTCCGCCAGGTGGCGGTCCCCTGCGGCGGCAATGAGGCCGTAGCGGCGGAAGAGATCGAATTTCACCCGATGAGCGCAGTTGAAGGAGCTGTTGGCCCAGTTGTTATCCCTTTCCTCAAAGCCTTCCTCGTAGTGCTTTTCAATGTAATCCCGATAGACGGGGAACAGGTCAATGCCTTTGTAGGAAGCCTGGCTGAACCAGGTGAAATGATTGATGCCCAG
>CAJTKW010000013.1:18435-81191 GCA_910577035.1 uncultured Acetatifactor sp.
TGACGATAATGTCGCGGCGGGCAATTTCCTGCAGGCCAAAGGTTTCCCCGCAGATCCCCGCCAGTACCTTCTGGGTGCCAAAGACCTCATGGCAGCAGCCGAAGGCCTTGATGCCAGGATAGACATGGTACAGTGTTTTGATACAGAGGGACATGGGATTGGTGTAATTGATGACCCAGGCTTTTGGGGCGTAAGCCTGGATGGCATTGGCAATCTCCACAAACATGGGGATGGTGCGGAGGGCGCGGATGATGCCGCCGGGGCCTGCGGTATCCCCCACAGACTGATAGATGCCCAGGCGTTCCGGGAGATGGACGTCGGATGCCATCTCGTCGAAGGTGCCGGGGAGGATGGAAATCACGACGAAGTCACAGCCGGTCAGGGCCTCCTCCAGGGTTTTGCAGGTAGTGTAATGCCACTTTCCCGTTGTCTCGGGGCGGCCGGTGATATGGCTGCCGATGGTTTCATTGCTTTTCGCGGCGGCCTCGTCGATGTCGTAGAGGCGGATGGAGCCGCTGACGGAAGGCTCCATGGCCAGGTCTGCCATAAATGTCCATGCCCATCCTCTGGAACCTCCGCCGATGTAGGCGATCTGAATGTCCGAAACCTTGTTATCCTTGTATTTCATGGGAAAATTCTCCTTTCCGGGAACAGTTTTTGGGAATTACTTTGATTCTAACAGCTTACGGCTGTTTTTTCAATCGGGTATTCGTTATTCTCCCATCCCTCCAAGTTTATCCTGAATGACCTGCAGGTCGCTGCGGGCGTCAAGGCTGTGCTGTGTTTCCTCCGCCAGCCGGATTTCATCCGTAATCAACGCATCTACATTGCTGTCCAGAAAGCGGTACATGGCTTCCGGGGTGTTCACCGTCCATACAATGGCCTGTTTTCCGGCATTATGTACCTGTTCCACCCGGAAGTCCGTGGCAATCTGTTCTTCCATAATCAGCAGGTCACAGTTCAGCCGGGCAACATTTCCGATACCGGCAAAGAACAGTGTGCCGGTTTCAAATTCCGGATAATTTGTCTCCGCATAGTCGATAATATCATAGTTCAGGGAAATGAGGGCGACGTCCTGTACGCAGTTCCTTTGCCGGATAATCCGGGCCAGATCGTCCACCATCTGTCTGTCAGCAGTACTTCCCTTCAATTCAATAAAGAGCTTTGATTTTCCCTGAACGGTCTCCAGCATCTCTTCCAGAGTGACTACGGGGAGCTCCGCGCCGCTGCCGGTGGTATCCTGTATCCGCAGGGTGCGGATTTCTTCCAGCGTCATATCCCGGGGGGCCTTTGCCGTTCCGGTGAGCCGTTTGAAATCATGGTCATGGTTGATGACATAGTATCCGTCCTTTGTACGCTGGACGTCGATCTCGCTGCCATAGCAGCCGTACTCCATGGCAGCGTAGAGCCCTTCAATGGAATTTTCGGAGGCTTCCGTGCCGCCGGCCCGGTGGGCAATGATCTTTACCGGCTCCGGGCGGGTGAAAATCTGATGATAGAAAAGGCCCAGCAGGACGGAAAACAGGAACAAAAGGATAAATACGACGATCATGATTAAAAATTTCCAGCCATAGCGGGACTTCCTGGGGCGCTCGGGCCAGAAGCCGCAGCTTCCCCGGGTGAATTCCAGATAATACCTGGTGAAGCGGAGCATCAGGTAAGCACCGCAGAGCAGGAATACCACGGAGTCAAGGTATGTCCCCATCAGGACAGCCAGGCAGCAGAGAATGCGGTAAATAATCACGGAAGCAGCCGTTTCCGCAGCTGCTTCCGGCAGAGAGGCAGAGTCGGCAAGAAGCAGTATATCCGCGTTGTATCCCTTTGGGAGTTCTTTCCCCATATGTTCTAGCCCGGCATAGGGCAGAAAATTGAAAAGAAAATATGCGGCAAACAGGATCAGCACAATACAGATGATGTGCTTCAGCATTCCGAAAAGGAATTTCCTGCCGTGATCCTTGAGAATGTGCCGCGATTTTATTCTGGCCTGGGCGGGCGTCATTCCGTCAAGCAGCATGGCATGGACGGAAAAGGCAGAGTGATAGCCAACCCATGCCAGCGCCAGCATCAGGACGGCATAGGCGATAGCATAGAGGGGAGTGGCGCTTATGACATCCATGATAAAGTTCGGGATATAAAAGCTGCGGGACAGGCTGATGGAGAAACCTATGCCGCAGAGGGGGACGGCAATCAAAATATACAGCAGGATCATAATTCCCATGGGGGACAGGAAACGGCGGAAAGAGCGGATGCCTTTTCCCATTTCCTGCAAAATGCCGGCCCGGCTTCCGTTCAGGACATCTTCGTGCATGTGGATCTGGATGATAATTTCCGACAATACGTACCAGAAGATCAGAATCCCCCCCAGGAGGAGCAGCACCGGAGTCCGCCAGCTGAGCAGCAGCTTCCCTGCATTTGCCGTGGTCATGGCTCCGCCCGCCGATTCCGCGGTCCAGGTGATGAGCCTTGAGAGGACAGAGGCAGGAAGGGCCATGAAGAGTGCTGTAAGGATCTGGAAGCTCCACATTTCCGGCAGTGCTTCCAGGGTAAGCCTGCGAAAGCTGATCTGTTTCTGCTCCTGAGAGGATTTTGGTTTTTTCCTGTTTCGTTTCATCTATATACTGCTCCCTGTGTGGTTTGAGATATATGAATATCCTGTGGCTTCTACAGTTACATTTTACATCAAAACGGGAAAAGATTCCTTATATATTTCAAAATTTTGGATGAAGTTTTAAACGGTATCCGGACGGGTAAAACTGCGGAATTTCAAAGCAACTGAGCGTTGCCATCTCCTGGAGATTATAGTATGATAAGGATTGCCTGGGGATTCGATCAGGAAGTATCCGAAATGGAATGGAGGAAATATGGCAGAATACCATGACAGAAGCGAAAATCCGCTGCATCGGCAGTTTGGAATCCGGAGCAATACGATATACATCATTAAGAAAATGAAACAGTACTGCCCGGCGGTAATACCGATTGTCCTGCTGGGCATTATATGCGGTTCGATCCTCTCCTTTTACTGGGGGATTGTGGGCAAGTATGTGATCGACCTGGTACAGGCGGAAGGGGACGCCGGGGAGAAAGCGGAAGCGCTCCTTAAGCTGATCCTGATTGCCGGGGGGATTGCCGCCGTTTTAACCCTGGGCAACGCTTTTGCCCAGAACAAGATCTGGTACCGCTTTATTTATGTGAGAATGTATATTATCACGGAACGGGTGGACAAGGCGCTGGGGCTGAATTATCAAAGGCTGGAGCAGCCGGATGTGCTGGATGTCCACCAGCGGGCCACCGAGGCCACCGGCGGGAACACTAACGGCGTGGAGGGCATGATGCACCTGATGGATACTCTGGGAAGAAACCTCTGCGTGGTGGTTTCCACCTTTGCGGCGGTTACGGTCCTGAATCCGGGTCTGGTGATCTTCCTGATCGTGCTGGGAATCCTTCAATATCTGTATTACCGGAAGATTATCCGCACGGATAAGCGTGAGGTATGGGATAAGCTGGCACCGGTTTGGCGGCAGGTGAATTACATGAGCCGTGTCACCCAGGACTTTGACTATGCCAAGGACATCCGCCTGTTTGACCTGGCCGGCTTTTTAACGGAAAAGCAGCGGCAGATATTTGCCAGGCGGGAGGAGCGTATCGATTATAATAAAGAGCTGTGGTTCCGGCATTCGGTAGTGGTGCAGCTTCTGTACCTGGCGGGCAATGCGGGGATTTATGGAGCGCTGCTTTATGCCGTTTTACAAAATGGGCTTTCCGTGGGTGACTTTACCATGTACCTGGCGCTGGCGTTTTCCTTTTCAGGAAGTATGCTGCAGTTCCTGCACCGGTTCGGGGACTATGAGCGGGCGTCTCTGGAGGTGGATGATTTCAGGACCTTTATGGAGCTGGATACGGAAGAAGAGGAAGATACCGTTCCCGTTCCGAAGGCGGAAGAATATACCATAGAATTTCATGACGTATGTTATCGTTATTTAAAGCAGGAGAAAAATGCCCTGGATCATCTGAGTATGACCCTGCATCCGGGAGAAAAGCTGGCAGTGGTGGGTTTAAACGGTGCCGGCAAGACGACTATGATTAAGCTCCTGCTCAGGCTGTACGATCCCACGGAAGGATATATTACCTTAAACGGGGTGGACATCCGGAAATTCAGGCGGGAAGAGTATTACAGGCTGTTTGCTCCCGTGTTTCAGAATATAGAGGTGCTGGCGTTTCCCATTGCGGAAAATATTTCCATGATGGCAATGGAAGACACGGACTGTTCCAGGGCGGAAGCGGCGGCGGAAGAGGCGGGCCTGGGTGACAGAATCGGCACCCTGCCTAAGGGGATTGCCACCGAGCTGTTGAAAGTGGTGGACGAAGAGGGAGTGGATCTGTCCGGGGGAGAGAGGCAGAAGCTGGCCCTGGCCAGGGCCCTGTATAAGTCCGCGCCGGTGGTGGTGCTGGACGAGCCTACCTCGGCGCTGGATGCCCTGGCGGAGCAGCAGATGTATGAGCGGTTTAACCATATGATCGGAAAGAAGTCGGCGGTTTACATTTCTCACAGGCTGGCGTCCACCAGGTTCTGCGACCGGGTGGCCATGTTTGCGGAGGGCAGGATGATCGAGTACGGCAGCCATGAGGAGCTGATGGCAAAAGGCGGTGAATATGCCCGCATGTTTGAACTGCAGGCTCAGTACTATCAGGACGGACAGGAGGCGGAGGCATGAAAAAGTTAAATTCGGTCATCAGGGTACTATTTTCCACCGCCTGGAAGCGCTATCCCCGGTTCTTTCTGCTGGAAGGACTGAAGACGCTGATAGAGACGGCCCGGCCCTTTCTGGGAATATTTATCACGCCTCTTTTGGTGGACGAGCTCTGCACCTCCCGCAATCTCCGGACGCTGGCCCTTTATGCCGGGATCCTCGTTGTCGGAGAGTGCATCCTGCAGGTGGTAAATGACAGGCTGAACATGACGCTTCAGAAATATCAGGAGCGGCTGGACAATTATTTTACCATGCAGATCAGCCTGCATTCCATGGGGCTGGACTTTCAGCTCACCGAGGACAAGGCGGCTCTGGACCAGCTGGAAAAGGCTCGTACAGGCATGACCTGGTATTCGGGCGGAGCATACGGAATTGCGGAGCAGCTCTTTATGTTCCTGGGAAATATCTTTAAGATTGCAGGTTTTGTTACCGTCATTACCCTGCATGCCCCGCTTCTGCTGGCAGTGATACTGGTGCAGGTGGCTCTGAACGGCGTGGCCACCTCCAGACAGAATAAGGTGGAGCTGGAGGCATATGGACGTCTTTCCAAAGCAAACCGTCTGTTTGGCTACTTTGGCTGGGGGATCGTGGACTTTCGTTTCGGCAAGGATATTCGCCTGTATGACGCCCGCAGGATGCTGGTGAATAAATGGAAAGGGTATACAAAGGAGAGTACCGAGGGCTGGAAGTGGCAGGCCGATAAGACATATCCCTATTCGATGTTCATGACGGTAACGGGGCTGGTCAGGGCCTTGATTACCTATGCCTATGTGGGGCTTCTTGTCATCCGGCAGGTGTTTTCCATCGGTACCTTTACCCAGATGATTTCCGCGGCAGGAGGGCTGAACGATACCCTGGGCGGGCTGATCTGGAATGTACAGGAGCTGACGAAGCGTTGCAATTACGCTTATGAATATGTGCTTTTCATGGAATATCCGGAGGCAATTCCCAAGGGGAATGCCCCGGTGAAGAAGGGGGAGCACCTTCTGGAGTTTCAGAATGTGGGCTTTGCCTATCCGGGCACGGACAGGAAGGTGCTGGAGGGCGTGAATATTACCGTGGAGCCGGGGGAGCATCTGTCCATCGTGGGCTTAAACGGCGCCGGGAAGACCACTTTCATCAAGCTGTTGTGCAGGCTTTACGATCCCACGGAGGGCAGGATCCTCATGGACGGGCGGGACATCCGGGAGTATGATTATCAGGAATACATGCGGCAGTTTGCCCCGGTATTTCAGGATTTCAAGCTTTTCGGTTTCACCATCGGGGAAAATATTGCCTTTGAGGATCAGGACCGGGAAAAGCTGGAACGGCTGTTAAAGCTGGTGGAGCTTGACGGGATGGTGGAGAAGCTGAGCAAGGGGGCGGATACCCGGCTGTTTAAGGTTTTCGAAGAGGATGGGATAGAACCCTCCGGCGGGGAGCAGCAGAAACTTGCCATTGCCAGGGCGCTCTATAAGGAAGCACCGGTGATTATTCTGGACGAACCGACGGCGGCCCTGGATCCCATTGCGGAATATGAGATCTATCGGCAGTTTCATACGCTGGTGGGCGGGAAAACGGCCTTTTATATCTCCCACAGGCTGTCCAGCTGTCGTTTCTGCGACCGGATCGCGGTATTTGAGGACGGGAAAATCGCGGAATACGGAAGTCATGAGGAGCTGGCAGGCATACCCGGCGGAATTTACGCGAAAATGTTCGAGGCCCAGGCGCAATATTATAAATAGCTGGAAAATCCATTGCAAATAAGCTGTGACTATGGTACACTTAAAAACAGGGTTATGATAAAAAAATAACAATCATTATAAAATCAATTGGAGGGAAAAAACATGGCAAAGAAAGTAGTTTTAGCCGGAGCATGCCGTACCGCCATCGGTACCATGGGAGGTACACTGAGCACTACCCCCGTTGTGGAGCTGGGCGCAATCGTAATCAAGGAGGCGCTGAGCAGGGCGGGCGTAAAGCCTGAGGATGTGGACCAGGTATACATGGGCTGCGTAATCCAGGCGGCCCAGGGCCAGAATGTAGCCCGTCAGGCATCCATTAAGGCGGGGCTTCCCATTGAAGTGCCTGCAGTTACCATGAACGTGGTGTGTGGTTCGGGATTAAACTGTGTGAACCAGGCGGCGCAGATGATTATGGCAGGCGATGCGGACATCGTAGTGGCAGGCGGCATGGAAAACATGTCCATGGCTCCTTATGCCATTCCTCAGGGCCGTTACGGCTATAGAATGAACAACGGAACCCTGGTGGATACCATGATTAAGGATGCCCTTTGGGACGCATTCAATGATTATCATATGATTATGACGGCTGACAATATCTGCCGCGAGTGGGGGCTGACCCGGGAAGAGCTGGATCAGTTTGCCTTAAAGAGCCAGCAGAAGGCTGAGGCGGCGCAGAAGTCCGGCGCCTTTGACAAGGAAATCGTTCCCGTGACGGTGAAGAAAAAGAAAGAGACCATCGAGTTCAAGGTAGACGAGGGACCTCGCGCAGGCTCCACCATCGAGGGACTGCAGAAGCTTCGTCCCATCAATCCCGACGGTTTTGTTACCGCCGGCAACGCTTCCGGCATCAACGACGGCGCGGCGGCAATCGTTGTTATGAGTGAAGAGAAGGCAAAAGAGCTGGGCGTTAAGCCCATGGCTACCTTTGTGGCAGGCGCCCTGGCAGGCGTGCGTCCCGAGGTTATGGGCATCGGACCCGTGGCATCTACCAGGAAGGTGCTGGCTAAGACCGGCATGAAGATCGAGGACTTTGACATCATCGAGGCAAACGAGGCCTTTGCGGCACAGTCCGTAGCGGTGGGCAAGGAGCTGGGCATTGATGTGGACAAACAGCTGAATCCCAACGGCGGCGCGATTGCCCTGGGCCATCCCGTAGGAGCTTCCGGATTCACGAGATGCAGGCCAAGGGCGCAAAGACCGGCCTGGCTACCCTGTGTATCGGCGGAGGCATGGGCTGCTCCACCATCGTGAAAATCGAGGACTAATTAAGAAAGTAATGTGCAAATAAGGTGCCGGGGAGGGAATTTGCTCCCTGGGAGAGAATTTCCTCCCTGGGCAGCGGAATGTGAGGATATATGGAATATATATTATATGAACAAAAAGGCAATATTGCCACCGTCACCATCAACCGGGAGAAGGCGCTGAACGCCCTGAATTCCCAGGTTCTGGATGAACTGAATCAGGTTTTGGACGGAGTGGATTTAAATGAAGTGCGCTGTCTGATCCTTACCGGCGCGGGACAGAAATCCTTTGTGGCCGGAGCGGACATCGGTGAGATGAGTACGCTGACCAAAGCCGAAGGCGAGGCATTCGGTAAAAAGGGCAACGATGTATTCAGAAAGCTGGAGACCTTCCCCATCCCTGTAATTGCGGCGGTGAACGGGTTTGCCCTGGGCGGCGGATGCGAGATTTCCATGAGCTGCGACATCAGGCTTTGCTCCGACAATGCGGTCTTCGGGCAGCCGGAGGCAGGCCTGGGGATTACGCCCGGCTTCGGCGGCACCCAGCGTCTGGCCCGGCTGGTAGGAGCCGGCATGGCAAAGCAGATGATCTATACCGCGCGTAATATCAAGGCGGCGGACGCTTTGCGGATCGGCCTGGTAAACGAGGTGTTCTCCGCAGAGACGGACGCCGAGGGCAATGTGGTAAAGACCGCGCAGGAGGTTCTGCTGGCGGCGGCGGAGAAGATGGCTTCCACCATTGCAAAGAACGCGCCCATTGCCGTGCGCAACTGCAAGAAGGCCATTAACGAAGGCCTGGACGAGGATATGGACGAGGCGCTGGTGATCGAGGAAAAGCTCTTTGGCGCCTGCTTCGAGACGGAAGACCAGAAGTACGGGATGGCGTTCTTCCTTGACAAGAACAAGGAGAAGGTAAAGGAGCCTTTCAAGAACTGCTGAGCCAGGTAAGCCCCATGAACAGGCAGGCGGCAGGAGCGTTTAAGTCTGCATGGGAAATATAGTGAAAAATTTGCGCTTCAAGAAAAGGAAGGAATAGATAAAGGAGGATTTACAATGAAAGTAGGTATTATCGGTGCGGGTACTATGGGAGCCGGCATTGCACAGGCGTTTGCCATGACAGACGGCTATGAGGTCTGCCTCTGCGACATCAAGCAGGAGTTTGCTGACGGCGGCAAAGCCAAGATTCAGAAGAATATTAATTTTCTGGTAGGCAAGGAAAAGATCAGTGCGGAAAAGGGTGAGGAGATCATGAAGAAGATCGTCACCGGTTTAAAGGACATCTGCACGGACTGCGATCTTGTAATTGAGGTTTGTCCCGAGAATATGGCGATCAAGAAGCAGACCTTTACGGAGCTGCAGCAGATCGTGAAAAAGGACTGCATTTTTGCCTCCAATACCTCTTCCCTTTCCATCACCGAGATGGGCAACGGCCTGGACCGTCCGCTGATCGGGATGCACTTCTTCAATCCTGCCGACAGGATGAAGCTGGTGGAGGTAATCGCAGGTGCCAATACCCCCGCAGATCTGGTCGAGAAGATCAAAGGCATTGCCGCAGAGATCGGCAAGACTCCCGTGGAGGTAAAAGAAGCAGCAGGCTTTGTGGTAAACAGGATTCTGATTCCCATGATTAACGAGGCTGTCAATGTATACGCGGCAGGTGTGGCGTCTGTGGAAGATATTGATGTGGCTATGCAGCTGGGCGCAAATCATCCCATGGGGCCTCTGGCTCTGGGCGACTATATCGGCCTGGACATTGTGCTGGCTATTATGGAGGTTATCTATGCCGAGACCGGCGAATCCAAGTATGCTCCTTCTCCGCTCCTGAGAAAGATGGTTCGTGCCGGCAAGCTGGGCAAGAAGACCGGCGAAGGCTTCTACAATTACGCGAAGTAAGCGGAGTATGGCTGTGACGGCTTCCCGGGCCGGTATCCCGGGGAGCTGTATTTTAAATAATGAATAGATGGAGGATGAATCATCATGGATTTTACGTTATCCAAGGAACATGAGATGGCGAGACAGCTGTTCAGGGATTTTGCCGAGAACGAGGTAAAGCCTCTGGCGCAGGAGGTTGACGAGGAAGAACGCTTTCCCAGGGAAACTGTGGAAAAGATGGCAAAGTACGGCTTCCTGGGCATTCCCGTTCCCAAGGAGTATGGCGGACAGGGCTGCGACATTTTGACCTATGTTATGTGTGTGGAGGAGCTGTCCAAGGTCTGCGGTACCACAGGCGTTATCGTTTCCGCACATACTTCCCTCTGCATCGACCCGATTCTGACCTATGGATCGGATGAGCAGAAGCAGAAATATCTTCCCGATCTGGCAAGCGGCCGCAAGGTCGGCGCTTTCGGCCTGACCGAGCCCGGCGCAGGTACTGATGCCCAGGGACAGCAGACCAAGGCTGTATTGGATGGGGACGAGTGGGTGTTAAACGGCTCCAAGTGCTTTATTACCAACGGTAAGGAAGCTGACGTATACATTGTGATTGCCGTGACGGGCACTGTAGAGAAGCGGGGCAAGAAGCTGAAAGAGATTTCTGCCTTTATTGTTGAAAAGGGCACGCCCGGCTTCACCTTCGGCACGAAGGAGAAGAAGATGGGTATCCGCGGCTCTTCCACTTATGAGCTGATTTTCACGGACTGCCGCATCCCTAAGGATAATCTGCTGGGACAGAAGGGCAAGGGCTTTAATATCGCCATGCACACCCTGGACGGCGGACGTATCGGTATTGCCGCGCAGGCACTGGGCCTTGCCGAGGGGGCTCTGGAGCGGACCATTGCGTACACCCAGGAGAGAAAGCAGTTCGGCAAGTCCATCAGCGGTTTCCAGAATACCCAGTTCCAGCTGGCTGACATGGCAACGAAGGTGGAGGCTGCCAAGATGCTGGTATACAAGGCTGCGTTGAAGAAGGACGAATACAGGAGCAATCCTAAGGTTTCCTACTCTGTGGAAGCGGCACAGGCCAAGCTTTATGCAGCGGAGGTTGCGATGGAGGTTACCACCAAGGCGGTTCAGCTGCACGGCGGCTACGGTTATATCAGAGAGTATGATGTGGAGCGCATGATGCGGGATGCAAAGATTACCGAGATCTACGAAGGCACCTCCGAGGTTCAGAGAATGGTCATTTCCGCGAGTCTGCTTAAGTAAGCCGAAGGCTTTCAGCGTTCCCGCGAGGGATCGCGTAAGATATTGAAGTGAAAAATATAGAGTAAGGAGAAAATACAATGAAAATTGTTGTTTGTATTAAGCAGGTGCCCGATACAAAAGGCGGCGTTAAATTCAACCCTGACGGAACACTTGACAGAGGCGCAATGCTGGCGATCATGAATCCTGACGACAAGGCGGGCCTGGAGGCGGCGCTGCGGCTGAAGGATCAGTATGGCGCAGAGGTTACCGTGCTGACCATGGGTCTTCCCAAGGCAAAGGACATCCTTCTGGAGGCATTGGCTATGGGAGCCGACAATGCCGTCCTGGTAACGGACAGAGTTCTGGGCGGCGCGGATACCTGGGCGACTTCCACCACCATTGCAGGTGCCCTGAGAAATATGGATTATGATCTGATTATCACCGGCCGTCAGGCGATTGACGGTGACACGGCGCAGGTTGGCCCTCAGATTGCCGAGCATCTGGGGATCCCTGTTATTTCCTATGCACAGGACATCAAGGTTGACGGCGACAAGGTTACCGTTCAGAGACAGTATGATGACAGGTACCATGTGGTTGAGACCAAAATGCCCTGCCTGGTTACGGCGCTTTCCGAGTTGAACGCACCCCGGTACATGACCCCCGGCGGAATTTTTGACGCCTGCAAGGCAGAGGTTACAACCTGGGGCAGAGCTGACCTGCAGGATGTGGACGACGGAAACCTTGGTCTGGCGGGCTCTCCTACCAAGATTGCAAAAGCGTCCGACAAGGTTCGCAAGGGCGCGGGCGAGAAGATTGTTCCTGATTCACCCGAGGATGCAGTCAGCTATATTGTGGGCAAATTCAAAGAGAAGCACATTATCTAATATAGGAGGCAAACCATGGTAACCAAAAATATTGAAGAATACAAGGGCGTATTTGTGTTCGCCCAGCAGGTGGACAACGAAATCAGCGGGATTGCATATGAACTGCTTGGAAAAGGAAAAGAGCTGGCAGAAAAGCTTTCCACAGAGGTTACTGCAGTTCTGATCGGCTATCAGGTGGGAGGACTGGCTGACAAGCTGGCAGAATACGGCGCGGATAAAGTAATCCTGATAGATGATCCCGAGCTGGAGGTATACAGGACGGAGCCCTATGCCCATGCGCTGGCTTCCGCCATTAACCAGTATAAGCCTGAGATTGTCCTGGTGGGCGCTACCGCTATCGGCAGAGACCTGGGTCCTACTGTTTCCGCAAGGGTGGCAACCGGCCTGACTGCAGACTGTACCGTGCTGGAAATCGGTGATTTCCCGCTGGAGCCAAAGCCCGGAATTGAACAGAAGCATAACCAGCTGCTGATGACCCGTCCCGCTTTCGGCGGCAATACCATTGCAACCATTGCCTGTCCGGACAACCGTCCCCAGATGGCAACCGTCCGTCCCGGCGTTATGCAGAAGATCCAGCCTGTGGCAGGTGCAAAGGCTGTGGTAGAGGAATATAACCCCGGCTTTACGCCTAACAACAGATATGTAACCATCAAGGAAGTGGTAAAGGCTGTTTCCGATACGGTTGACATTATGGATGCCAAGGTGCTGGTATCCGGCGGACGTGGCGTGGGCAGTCCGGAGAATTTCAAGATCCTGGAGGAGCTTGCCGAGGTGATGGGCGGTACCGTTTCCTGTTCCCGTGCAGTAGTGGATTCCGGCTGGAAGCCTAAGGATCTGCAGGTAGGCCAGACCGGCAAGACCGTTCGTCCCAAGATCTATTTTGCCATCGGTATCTCCGGAGCCATCCAGCACGTTGCCGGCATGGAAGAGTCCGACCTTATCGTGGCGATCAATAAGGACGAGAGCGCTCCCATTTTTGACGTAGCCGATTACGGTATCGTGGGCGACCTGAACAAGATCGTGCCCCAGCTTACCGCAGCATTAAAGAGTGAGAAGGAAGCAAAAAACAAAAACTGAGCCGCCGCACTTTAGGCGCATCCACGGATTCCTCATCATAAGGGGGCCGCGGATGCGCCTTTTTAGACTTTCAAACTTTTCGCCTTGGGGAGGCGTTCCGACATGAACAGCATCAGTCCTCCGAACAGCAGCAGATAGACGGGATACAGCCCGATGGAAACGTGGGTGGCCAAAATGCCGAACAGGGGCGGCATAAAGGTGGAGCCCAGATAGGCGCTTGCCATCTGGACGCCGATAATGGCCTGGGAATTTTCCGCTCCGAAGTTATCCGGGGTGGAATGAATGATGGAAGGGTATACCGGTGCACAGCCAAGGCCGATGATAATCAGGCCCGCCAGAGCCGGAAGATGGATGGGGAGGGGCAGCAGGACCAGGATTATGCCGGCCAGGGCTGTCAGCGTCCCCAGGCGGATGAGCCTGCGGTCCCCCAGCCGGTCAGCCACAAAGCCGCTGAGGAAGCGCCCGAAGGTGATGCCTAAGTAAAACAGGGAAGCAAACATGGCGGCGGTCTCCGCGTCAATCTCCCGGTGCTGCACCAGGTAGCTGCTGGCCCAGATGCCGGTGGTGGATTCCAGGGCACAATAGGACCAGAAGGTGGCCAGCACCAGGGGCACGCCCTTTATCCCCAGCATCCGGCTTATGGAGAGGGGCCTGCCGGCGTCCTTTTTACTGTCCTGACCGGCGGAAGAGCCGGTACTGCCGGCAGTATTGCCGGCGCTTTTTTTCCAGAGGGGAAGGCTGAGGAACAGTACCGCAGTCAGCGTAATCTGCAGCACGGATACAATGCGGAAGCCCAGCCCCCAGTCGGAATGGCCGGCGAGGGCATAGCCCATGATATAAGGGCTGACTGAGCAGCCTACGCCCCAGAAACAGTGGAGCCAGCTCATATGCCGGGAAGCGTAGTGGAGTGCCACGTAATTATTCAGGGAGGCGTCCACGGCGCCGGCGCCCAGCCCGTAGGGGACGGCCCAGATGCAGAGCAGCAGGAAGGAGCCGGAAACGGAAAAGCCAAACAGCGCGGCGGCGGTAAGAAAAACGCTGACCGCGGTCACCAGTCCCGTGCCGAATTTTCGGGTCAGACGGTCTGCAAGCAGGCTGGAAAGGATCGTGCCGCCGGAGATCAGCATGGTGAGGATGCCCATATAGGAAACGGGCACCTGCAGCTCCCGGTGCATTACAGGCCAGGCGGAGCCTATCAGGGAGTCCGGCAGCCCCAGACTGATAAAGGCGATATAAATAATTACAAGTAGCAGCGAATACATAAAAAACCTCCTGAATTTTCAGAATCTTTTGTGGCAGTATGGGAAAAGCTATGTTATACTTAACAAAAGCAAGTATAGCATGAAAGATCGTGTTTGTAAAACAAAGTTAAAACAGGGAGTGAAACATGGCAAAGCAGAAAGAAATTAAGACCAACGCCATGCGGATGCTGGAGTCTCTGGGGATTCCCTTTAAGCATTATGCCTATGAATGTGAGGAATTTGTGGACGGGCTGCAGATTGCGGATATGCTTAGCCTGCCTTATGAAAAAGTGTACAAGACCCTGGTGACCGTGGGGAACAGCAGGAATTATTATGTCTTTGTGATTCCCATTGCCGACGAGCTGGATCTGAAGGCGGCAGCAAGGAGCGTGGGGGAGAAGAGTGTGGAGATGATCCACGTGAAGGACATAAATGCCGTCACCGGCTATGTGCGGGGCGGCTGTACTGCCGTGGGCATGAAGAAACAATACGTGACGCGTATTGACAGCTCGGCAGAAGGGCTGGAAAAGATGATTGTCAGCGGCGGACGCATCGGTTCCCAGCTGGAGCTTGCACCGGCGGATCTGGCGAGAGCAGCGGGCGCGGAATTTGCCGACATTGTGCGCAGGGCCTGAAGGACGGCGCGGAGCACTGCCGGGCGATGCTTGGGGAAGGGGCCGGCGGATCTGATATTTGGGGAAAGCGTTGAGAACGGCAAGAAGGAAAAGCGGGTATCATAAAGAAGGAAAAACGGCAAAGCAAGGAAAAAGGGTATCACAGGGAAAGATTCTGCGGTGGGAAAATGCGGAATAGAATGAACGGAAGGATAACGGAAGTAAGATAGATGAATGACGAGAGAATGAACGAATCGGAAGCGGAGCGGAGTGCTCGCCGCAGGCGAAGAATCGAGGAGATGAAAAGGGAAAAGAGACGGGCGGAGCTGATACAGAGGAAGGTGCTGCCGGTAACGGCACTGGCGCTTTTGATTCTGGTGGTGGCTGCCGCCGGGATGATTGCCGGAAACCGCCGGGAAAAGCAGGCCGAAGGCAGCGGGGCTAAATGCGCCGCGTCCGGCGGTACAGAGAACAAAAGAGAAATTGCGATGATTACAATGCCGCCGGATGATGCCGATGATGAAGCTGTACCCGGAAATCCGGGCGGTAATCCCAATGTGGAAGCTCCGGAAGACGGCAGCCCGAACGGCGAGGATGCCGGAGGTGAAATACCGGCCGCTCCCGGCCGGGTCAATGTTGTGAGCACGGCTTTCGGTGCGGGTACGGGAAGTCTGGCGGCACAGATCAAGCCGGAGGATCAGGGTGACGGGAAGGAAGGCGGAGAGAGTCTTCAGCCGGAGGTTTATGAGGCGGTGAGCACCGCGTCCACCGCGGGGTTTGCGGACAGTGTAATCAGCGAGTACGGAATTGTGATTGACGTGGAGGACGGCGCCATATTGGCTCAAAGAAACGGTAAGGCGGGGATAAGCCCCGCATCCATGACGAAGGTGCTGACGATTCTGACTGCGGCGGATGCGCTGGGGATCGGCGGAGAGAACTGGGCAGACAATCCCATACTGGACGATACCTTTGAGATTACCATAGAGATAACGGATTACAGCTTTGTCAACCGCTGCAGCAATGTGGGATTTGACGTGGGGGAAAGGGTGACGGTCAGGGACCTCTTCTACGGGACGATCCTGCCTTCCGGTGCGGATGCGGCGGTGGGCCTGGCCTGTTACGTGTCCGGATCCCATGAGGCATTTGTGGAATTGATGAATCAGAAGCTGAATGAGCTTGGCCTGTCCGGTTCCTCTCATTTTACAAACTGTGTGGGGCTTTATGACGAAAATCATTACAGTACCGTGTACGACATTGCGGTCATATTAAAGACCGCTGCCGATAATCCGTTCTGCAGGGAGGTATTGTCGGCGCACACATATAATACTGCCGCCAACGACCGTCACCCGGAAGGACTCCTGATTTCCAACTGGTTTCTGCGCCGGATTGAGGACAAGGATACCCATGGGGAAGTGATCTGTGCCAAGACGGGCTACGTGAATCAGTCAAGAAGCTGTGCGGCAAGCCTGGCGGCGGATGTGCACGGGAAAGAGTATATCTGTGTTACGGCAGGAGCCGGCGGCTCCTGGCCGTGTATTAACGATCATGTGGCGCTGTATCAGACCTGGCTTGCAGGGGAATGAGCTTCCTGCCCGTCGGATTCCCTGCCGGAGTCCTCGTAGTATGCTTTTACCCGGATTGCCTGGCTGTAATCGCCGAAATTTTCACCGAACAGGGTCAGGCCGCCGCAGTTGGCGGTATCCTGAGGAACGGAAAAGGTGAAGCTGATAGAGCTGTTGTGATCTATGTGAAGATCCCGGATATTTGTCTTTGAGATGCGCAGCGTACCGTCGATGAAGGTACCGTTTTCGTTAATAATCAGGGACTTCAACAGTCCGTACTGGTTCAGCAGCTCAGGCCACCAGTAAGGGGAGATAATGCCCCTGCGGGCGCCGTAATCTCCCGGGCTGATCCATTTACCCAAAGGGACGTCATTGATGGAAAAGTGGATGTCACTGGGATAATCCTCGTTATATTCCGGACATTCCGAAGAGATCTCAAAGGAGATCTGCAGCTCATGCAGGGACTGTCCCGGATTCAGACGGTTGGGAAGGCTGTAAGTCAGGCTGCCATAGCCGATCCAGATAATATCCGCGTCAAAGCGTTCCGGGTAGGAAAAGACCTTGGGATTGTCCAGGTCGCCGATGATGTTGGTCGGGGTCGCCAGGCCGCAGGTGGGATGCACGTCACAGGAGATGAAATGTCCTACGGAGATGTCGTCGGTGTAGCAATGCCTGGGCTTTGCCTGGGGAGCCATATCTACCAGCAGCCGGGAGTAGACGGGCCGCACAATCTTCATGACGCCCCTTTTCCCGGAAGTGGTATGGATTGCCACCAGCCCGGCGTCCTCCAGTTTGCTGACGTGCAGCGAAATTGCGCTGTTGGTCAGGTTCAGGGCTTTGGCCAGATCGTTCATGCTCATCTGATCGTCCGCATAAACCAGCTCCATGATGCGAAGCCTCATGGGAGTGCTCAGAGCCTTGAAAATCTCCTCTGCTTCGGAAAGGGAATGTAAGTATAACATTTTCAGCCTCCAATCCATATCATATACGCTGATTATAATCAGACAAAAAAGTTAAGTCAATACATAAATAGTCAAAAAATAGCAGAAATCTTGCAACGGCAAAATCCTACCTTAAATTATTGTACAATATATACAAAAATGAATGGCTATTTTTGGCTACTGCGAAACAAAATGTCTGTTGATTGTTGGAAGTGAATGTGGTAAGTTAATGGTAAAGTTAAGTGAATATAGCAGTAATTAAGTGAAAACTTAATGAAAACAGAAATAAACCGCTTTCAAAAGCAAAAATAAAGCAAACACTTAAATGATGACTTAAATGTATGTACAAAGTGCACGGCTGATAAAGAAATGACATGCTTTTTTCGGCGAACTGCTGAGCACTGCAGGACAGGAAAAATGACAGCAATAAAGTAAGGAGGTTTTCCATGGCACGCAGAAAGTATGAAAGGATGATAGCGTCGATACTGACGGCTGTTTTGGCAGTGGGGGGGGCGGTTTCGACAGGAAGCACCGGATTTATCTCCCGGGCGGAAGAAGCAGAGGCCCGGACAACCGGGGCGGAAAGCTTCAGCATTGAGAGGCTTTCTTCCAATTATACGAAGGTCAGCGCAGGCTATAAGGCGGCTGACTACCGGGGGGGCGAGATGAGCTTTTCCCTGGAAAACGCAATCAATCAGGAGGACGTATCCGTACTTACACCGGACAACCATGGCTATGACGGCCAGGTCGCGGATGTGGGGCCCGGTATGTCCCTGCGTCTGAATATCGAAGCGCCCGAGACAGCACTCTACTGGATCGGGTTTGACTATCTGTCATATGACGAATCCATTCTACCCATTGAGTTTTCCATGAAGATAGATGGGGAATATCCTTTTTATGAAACAAGGAACCTGAATTTTGAAACCACCTGGGTGCAGAGTGAAGGCATATCGCTGGATAGATACGGCAATGAGATCGTATCCATGCCTTCCAAGCTGATACAGTGGGAGACCAAGTATCTGGGCGACAGCAGCTATCGTTATGCCTGTCCCCTTAAGGTTGAGCTGGAGAAAGGCACTCACGAGATGGAAATCGAGGTCAGCGAGGGCAGGTTCCTGCTGGGAAACATTGCCCTTTACGCGCCGGAGGACATAGAGGAGTACACCGGCTCCCAGGCGGCACCGGGAGGGGCGCTGACTACCATCCAGGGCGAAAACTTCTATATGAGAAACGATTCTTCCATTCACGCTACCAGCGAGTATGACGGAGCGCTCTATCCCCTGTCCGCCGGAGAAACGGTGCTGAACACGGTGGACGGCGATTCCTTCAGGAAGGCAGGACAGACCGTTACCTGGAAATTTGACGTGAGTGCGGACGGCTACTATTACATGGCGATGAATTACCGTCAGGCCGACAAGAACGACTTCCCCGTGTTTGTGGACTTCCGGATAGACGGTGAAATACCCAACACCGCATTCCAGAGCTATCCGGTTACATCTGCCAACAAGTACACCACCAGGTCCCTTCAGGATCAGGACGGTAATAAGTTAAGCGTATATTTAACCAAAGGGGAACATACTCTCTCGGCGACGATCAGTGCGGAAAACCTTTGCTATGTCCTGGAACAGGTGGATGAAATCATGAACGGTATCAATGACCTGTCCCTGGAAGTGACGAAGGTTGCGGGTACCAATAAGGACAAATACAGGGATCTGAAGCTGACAAGATACATACCGGATGTCCAGTCCAGGCTGTACGGCTGGGTGGACCGGCTTTATGAGCTGGCGGAATTTGCAACGGAGTATGCGGACGTAAAGGATGCGGAGGATGTGGCGGCGTTCGGCTATCTGATCATAGCGGCAAAGCAGCTGAAGACTCTGGGAGACGAACCGGACGAGTTGATCTACCGTGTGGCCGAGCTGTCCACCAGCGTCAATTCCATCAATACCCAGATTGCAAATTTTGTGGATCTGATTAATAACAACAAGCTGTCCATAGATAGAATTTACTTTTATCAGGAAGATGCAAAGCTGCCTGGGAAGCTGAATGTATTTCAGCGCGCAGGGTTGTCCATCCGGCGCTTCGGGCATTCCTTCTTCGGGACATCTTACTCCGCCAGCAACACGGATGCTTCCCACCTGCAGGTGTGGGTGAACCGTCCCAGACAGTATGTGGAGATCATGCAGAAGATGATCGACGAGCAGTTTACGGCCAATACGGGGATTCAGGTGGATCTTTCCATTATGACGGATCCTCAGAAGCTGGTTCTGGCCAACGCCTCCGGCGATACACCGGACATTGCCACGGGAATCAATTATTCCATTCCCTTTGAGCTGGGGATCCGGGGAGCGCTGGTGGATCTGACCAAATTTGATAATTATAAGGAAGTCTTCGGCAGATACAGCGAAGGAATTCTGGTATCCTCGGTGATCGGCGACGGACTCTACTCCCTGCCGGAGACCATGAACTTTTACGTGATGTTCTGCAGGACGGATATTCTGGAGAAGCTGGGGCTGGAGGCACCGGAGACCATGGATGACCTGATTGCCATGCTGCCGGACCTGCAGATGCGGGGACTGAATGTTTACTATCCTACGGCGTCCATGCTGGTGATGCGAAACTTCCATGGTACCACGCCTCTGCTCTTCCAGTATGGCGGTGCGCTCTATGGGGATACGGCCCAGGAGATCGAGGTCAACAGCGAGACGTCCATAGAGGGCCTGACTGCCCTGACGGAATTGTTTACGCTGTATAACCTGCCGGTGGATATTCCCAATTTCTACCAGCATTTCAGAAACGGCGACCTGCCCATCGGGATAGCGGATTTCAACGCCTATAACCTGATCCTTAACGCAGCGCCTGAGATTTCAAATTCCTGGAATATTGCCCTGATTCCCGGGGTGGTTGACGAGGAGACCGGCGAGGTATACCGTTACATGTCCGGGGGCGCGGAGAGCACGGTGATGTTTGCCTCCGATGATGCAAGGGAACAACAGGCATGGGAGTTTATGGACTGGTGGTCCAGTGCGGATGTGCAGGCGGAATTCGGGCAGATGCTTCAGATCATGTACGGTGACGAGTACATCTGGCCCACGGCCAATATGGAAGCCTTCGGAAAGCTGCCTTTCCCCACGGCCCACAAGGACATTATCATGGAACAGGCCTCCCATATTCTCGAGGCGCCAAGGCTTCTGGGCAGCTACATGATGGAGCGTGAAATCAGCAACTCCTTTAACGACATCGTGGTGAACGGCTATACGCTGCGGGCACGTATCGACAAGGCGGTGAAGACGGTGGAGCGGGAGACGGAGCGGAAGCTGGAAGAATTCGGATACATAGACAGTGAAGGAAATGTGCTTAAGGAGTATAAGGTGCCTTCGGTGGAAGCAGTAAGGAGAATTTTTGAGACCAAATAACAAAACGGATATTTTGGAATGGAGGAAACCATGAAGAAATCAACCAAAATCAGCAGAAGGGAACGTTCCAATAAGGCAGGATACCTGTTTCTTCTTCCTTATGCTCTTCTGTTTACAATTTTCATCCTGACTCCGGTGTGCCTGGCAGTGGTTCTTTCCTTTACGAACTTTAATGTGATCCAGTTTCCGAAGCCGGTGGGATTCCTGAATTACATCAACCTGGTTACCAGTGACGAGGTGTTTATGCAGTATGTCCTGCCTAACACGGTGAAGTACGCGATCATCGTCGGTGTGGGAGGCTATTGTCTGTCCTTCCTGCTGGCCTGGGCGCTGGCGAATCTGCCGGGTAAACTGAGAACAGTGCTGGCATTGATCCTTTACTCGCCCAGCATGACGGCAGGTGTGGCTATGACGGTGCTCTGGAAGATCATGTTCACCGGCGACCAGACGGGGTACATAAACAGTTGGCTGATGGATCTGGGAGTCATTAACGAACCGATTATATGGCTGGTAAACGCGAACTATCTGCTGCCCATTGTCATTATCATCGGTCTGTGGAGCAGTATGGGCGTGGGCTTTCTGGCGATCCTGGCCGGAATCCTGAACACGGATGAGAGCCTATATGAGGCGGCGGCTATCGACGGTGTCAAGAACCGGTTCCAGGAGATGATTTATGTCACCATCCCCAGCATGAAGCCTCAGATGTTGTTTGCGGCGGTCATGCAGATTGTGGGAGCCTTTCAGAACGGCCAGGTGGCATCCATGCTGGCAGGCAACCCCACACCGGGTTATGCGGCTCAGCTGATAGTAAACCATATTGAAGACTATGGCTTTATCCGTTACGAAATGGGATATGCTGCGGCTGTTTCCGTAGCACTGCTGCTGATTGTCAATGTATTCTCGAAAATAGCCAACAAGCTGTTCGGTGAGAAGGATTAAAGGAGGAAGAAGATGGCTTACAAAGGGAACGGGATTAATCCAAAGAAATTTGAAAAAGGTCAGATCAAGATCCTGCTGATGGTGCTTCCTCTGGTAATTATAACGGGACTGCCTATTGTGTTCATCGTCTTCCACGCGT
The DNA here is from genome assembly GCA_910577035.1 of uncultured Acetatifactor sp. Classification (GTDB taxonomy): domain Bacteria; phylum Bacillota; class Clostridia; order Lachnospirales; family Lachnospiraceae; genus Acetatifactor. Next base: position 40,085 of record CAJTKW010000013.1, read on the forward strand.
TTAAGCCCATGGAAGAGCTGTTCGCCTTCCCGCCGAAGTTTATCACCACGAATCCCACGCTGGATAATTTCCGCAAGCTGTTTAAGGCTTCCCGCACGGCGGGCATACCGCTTTCCAAGTATGTGTTTAACAGCCTGCTGATCACCGGGGCGGTGGTATTCTCTTCCCTGGTCTTTACCACATCGGCAGCATATGCCCTGTCGAAGCTGAAGTTCAAGGGCAGGTTCGCCTTGATGAATATCAACCAGCTGGCCCTGATGTTTGTACCCGTGGCGGTGATGATTCCCAGGTATCTGGTGGTCAACGTGCTGCATATGACAAACACCTACTGGGCACAGATTCTGCCGCTGATTCCTTTGCCGGTGGCGCTGTTTCTGGTGAAGCAGTTTGTGGACCAGGTGCCGGATTCGCTGATCGAGGCGGCCTATATGGACGGGGCGAAGGAGCTGCAGATTTACACAAAGGTGATTCTGCCGCTGATCAAGCCCGCTATTGCCACTGCCGCGATCCTGGTTTTCCAGCAGGTGTGGACCAACATGGAGGCTTCCAATTATTACGTAAATGACGACGGCCTGAAGACACTGGCATTTTATATGAATACGCTGACCAGCACTACCACCAATAATACCGTGGCCGGCCAGGGTGTGGCGGCGGCAGCCTCACTGATCATGTTTGTGCCCAATCTGGTGCTGTTCTGCATCCTGCAGAAGAACGTCATGAATACCATGGCGCACTCCGGTATCAAGTAAACAGGAAAGGTGAGTAGATTGATGAAAAAAGCATGGAAAAAACTTTTCGTGTCATTGACTGCACTCCTGTTATTCCTGGGAGTGGCAGCGGACAGTATGAAGGTACAGGCGGATTCGCCTTACAGGACTTATACCATTGACGGCGACGGCTATGTGACGGAGACCCAGACGGCATACCTGCCCTATCAGACGATAACCAAGATCGGGGAGGAGGCGCTGCTTGCTCCCACGGATTTCACCCTGACTGACGATGGCTATATGTATATTCTGGACAGCGGAAACCGCCGGGTAGTGGTGGCGGATATGGAGGCTAACCTGATCGCTGCCTTCGGTGAGGGCATCCTGGTGAATCCCCGGGGCATGTATGTGACCGCTGATCATACCTGCTATGTGGCGGACAGAGACGCCAAGAGCATATTTGTGTTTGACGGGAACGGGGAGCTGATACATACTTACGGTAAGCCCGATCACCCGCTTTACGGAGGAGATCTGGATTTTCTGCCCTTGAAGGTGGTGGTAAACGAATCCGGCACAATGTATGTCATTTGTGAATCCAATAATAACGGTATCGTACAGATCAGCCCGGTAGAGGGCGGAACTTTTCTGGGGTATTTCGGTACCAATCGTACCAGCGCTTCCTTGTGGAGGATTATATGGAGGGCCATCCAGACCGATGCCCAGCGGGCGAAGTCCCTGGGAAATCTGCCCTCCACGCCGGACAATATGGCCATCGACGAGAAGGGCCTGATATACACGGTGACCAGAGGCGAGGGGTATGACACCTTAAAGCGCCTGAACATTGCAGGCGTCAATATGATCGAGTGTGACTCCTATGAAGCGGTACCGGCGGCAGTGGCGGTGGGAAACCATGATAATGTGTTCGTGGCCTCTACCAACGGTTACATATATGAGTACAACAACGAGGGAGATCTGCTGTTCGTATTCGGCGGCAGTGACGACGGGCAGCAGAGGATCGGTCTTTCCACCAAGGTGGAGGCTATCCAGATAGACGGTAAGGACAAAATCTATATCCTGGATTCCGACAAAGCGCAGATCCAGGTGTTTGAACCCACAGAGTTTACGAAACATCTGCATGATGCACTGTACCTTTTCTCCAAGGGAAGGTATACGGAGAGCAAGGTGCCCTTAAACCAGGTGCTGCGGATGAACAACCTGTTTGATTACGCCAATATGGCCATGGGTAAGGCGCTGCTTCAGGAGGAGGATTATGACGGGGCGATCCGCTACGCCAAGCTGGCCAAGGACTATGACGGCTATTCCGATGCCTTCTGGGAAATCCGCAATAACTGGCTGAAGAGAAACCTGGTGACGGTGATTCTCCTGCTCGTCGGGCTCTGGCTGGTAAAGAAGCTTCTGGGTCTGGCGGACAAACGATGGGGGATCTTAAAAGGGCCGAAGGCGGCGTTGAAATGGCTGGGCGAGAGGAAGCTGATGCGGGAGCTGCGGTACATGTTTTATTTCATTAGGCATCCCATCGACGGCTGCTACGGCATTAAGAGACAGAACCAGGTATCGCTGGCAAGTGCAAATATCATGCTGGTAACAGGAATCCTGTTTTATGTGATCAATAAGTATTTCTGCGGTTTCCTGTTTAAGACGGTGCGGGAGGGGTACTTTGATATATTCTCCGACGTGGGATTGCTGCTGGTGGCACTGGCATTGATCACCGGCTGTAACTACCTGATGTGTACCATCAATGACGGCGAAGGAAAGCTGAAACATATTTACTGTTCCTTCATTTACAGCCTGACGCCTTACCTGATCTTCATGCCTGTAATATTTGCAATATCCCATGTGGTTACCTACAATGAGGCCTTTTTTGTGGATTTTGCAACCCTGTTCATGTTTATCTGGATCGGGATTCTGGTGTTTATCTCCGTCAGGGAGATCAACAATTATACAATCAAAGAGACGGTGAAGATCATCGGGCTGACGGTTTTCACGATCTTGATTGCGCTGTTGCTGGCATTTATCATTTACGTGCTCTGGGCACAGGTATTCGACTTCGTACAGTCGTTATTTGGAGAGGTGGTGTACAAGATTGGCAACTAAATTCAAAAAAATAATTGCATCCGTCCTTGTTGCCCTGCTTCTTGTCCCGATGTTCGGATGTCTGGCGGAAGCGCCCCTTACGGTGCAGGCGGCGGAGAAGGAGCGAGGCGATTACGGGCTGGCGGCGGAAAACGACAGGTATGCCCTTTATATGAGGGAGGAGGGTCTGGCAATTATGGTTTATGACAAATCCTCCGGCGCATATATGGAATCCGCGGTGAGCATCGACGACGGGAAAAATAATGCCCTCTGGCAGGGAGCCATGCAGTCGGCGCTGGTATTGAATCTGATCTATGCCAACGTGGATACCCAGCAGGCGGACCTGATTAACGATGATATTACCCAGGAGGTCACCTACACGGAAAACGGATTTTCCGCCAGGATCTACTGGAAACAGTATCAGCTGGGGATGACCCTGGAGGTCACCTTAAATGAGGACGGCATCACGGCCAGAATTCCTGATGAATCCATAGTGGAGGAGGGGGAAGCCTATATCGGCACCATTGCCCTGTATCCCTATCTGGGTTACAGCTATCTGGACGAAAAGGAAGGCTATATGCTGCTTCCTGACGGCAACGGGGCCCTGATCTACCTGGATGACAAGGAGGGACGTTTCAGCACCGGCTATACGGGCATGGTTTACGGAACGGATACAGGATTTGTAGATTCCGATACTACCAGGCTCTGGCGGGATAAATTCGAGATGGTGAACGAGGCCAACAATATTCTTGCGCCGGTCTTCGGCATGGCTCACACCGGAGAGGGCATCGCTTATCTGGCGGTGGTGGAAGAGGGGGATCAGAGAGCCATGATTGAGGCTTCCCCTAACGGTGTCAGCATCGATTATAACAGGATTTTCGCCCGCTTTACGGAACGGCGGCTTTATACCCAGCCTACCAGCAATAATTCCACGTCGGGCTCCTTCAAGATGGTGGAGGTGGACAGAAGCCACTCGGATCTGCAGGTCCGTTACCTGTTCTTAAGCGGAGACCAGGCAAATTACTGCGGTATGGCAAGGGCTTACAGGGATTATCTGCTGAAGGGGGGATTTCTGAAGGCCGTGCCGGACGAATACCGGACCAGGGTGGATTTCCTGGGAACGGAGCGTGAGGCCTGGGTTGTGGGCACCAGCGCCGTGGTCATGACTACGGTGGAAGATATAAAGGAAATATATGCGGATCTGGAACAGCAGGGGGTTAAGGATCTCTTAAGCTTATATAAGGGATGGCAGAAGGGAGGGCTGTACAATGTTCCCGTCACTGCCTGCAAGGCGGCTTCCGAGATCGGGGGCACGGGCAGCCTGAAAGAGCTTATGAAGGACTCCGGGGACAAGGGCATCAAGCTGTACCTTTACAGTGACGCCCTGCGGATTAACCCTACGGAGCAGAATGCTACCTTTAATGTGGTGAAGAAGATCAATAAAAGAAAGCTGGAAGAAAAGACCCACAAGGACGTGTATGAGGAGTTTATGTGGCTGACGCCTGCCAGGACGGATTACCTGCTGAACAAGCTGCTGAAGAGCTATACGAAGAACGGGGTGAACAGGCTGGCGCTGGGCGGTATTTCCGATCACCTTTACTCCTATAATTACAGCGGAACCTTTTACAGCAGACACCAGTGTGCGGAAAGCTATTACAACACGGTGGCTAAGGCGGATGAAGCCATGGATCTGGTGCTGGAGCAGCCCTTTGCTTATCTGTGGGATCACACGGAAAGCTTTCTGGATATGCCGCTGTATACGTCAAGCTACATTTTCGAGGACGAGAGCGTGCCGTTCCTGTCCATAGTGCTGAAAGGGGTCATGCCGGTATATTCCGAGTATGTGAACTTTGAGGCCAACAAGCAGGAGTTCTTCCTGAAGATGGTGGAGACGGGTACCTGCCCTTCTTACCTGATTACAAAGGCCAGCTCGGCAGACCTGATCTATACCAATTCCAGCGATATTTACAGCTCCGAGTACAGCGTATACCGGGACGATATTATCTCCTATACAAAGGAGCTGGCAGCGGTACATGAGCAAACGGCGGGAGCGTCAATCGTGGGACATGAGATCAGGGAGGGAGGCATTACCGTAGTAACCTATGACAACGGTGTGAAGATCTATCTGAACTATAGCAATGAGCAACAGAGTACGGATGGGTACACGCTGGATGGGATGAGTTACCTGGTAAGTAAATAGGAGCGTTTATGAAGAATGAAAAGAAAATCAAAAAACCGAAAGTGAAGCTTGGCAAGCTTGAAAAGAGAGAGGCGAGGGCCGGATGGCTGTTTGTGCTTCCCTGGGTAATCGGAGTGGTTGCCTTTATGCTTTATCCTCTGTGCCAGTCTTTCTATTATATGTGGTTTAACATCAGGATCACACCTCTGGGGACAAAGTTCATCCCCGTGGGAACCGGAAACTTTACCCAGATCTGGCTGGAGAATCCGGAATTTCCCCAGCAGATCGTGACCTATCTGTGGCAGACCATTGTAGAGGTTCCCGTCATTGTGGTCTTTGCCCTGATGATAGCCATCATGCTCAACGGCAATATTAAGTGCAGGGGATTTTTCAGGTTGATCTTCTTCCTGCCGGTGATCATTGTCAGCGGTCCGGTGATGAATATGCTGGTGAGTGAGGGGGCTGCCACGATTCCTGCCATGAATATTCAGTCTGTCAAGGCGGCATTGGATAATTTCCTGCCTCACAGCATGGCGGAATCCATCGGAGATATTTTCTCCAACATGATTATGATCCTGTGGTATTCGGGAGTGCAGATCCTGATATTCCTGTCGGCTCTGCAGAAGATTGACCCGGCGCTGTACGAGGCGGCAAAGATTGACGGCGGTTCCCAGTGGGAATGTTTCTGGAAGATTACCCTTCCCACCATCAAGCCCATGATCCTGCTGAATGCGGTATATTCCGTAATCTTCCTCTCCAGCAATGAGCAGAACTCGCTGATTACCATGATTAAGGCGGCGATGTTTTCCGGCACCAAGGAGAAAGGGTATGGGTACGCGTCGGCCATGGCCTGGATGTACGCCGTGATCGTGACGCTGATCGTCCTGCTGTTCTTCCTGCTGCTGGGCTCGAAGAAGGATATTTATGACAGGCAGGTGAAACGTCATAAGCGTGAATTGAAGAAAGAGGCAAGGACCGTAAAGAGAATCGAAAGGAGGGGAATCAGAAATGCCAGGAAAATCGAAAAAGCAAGGAAGAAGCGGAGCTACCGCACCTATGACGGCAGCGGAGATTATTAAGAATAAATTTACCAGGGAAAAGCTGCACCGTTTTGTCTTCGGCACCAAGGAGAAGGAAGGCGCGGGGAAGCAGATTATCGTTTACGGGCTGCTGATCTGCATCGGCTTTGTGTATCTCTATCCCATCCTTTACATGTTCAGTACCAGCTTCATGAACAGGGATGACCTGCTGGATTCCTCGGTAAAGTGGATCCCCAGCACACTGTTTGTCCAGAACTACATAGATGCCGGAAAGAGCATGGATTTCTGGGTTTCCCTGTTAAAGGGAGTGGTAATTGCGGGGGTGCCTACCCTGTGCAATGTGGCGGTGTGTATGCTGGTGGGCTATGGCTTTGCCAGGTTTGAGTTTAAGGGGAAGAAGATCCTGCTGGGTCTGCTGATCTTCTCCTATATCCTGCCCAGCCAGGTCACGATGATTCCCACCTATGTGCTGTATAACAACATGAAGATTGTGGGAACCCTTTGGGGGTTTGTACTGCCGGCACTATTTGGCAACGGACTGAATTCGGCCATTTTCATCCTGATCTTTTACCAGTTTTTCCGCCAGGTGCCCAAGGTACTGATCGAGGCGGCACAGATAGACGGCGCGGGATACTTTAAGTCCTTTGTCAAAATAGCGGTGCCCTCTGCGGGGCCGGCGATTCTGACGGTGTTCCTGTTCTCCTTTGTATGGTACTGGAACGAATCTTATCTCACGGGCCTGTATGTACAGGGGCTTTCGGCCAACAGCTTCTGGGTGAACCTGGTGGTGCAGCTGAGCAACTTTGACACCAGTTTTAATACCATGGCGCAGACGGGAGACGCGGCCACCAACTTAAACGAGTGCGTGCGGATGGCGGCTACGGCCCTTTCGATCCTGCCGCTGCTGATTATGTATCTGTTCCTGCAGAAGCATTTCGTGGAGAGCATCGACAGGACAGGTATTACCGGCGAATAAGGTGAAAAGAAAATCTAAGTCTGCAAAGTACGCAGACAAAGATTTTCTACGGTTTCGCGCAGCGAAACCTATTCACCTGGAAGAATGCCCTGCGGTCATTCTTCCGGTCTTGCACCAATAGGGGTACAGCGAAAACTGTTTATATTATTACAGTTTTACAGTTTCTTTGGCTCATGTGAGTCTTTAGAGAATAAAAAAGGAGGAAAAAGAATGAAAAAGAAGATTTTAAGCCTGCTGCTGGCCGGCTCCATGGTATTGGGACTGGCGGCCTGCGGCAGCAACGGCGGAGACGGCAATGCCGACGGCGGCAACGGGGGTGGCGGCGATGCCCAGAGCAGCGGGCAGGGGGGAGCGGACGGCGTGACCACGGAGGACATTACCCTGACCTTCTGGCACTATGAGGATCCTACCACCGTCACGCTTCTGGCAGAGAAGTTCATGGATATGTATCCCAACATTACGGTGGAGCACCGGGTAATTGAGGATATGAGCACGGACCTTTCCAATGCCGCGGCGGCAGGAACCTTCCCCGATGTATTTGAGGGTACGGACTCCGATACCGCACTGGCAAATATGTATTGGGCAGACATCTCCGAGTATTATAATGCGGATCCGGAGAACAAGAACCTGATGCCTACCATTGAGGAATACGGTATCGGCTGCTTTGATACCAGTGCCAGGTTTGCCATGCCCATGATGTATTGGCCCAGCGCAATCTTTATCGACAGAAACGTGATTAAGACGTTGAATCTGGAGATGCCCAGAACGGACTGGACCTGGGCGGAGATGATCCAGCTGATTAAGGATGCCACAAGGGATGAGCGTACCGGCATGAAATATTACGGCCTGGGGTACTACAACAGATTGGATTCCCTTTACGGCATTGCTGCCTGCTCCCCGGAGGAGAGAGCCTTAAAAGGTGAATTCGGCTATGACGGCACGGATTTTGACCTGTCCTATTGGGCGGTGGGAGAGCAGGAATTTTCAGATTTAAAGCTTGCCGGCTATGTTGCGCCTCAGCAGGATACTGCGGAAATGGAAGCCTGGTCCGGCAACTGGAGTACCTGGTTCGGCGCTACCGGACGTGTGGCGGTGTTCTCCGAGGGCTTCTGGACCTATCAGAACCTGTGGGGACAGGAGGGATACCAGGAGCAGTACGGCCTGGACATCGTTCCTTACGTTACCCCCAATGTGGTGGATGAGAAGGAGCATAACGTCATTGCCACCATGTATATGGGCGGCATTTCCACCTCCTGTAAGCATCCCTATGAGGCATATCTGCTCTTAAAGTTCATGGGCTGGGGAATTGACGGCTGGAAGGCAAGGCTGGAAATTTATTCCGACACCAGCATTACCAATGATTCCGGTATGCCCTTAAAGAACGCGCAGATGCCTATGCCCATTACTCTGGACGAAGAGGTTTGGGAGGGCTACAAGGCCCTGTTCCCTCAGGACGACCGCAAGCCTTACTGGGATGATTATTTTGCAAGTGTGACCAGGCCCGTGCCTTACGGCTGGTATAACATTGCCGGATACTGGAACTTCTGTGACCAGTATTTCAACAAGATCGGTATCCATGACCTGGTAGACAAGGGCAGCGCCAAGGCGGCGGATTATGTGGATGAGGCTACCAGCCAGGCTAATTACCATCACGCGGAGGCAATGATCTCTTATTTCGGCCCCGGAGGCTATGATGTCCTTTCCGACGAGGAGCTGGCACAGTATCAGGCAGTGGTGGACTCCTTCGCACAGTAGAAAGGGAATTACAGATACTTACAGGTAGCAGGGCGCGTTTCCCATAAGTGTCCCATAAGCAGGAAGTGCGCCTGACTATAAATATTTTTATTATGGAGGATCAACATGAAAAAGAAGATTTTAGCACTTCTGCTCTGTACAGCCATGACGGCCACAGCGTTGACTGCCTGCGGCAACAATGACGGTGATTCCGGCAGCAGCGGTACAGACCAGACCCTGGAATCAAGTCCGGAGTCCACTCCGGAAGCAACCCCGGAAACAACTCCGGAGCCCAGCAAAGAGGAGCCTGCTCAGGCAGAGGAGCTTCCTGCTCCCAAGTATTATTATTCCTTTGACAAGGCGGACGGTACTGCGGGGATTACCCCTGCGAAAAAGGGAGACGGTACCATCGACCCCGTGGAAAAGGAAGTGGTTTTCATCCCCGGTGTCAAGGGTGAGGCGGCTTACATAGACGGTACCTACGGCCTGAAACTGAGTGAAGTGAACGGCGTGGGCGACACCTATTCCCTCTCCTACTGGATGTATGCAAACAGAAACGCAAATTACATGCCTACCACCCAGTACGGTCCTGATGTGCACGGTGACGCCACAGGCGGCCAGCACTATCTGAACATTACCTGGGCGGACTGGTCAGGCACATCGGAGTTTCCCTGCGTCTGGTCCTATGATCAGAATGCGGAGGGTTCCCCCTGGCCCAACTGGTATCCGGAGAGCGGTGACACGCATCTGAATCAGTGGATCAACATTACGCTGGTAGTGGATCCTTCCCAGAAGGCCGAAGACGGAAACCAGATTAACGCTACCATATATGTCAACGGTGAGGCAGTGGAGAAGCCGGTTAATATCATTGGCGGCACCATGGCTCCTTCCGATAACTTTGATTTCCTGCTGGGCGTGAACTACTGGGACGCAATGTTAAAGGGAGCTTTCGATGAGCTGTATATCTTTGACACCGTTCTGACACCGGGGCAGGTAAAGACCCTCTATGAAGCAGGGGATCCTTCCGTGAAATTCGATCCTCCCGAGAGAGAGGTTGAAGTGACGGTTGACGAGAATGCACTGGAGGCTATCGGCAATACGGATCTGAATGCAGGCTTCTGGACAGACTGGACCTCCGCATATGAGATTCCCAACGGAGTAACCAGAGTGTTCAAGCTGAACAATTTCTCCAGCGGACTGGAGACCTGGCACAATTATGTGATGGTATTTGCCAATGAGGCTTCCGAAGCCCACAAGGATCCCAATACTGCATCCGACGCTCACAGGGAATGGGCGGCAATCAGGGCGGACGCTTATGGCTGGATGGGTGAAGTGAACAGCAATGACCAGGCCGATAAGTTTGGCTTTACCTGGACCTGGGGCAACTGGGACAGCTGGAAGACGGTATCCATGGTGGATGCTGACGTGACTGTTGAGGTCAAGAGAGAGGATAACATCCTGAATATTACGGCTCACAACGTGGATTATAACGGCCTTGACAACATGATGATTGCAAAGGTTGAGACAGATATGACGGCTGACGATCCCTGCTATATGTTCTTTACCTGTGAGAACAGCTATGTAGAGCTGCTGTCCGTGGAAGACGGCGTTGATGTGAAGGCTGATCCTGCAGCGAAGGAGACCCTTGGTACCACTACCTTCGGCCTTGGCTGGTGGCAGGAGTTTACCAACGGCTATGAACTCAAGGAAGGGGAGAGTAAGACAGTCAAGCTGAAGAACTATTCCAGCGGTGCAGAGAACTATCATAACTATGTGGTGGCATTTACCAACACCCAGACTACGTCAGACAAGGCGCCCTCCGCAGATAATTACGAGGGATATGCAGAGTACGCGGTAGTCCGTGCGGACATCTACGGCTGGGGCGACGCAAGCTATGCGGCAGCCTTTGAGAACAGCTGGGGAGATGACTGGAATGCCTGGAAGGATGCCATGAGGGATGTGGACGTTACCATGGTGATCACCAGAAACGGCAGCGAAATTGTAATTGATACCACCTTTGTAGACCGTAAGGGCAATGAGATGACCAGCAAAGCTACCGTTACCTCTACCCTGACAGCAGATGCGCCCTGCTATTTCTTCTTGACCGGTGAGCAGGCATACATTGAGCTGATGTCCGTGGAATAAAAGGTTTACGAATTGTTTGTGCCGACTGTGTCGGCATGACGGGAAGGTTATCCCCGGATTGCGCAGGTCTGCGATCCGGGGTGTCTTTTACGAAGCGGGAAGGAGACTTCCTGCTTCGTAAAAGACAGGAAAACCGGCGGCTCCGGAGGAGTGTCTGCATATAGTCTTTAAGTATGTCAACGGGGATTGACAGTCGGACCTGCATATAATAAAATGCCGGGGAAGGGTGTTTACACACGAGGTGGGTTTACATACCTTTCTTTGCGGCGGAATGGGAGGTAAATATGGGAACAGATCATAGGGAGCAGGAGAAAAAACGAAACGGTGTGATGACAGCGTACAATCAGGCATTTATTGAGCAGAGGGCGGATCCTTATGTATACAGGCATACGGACGGCAGTTATTATTTTACCGCTTCCGTGCCTGCGTATGACAGGATTATATTAAGAAAGGCGGATACACTGGCAGGATTGCGGGATGCGGAGGAGATTACCGTCTGGCACCGCCATGAGACAGGCATTATGTCCATGCACGTCTGGGCGCCGGAGCTGCATTATCTGAAAGGAAAGTGGTATCTCTATTTTGCGGCCGGGGAGGCTGAGAATAAGTGGGCCATCCGGCCTTACGTGCTGGAATGCCAGGGGCAGGACCCGCTGAAGGATTCCTGGAGGGAGATGGGAAAGATCCAAAGATCCGACGATGATATTTACTCCTTTGAGGCTTTTTCCCTGGATGCCACAATTTTTGAAAATAAGGGGGAACTGTACTATGTCTGGGCGGAGAAGGTCAGCGTGGGGATTCAGATCTCCAATCTGTATATTGCCCGGATGGCGACGCCGACGAAGCTGGCCACGGCGCAGGTGCTTCTGACCACGCCGGATTATGACTGGGAGAGAAGGGACATCTGGGTCAACGAGGGACCGGCAGTGATAAAAAAGGATGGCAGGATTTTCCTGACTTATTCGGCAAGCGCCACCGGCGAGGTTTATTGTATGGGGATGCTCAGTATCGGGGAAGACGAGGATGTGCTGGATCCCAGAGCCTGGAAAAAGGAGCGGCAGCCCGTATTAAGGAGCAGCAGGGAGTATGGGATATACGGGCCGGGACACAACAGCTTTACCACCCTGGAGGACGGTACGGCGGTATGCGTCTATCATGCCAGAACCTATCTTGAGATTGAAGGAGACCCCCTGTATGATCCCAACCGGCACGCCATGGCGATGAAGGTTATCTGGGACGAAAAGGGCTTTCCGGTGTTTGACATCAAAAATAATATTCGGTTCCGCTGAAGACCGGGGTTGTGGAAAGGTATGGTGTGGGGATGGAAAAGAGAGGGAAGGAAAAATGGCAGCACGGCCTGCTGGCTGCAGCCTGCTGTATGGTGTTTCTGGCCATGCCCGGGGCGGTTGCCGCTGCCCAGGAGCAGCCTGGGGGAGTAGTAAAGGAAGTATCCGAAGACGGAATTTCGGTTACGCTGGCTACAGACAAGTCCGCCTATGCTGCGGGGGAAGAGATCCATTATACCCTGACGATAGTAAACGGGAAGGGGCTGGCGGGCATTAAGGGGGCAGACTTTACCTACAGCAATACGGAGGGTCTGATTCCGGCATCTGAGGATGGGATGCCGGCCTCTTTTCCGGATATACAGGCAGGAGAGTCTGTTACCCTGTCCGGGGTGTTGGTGGGGGATGAGTCCCTTCAGGCGGCCGGGGAGAAGAATACCGGTACGTCTGCCCCGGCGGAGGCAGGGAGGGGAAATGCGGACGCGGCGGCTCCCACGGAGAAGGCAGGGGGAGGCATCGGCGCAATGGCGGTTTCCGGCATGGTGGCAGCGGCGGCAGTGCTGCTTTTGCTGGTGGTTTTGTTCTTGCGCAGAAAGGCCGGTTCGGGCAGGGAGAACGGCAAAAATCCCGGAAAGGGCAAGGGCGGCGGCGCCGGGGCGCTGGCGCTTCTTCTGGCTGTTTGTATGGCGGGGGAAGTCCTTCCCGTGCAGGCGGCGTCCGGGGACAGTGTTACCCTGCGTCCCTATGTGAAGTTCGAGTATGGGGGGCAGGAGGTTATGATCCGTGCGGTGATGGAGTTTGAAATGGTTCAGCAGCGCTGGGAGGTGTCGGCGGAGCACAGGACCCAGAACAGACAGATCACTTGTCATGACCCTTCGATCTTTAAAGATCTGGACGGCGTGTATTATGTGCTTGGCACTCATATTACGGGAGGCAGGAGTACAAACCTCTACGACTGGGTCAGCCTGGACAGTGTGATCCAGGAGGGATATTCCCTGGAGACCAGGAACCAGGTCAGGGAATGGAATGATGATGCCGGTTCCGGCAGCTGGTTTGGCTATTTATGGGCACCGGATGTCATTTATAATACTTCCATGGGAAAGTACTGTGTTTATCTCAGCGCCAACGGTGAGAACTGGAAGTCCAATATCGTGATGCTGACGGCGGACTATGTGACAGGACCCTATGAATATGCGGGTTCCATAGTCTATGGAGGGTTTAACGGGGAGACCTTCGGGGAAACGGACGCCCCCAAAGTCCTGGGCACGGAGATAATCCCGGAACGCTATGTGACAAACGGCGTGGATAATAAGAAATGGGGGGATATGTGGCCCAACTGCATCGATCCCTGTGTGTTCTATGACTCGGAGGGAAGGCTTTTAATGGCATATGGCTCCTGGTCCGGCGGTATCTTTATGCTGGAGCTGGACGAGGAGACGGGCCTGCGGGATTACTCCGTGAGCTATGAAGAGAATCTTCATTCGGATCCTTATTTTGGCCGGAAGATAGCCGGAGGAAGCTATGCGTCGGGAGAGGGTGCCTACATTCAGAAGGTCGGAGACTACTATTACCTGTTTATTTCCTATGGCGGCCTGGAGGCGGCAGGGGGATACAATGTCAGGGTGTTCCGGTCTGAGAGGCCGGACGGGGAGTACGTGGATGCCCTGGGAAATTCGGCTTATTATGATAAATACATCCTTAATATCAATCACTCTGTGGGTGTGCGCCTTATGGGCGGTTATCAGTGGCGTCATTTTAACGTAGGGCAGGTGGCCCAGGGGCATAATTCCGCCTTTGTGGATGATGACGGCAGAGCGTATATCGTCTTCCATACCAGAACCACCAACGGCACCGAGGGGCATTATGTCAAGGTGCATCAGTTGTTTCAGAATAAGGAGGGCTGGCTGGTGGCGGCGCCTTACCTGACCCATGGGGAGAAGCTGAAGGAGGACGGCTATTCCGTTTCCGAGGTGGCGGGAGAGTATGAAATCATTCTTCATGAGCTGATGATTGACTATAAGGGGCTGGAGGCGAAACAGCCCGGCCGGATCCTCCTGAAGGAGGACGGCAGCATTGACGGGGAATACACCGGGAGCTGGAGTCTGGATGCAGGGACGCCGTACATTACACTTACGATGAACGGACAGGATTACAGCGGGGTGGCGTTGGAGATGGAGATAGAGAATACGGATTACCGGACGATGGTATTCACGGCCCTGGGAGAGCAGGACCAGGTGACGCTGTGGGGCAGCAGGGTGATAGACGGCGAGTAAATGTAAAACGGTTCTGGTGTTTTGCGGGAAAGGGAGGCGTATATGGCGGAAAAGCAGAAGAACGGAAAGATAGAGGCGGCCCTGGATCTGGTGAAGGAGATTATATTTTTCCTTCTGTTTACGGCGGCAATGCTGGCCTATTGCCTGTTGGTGCTGCTGATTATCAGCTTTGTCACCTCCTCCTTCCTTCATTTTTCCATTGAAGGAATTATAATCGGAGCCATTGCGGGAACGGTGGCACTGGATGTATACTATGTGGGAAAGCGGATCAGGAAGCGCCGGGGAAATTAGGGATTGCTTTTGGGGAGGAAGCCGATGGAAGTGCAGAAAGCAAAAATACGGGCAGTGATCTTTGATCTGGACGGCACTCTGATTGATACGGAGAAATATTACCGTGTCTGCTGGCCGGCGTCGCTGGCGGAATTCGGCTATCATATGTCCGATGAGCAGACGCTGTCCCTGCGGAGCCTGGGAAGGCCTTTTGCCCCGGCCAGGCTGAAAGGCTGGTTCGGGGAAGATTTTGACTATGACAGGGTGCGGCAGAGGCGCAAGGAGCTTTTTGACCAATGTCTGGAAAGGGAAGGGCTTCGGTGCAGGCCGGGAGCCCATGCACTGCTGAAGCGGCTGCGGCAGGAGGGGTATACCACGGCGGTAGCCACTGCCACGGATCCGGAGCGGACGGATAACTATCTGAAAAGGACAGGGCTGGACGGTTATTTTGACAAGGTAATCAGTGCTGCCATGGTGGCGGAAGGGAAGCCTTCTCCGGACGTGTACCTCTATGCCTGTGAGGAGCTGGGACTACGGCCGGCGGAGTGTCTGGCAGTGGAGGACGCCCCCAACGGAGTGCTGTCTGCCTTCCGGGCGGGCTGCAGGGTGGTGATGGTGCCGGACCAGACGGAGGCCGATGAGGAAATCAGGCAGTATCTGTATGCCGTGGCGGACAGCCTGGAAGAGATATATGGGCTGCTGCAGGCGGATCCTTCCACAAGTATCACTGATTGAGCGAGCGGCCCGTAAAAGGATAGCTTCACTGAAAGCTATAGGAGAACAGACAGGAGGAGAATAAAATGACACATGCTATGAATGAACGCCGGGAGCAGAATGGGCTGCCGGAGACGACTTCCCGGGAAAATCCCATGGAGATTACCAATAAAGATTATATGTTTCCTGCATTTTTTAACGGCAGGGTATTGCCCGGCAAGAAGATCCACAGGCTTCCCGCCATGGGCTGGAACAGCTGGAATGCTTTTGGCTGCGGCAATACGGAGGCGCTGACAAAGGCTATGGCGGACAAGATGGTGGAGCTGGGGTTGAAAGATTTGGGATATGAGT
The DNA here is from genome assembly GCA_910577035.1 of uncultured Acetatifactor sp. Lineage (GTDB taxonomy): Bacteria > Bacillota > Clostridia > Lachnospirales > Lachnospiraceae > Acetatifactor. The sequence goes on from CAJTKW010000013.1 coordinate 55,851, forward strand.
ACCTGGTATTAGATGACGGCTGTTATTGCTCTGCCAGGGTGGATGGAAAGCTGGCAAACAATGAGGTTAAATTTCCCGGAGGCTTTCGGGCGCTTGCGGATTATATCCATGGGAAGGGACTTAAATTCGGAATGTACAATGATGTGGGGGTTGCCCTGTGCAGCGGTGACCAGGTGGGAACCTGCGGTTATGAGGATGTGGATGCAGAATCTTACACGGAATGGGGCGTGGATTTCCTGAAGGTGGACAACTGCTATTACCCTTGGGATAACGCAACCTTTTCTAACGGGGCCAACGCCCGTTTTACCTATGCGCCGAATATCAGAAGCATCCGTGTCAGCGGAAACGGCTTCAGCCGGACACTCAATGCCGTGGAGGAGGGTATACTCACGGGAAACGGCGGGGCAAAGAATGTGAGCGGAGATTATGTGACGGGAATCGGCACCATTGACGGAACGAATATAGACGCGTCACCGGGCGGCATGCGTTCGAGTGAGCTGGAATTTATCGTTGACGTTCCCACCGGGGGGGAATATTTACTTACCGTAAACTATGCTTCGGGGCAGGAGGCAGGCACGGGCGGCTGGCTGCAGGCTGCCGTGGGGGACAGGGATACGGAGGAGAGATATTTTGACGGTTTGCTGCCGACTACTGCCGGCACTACGGGTTTTACGGATTCTACCGGGATCAAGGTGATGCTTCAGGCGGGGGAGAATAAAATCCGCCTGATGAACCACAGGCGGCAGGAGAATACGCTGTATTCTTATGCGGTGTTCTACGAGGCGCTGAACAGGGCTAAGCCCGATCATGATATATTGCTCTCTATCTGCGAATGGGGCAAGACCCAGCCTCAAAACTGGGGCTATAAGATCGGCAGCTCCTGGAGAATCCTCAATGACATAACCTTTGCCGTAGGAGCGGACGGTAACAGCGGTCATGCAGAGTGGAAGTCAAATAATACCGCCAGCATTACCTCCCAGTACAACAAGGCGGTGATTATGGATGAGTATGCCGGGCCGGACAGGGGCTGGAATGACCCGGATATGCTTGTGATCGGCATGGACGGCATCACCCGGACAATGAGCAGGACCCATATGTCCATGTGGTGTATGATGAACGCCCCGTTGATGCTGGGCCTGGATTTACGGCGGGTGACATCAGGAGACGAGATCCATCAGATCATAGCCAATGCCGACGTGATCGGGCTGAACCAGGATCCGCTGGCGGTACAGGCAAAGCGGATCTACTGCTCCAAGGAGGCGGAACACCCGGACACGGCCTATATTACAGATAACACCCGTGTGGATATTCTCGCCAAGCCCCTTGCAGACGGCAGTATTGCGCTCTGCTTCCTTAATCTTGACACGGAGGCGGCAGACGGGAAATATACAGTTACGGTTGACAGGATCCTGGAGTATATCGGGTCAAAAATGGTAAACCGGGACGATTTCCGCAATGCCAAAAGCTATCTCGTAAAGGATTTGTGGACCAAGGAAATATCCGTCGCCACGGACGGGGAATTCACGGCGGAGAATCTGGAGGGGTGCGGCAGCGTGACGGTAAGGATTACACCGGAGAGAAAGTAACGGAGAGGAGCGATGAAGAAACACAATAGAGGGAAACAATGGCAATGATGAATTATCAATATGCTTTACAAAACAAGTAAAGTGACATATAATATATTTGGCATAAGGAGTCAAAATACTATATTTCAGGAGGTAGTCGGTATGAAAAAGGGACTTGGCATTCTTTTGACTATGCTGTGTTTGGTTTTTCTTTTCGGTAATTCATCCGCGCAGGCGGCAACAAGAGATGTAGGAGATAAGTACTGCGGAGTATGCAAAGCGAAACTTGTTGAACATTCGGAGCCGCTGGGTACATGGACCACTTCTCATACGTTTACGAAGAATTTTTCGGATGGACAGCGAACCTATACCTGTAGAGTGTTCTGCAGGGTTGACAGGGTACATCATATGTGCCCCAGCGGCCACAGATCTTGGTATGAGGACGTTGAAACGCACGTACATACAGAACCAGAGTGCACTTATTATTAATCAGTTGCTGCACATCTGCCAGATCCTATATCTGGATGCGCAGCGGTAAGAGGGCTCCTTATGCCTTTTTACCTTAAGCTTAACGTTATATCAACAGTTTTTCGCAGTGAGGGTGCACATAGATGAAAGTAAAAAGCATTTTGATTTGTTTAGTATGTTTGCTGCTGCTGTCGGGCTGCGGTAAAGGGGACGGGGGACCGGAGCCCACGGAAGCTGATTTGGATACGGCGCAGTGGAAAAAAGATGGATTTGCCCTTTCTGGCAAGGTGGAAGACAAGCAGGCTTTTTGGGTGGAAGAGCAGGTGGCATGGCCAGGGAATGATTTGCCATATGATTATCATAAAGAAGGTATAATCGAGTCCTGGCGGAGCATTTCACGGGGCGGCTGCGCATACAGATTATACGCGGTAAAGGAATCGAGAGCCTCCCTTACCCCTGCCAGGGTGCTGCTGGACATATATGATACCGACGCCATGGAGCGGAGCGTGAAGGAGTATCCGCTGGAAGAATTGTGGATAGATGATGAGAGCGGGTATATCGAAGAGTTTGATGTTCTGGGAGACGGCTCGTATGCCATGAATCTGATTGGCTACAGCAGAGAGGGGGAGTCGTATCGGCTTTTATCCAGTAAAATAAAGTATTTCGGGGATAAGTCGAAGGATGGGACGGCTGACGTAATGCCGGTATATTTGGATAAGGGAATCGTCCAGGAGCTGCGGGAAAGCCTTTTTTTCAGAGCGGAATTCTTTTGCGATGGGGATGGGAACAGTTATATCCGCCGGGATAACCTGGAGGCGCTGTATGTCCTGAACACCGATGGGGAGCTTATCCATGAATACGAATTTGGAGAAGGGGAACAGCTGGGGACCCCCATTATGGCGGAGGATGGGACACTGATTTTCCCCTTGCGGAAAGATCAGGGCACAAGTCTCTGCTGGTTTGATTTGGAGGCCGGTGAATGCAGGGTTCTGGCGGAAATGGAGCATGAATGGGTGGAACGCCTGTATGCTATGCAGGGACAGTATCTGTTTTATGAAGGACCTTTGGGATTGATCCGATGGGATGTGGCAACGGGGGCAAGACAGTTAGTATTGGATTATACGATAAACGGAATCGAGCTCCAGGGGCAATACCGGGAGACCATGCTGCTTACGCGTCAGGGAAAGCCGCCGGTACTGAGGGTTTATGAGCCTGCGGGAAGGGAAGACCGTCTTTTGGTGCTGACGGAGACGCCTGTAAAGCCTGCGGGGTCATTGCGCGTCGTTTCCCTGGGACGTGTTCCCGAGCGGGTGAAGGCAGGCGCCGCCCTGGCCGGCAGCCGAATGGGCTGTACCTGTTCTATCGAAAAGCCTGACGCTGGTCATGAGAAGGAATTCCGTGACAGGATTCTGGCCCAGATGGTATCCGGGGAGGGACCCGATATCCTCTATGTATCCAGGGCGGACGCCAGGCTGCTGCAGGAAAAAGGCCTCCTGGCGGATCTGGAACAAATCGTGCCGGAGGAGGCTTTAAGCCGGATGATCCCCGGAGCCGTCGAGCTTGGGAAAGTAGACGGCGTCATGACAGGCATTCCTTCGGGAGTGGCTGCCAGAAGCCTGCTGGTGGACAGAGGGGTCTATGAAGGCGATACCTGGACGCTGGAGGAATTGCTGGACCTTATGTTTACCGGGCGTTTGGAAGGCAGAATCCTGATGAACAACAGAACCTCTTATTATTACCCTCTGGCCGTGGTGCGGACATTGGTGGATTATTCTCTTGAAGATTCCTTTTTGATTGATTGGGAAGCAATGGAATGCCACTTTGAAGACGAGAGATTCGTGCGCTTCCTGGAGTGTGCCGCCCAATATGGGGACGGGAGCCGGAATGGGCAGGCGGGAGAAGGGAAAGCGCCGGCCGGACGTCTCGTGGAAGCAAGCATTTGGTCATTGCGATTTCTTGGAGAGTATCAGGGGAGCAGGAATCTGGGCGACAGCCATTATATAGGTTTTCCTACCAGAAAAGGCTCGGGCAGTTACCTGGACACGGACGGCCTCCTGGTTGTAAGGAAGGATCCTGAGAATCCCGACGCGGTATCGAAATTCTTTGAGATTTATTTGGGAGACAAAGTGCAGATAGATACCGTGGATTATGCGTCAACCTGCGACCTGCCTGTCGTCTATATCCCCACGGATCAGATCCGTTTCGATGAAGAAAGGGAGAACGCCTGGTTCAGGGAAATGCAGGTGACTGTTTTCCAGGACGGGACGACATCTTTGGAGGAAGCAAACGAATTCCTCAGCCGGTGTACGGCGGCTCCTGAATCGTATCCTTTCCTGGAGGAAATTATCTATGAGGAATTGTCTCATTATTTTGAGGAGGACGACAGGACGGCCCAGGATACGGCCGAGGTGATAGATAACCGAATTCAACTGTATCTGGACGAAAACAACGGAATTTAGGGGAATCTTTCGAGACCCCAGGGCGGCAGGGAATCTTGCATTTTCCCGAGTAGCGTGGTATCATACTCGTGAACGCATTTCCCTGCCGGTTTTATACTGCGGCGAGGGACATTCGCTTATTATGCGGCATTGCCTTGGCAAAAAAGGAATGGACACGTCCGCCGCGGACCTGTACGCGGCGCCGGAATGCAGGCTTATGCCGTGAAAAAGAGAGAGCCGGAAGGCGGAAAGGAATCAGGACAAATGAGACAAGGATTTGACGATGTGATTTCAAAGGTAAAGGGTTTTTCCATGAAGAGGATTGCGGTGGCGGCCGCCCAGGACTCTGCTGTGCTGGAGGCGGTGCAGGAGGCAAAGCGCCAGGGGATCGCGGATGCGGTTTTGGTGGGGGATGAGGCGAAGATCAGGGAAATAGCCATATCCATGGATATGGACCTGGCGGATTATGAGATTATCGATGAGCCGGATATGGTGCAGGCGGCGTTAAAGGCGGTGAAGCTTGCCCATGAAGGCAGGGTAGATATGTATATGAAGGGGCTGGTGGATACCAAGAATTTCTTAAAGAGCGTACTGGACAAGGAAGTGGGGCTGCGGACCGGCGGACCTCTTTCCCATGTGTGCGTGTTTGACGTTCCCTGTATTGACAGGCTTCTTTTCCTCACGGATGTGGCGTTTATCACCTATCCTACGCTGGAGGACAAGGTTCATATTATCAATAATACGGTTCCCGTCTGCAGGGCCTGCGGCGTGGAAACTCCCAAGATTGCGCCTCTGGCTGCGGTGGAGGTGGTAAATCCCAAGATGGAGACCACTGTGGAAGCGGCGGAGCTGACGAAAATGTGCGAGGAAGGCAAGATTACCGGATGTATCGTGGACGGACCTCTTTCCCTGGATCTGGCCATCGACGCGGAGGCGGCAAAGCACAAGGGCGCTACGGACAGAAAGATTCAAGGAGACGCAGATGTGCTGCTGTTCCCGGACATTCATGCGGGCAACCTGGTATACAAGGCGATTGTACATATGGTGCCGGGGGTAAAGAACGGGTGTATTTTAACCGGAACCAAGGTTCCCGTGATTCTGACCAGCCGTTCCGACACCTTTGAGACCAAGGTGAATTCCATTGCCCTGGCGGCAGTGGTGGCTGAGGAGCTGAAAAAATAGGAGGATTTACATGCTTGATTTCGTGATAGAAGTTTTTCTGGAGGTCATGGGCGGCGTGCTGGAATATATTTTGGACGGCATATCTGCAAGGTCGGCGTCAAAGCGGCGGGCCAGGCGGGAAAAGAGGCAGAAAGCGAAACTGAAAAGCAGCGGAATCGAATAACGGTGAAGTAAAAGACAGTAAAGTAAAGACAGTAAAGGAAAACAATGAGACAAAAGCAGTAAAACAAAAGCAGTAAAACAAAAGTAGTAAAACAAAAGCAGTAAAACAAAAGCAGTAAAACAAAAGTGAAGCAAAAAAGCAGTGAAATAAAGATTGTGAAACAGCGAAACAGATTAACAGGAGGGAAATAATATGTCCATAAAGAGTTTGATTATCAATCCCGGCTCCACTTCCACCAAGATTGGTGTATTTGAGGATGAGAATCTTTTGTTTGAGGAGACCTTAAGGCATTCTACCGAGGAGATCTCCCGGTATGAGACAATTTTTGACCAGAAGGATTTCAGAAAGCAGATTATCACGGATCTTCTGGCTTCTAAGAATTTTGACCTGAAGTCCCTGAATGTGGTGGTGGGCCGGGGCGGTATGTTAAAGCCCATCCCCGGGGGTACCTATGCCGTTACGGACGATCTTCTGGCGGATCTGCGGGTAGGGGTGCAGGGGCAGCATGCTTCCAACCTGGGAGGCATTCTGGCAAGGGAGATCGGGGATTCCATCGGTGTGCCCGCTTACATCGTTGACCCTGTGGTGGTGGATGAGTTGATGCCCATAGCAAGATATTCCGGCATGCCAGAGGTTCCCAGGGGCAGCATTTTCCATGCGCTGAACCAGAAGGCGGTGGCAAAGAGATATGCGAAGGAAATCGGCAAAGCTTATGAATCTTTAAGGCTGATTGTGGTGCATATGGGCGGCGGCGTATCTGTCGGTGCTCACGAGGGCGGCCGGGTGGTGGATGTGTTCAGCGCCTTTGACGGGGATGGTGCGTTCTCTCCGGAACGTGCGGGAGGCGTGCCCTGCGGTGCCCTGGTTAAGCTTTGCTATTCCGGAAAGTATACCGAGAAGGAGATCTACGGTAAGCTCATCGGGAAGGGAGGCTTTAACGCTTACCTGGGCACCAACGATATGCGGGATGTGACAAAGCGCGCCAATGAGGGAGACGAGAAGGCGGCGGAGGCCAAGCAGGCATTCCTGCTCCAGGTGGCAAAGGACATCGGTGCCATGGCCTGTGTGCTGAGCGGGAAAGTGGATCAGATAATTCTTACCGGCGGCATTGCCTACGGGCAGGATGTGTGTGACGTGCTGAAGGAGAGGGCGGGCTGGATTGCTCCTGTTACGGTATATGCAGGAGAGGATGAGCTGCTGGCCCTTGCCCAGGGGGCATTGCGTGTTATGAGCGGTGAAGAGAAGGCGATGGAGTATTAAGTCATTGAGCAGGAACGGGAAAATCAAATTTAATATCTGGCGTAATATTTCGCCCATGAAACTGATTCTGGGCGGTTATCTTGCCATTATACTGGCAGGGTCAGCTTTGCTGGCCCTGCCGGCGGCTGCCAGGGGGTCCGGCGGGACGCCCTTTTCGGACTGCCTTTTTACAGCCACGTCTGCTACCTGCGTAACGGGACTGGTGCGTTATGATACGTTTACCCACTGGAGCCTTTTCGGACAATTGGTGATTCTGGGCCTGATCCAGATCGGAGGGCTGGGATTTATGACGGTAGCCATCCTGGTGATGGTCCTCACCGGGCGTAAGATCAGCCTGAATCAACGTTCTCTGATGCAGAATTCCATATCGGCTCCTCAGATCGGGGGGATTGTCCGTATGACAAAGTTCATCGTCGGCGGAGTGCTGACCGTGGAGCTGACGGGGGCCCTGCTGTTAAGCTTTGTGATGATTCCTGAGTTTGGATGGGCCAGGGGCATTTATTTTTCCCTGTTTCATTCCATATCGGCTTTTTGTAACGCAGGCTTCGACCTGATGGGAGGAACCAGCGGGAAGTTTTCTTCCCTGACCGGGCTTTTTCCGGGGCTTGGCGCCGGAGCTGCCTGGTATGCTTCCGTTGTCATCATGCTCCTGATCTTTATCGGAGGGCTGGGATTCTTTGTATGGTATGACGTGCTGCACAGGAGGTTCCGGCTGCGGAGTCTGAAGCTGCAGAGCAAGATGGTGCTCTCTATCAGCCTGGGACTTGTGGTGGCAGGTACCCTGGCGTTGGCGGCGCTGGAATGGAATCAGCCCCTGTATACGGATCTGGGGATTGGTGAGAGGATCAATGCCAGCCTGTTTCAGTCGGTAAGCGCACGAACCGCCGGCTTTAACACGGTAGATCTGACGAAAATGTCGGAGGGCGGCCTGGTGGTCATGATCTGCCTCATGTTCATCGGCGGATCTACGGGCTCCACTGCAGGTGGTATGAAGACTACTACCTTCTGGATTCTGTGTATCAGTGTGATTGTTACCTTTCGGCGGAAGAAAAATATTGAAATGTTCGGACGCAGGATAGATGAAGGGATTACCAGGACGGCCTCCTGTGTTTTTATGACTTATCTGCTGCTGGGTGTAGGAGCGGGGGTAATCATATCTGCCGTGGAAGGGCTGCCGTTTCTGACGGCCTTCTTTGAGTCGGCATCTGCCATTGCAACGGTAGGACTGACCCTGGGAGCCACCCCGGACCTGGGAATGGTATCCAAATTGCTGCTGACCTTTCTCATGTTGTGCGGGAGAGTGGGGTCCATTACCATGCTGCTGGCATTTTCTTCGGACAGAAGGCCCACAAATTCAAGACTGCCGCTGGAAAAGGTACAGGTCGGGTAGCGTGAAAAGTACTTCTAAAGCTCACGCCAGGGGGCGTATCGCTAAGAAGTACTAAGTTTCACGCCGAAAAACACCAAGAAACGGCGTTTTTCATCGGGAAGTGAAATTCCGCGGAGCGGCAAAATGTTCGGGTAGCGTGAAAAGTACTTCTAAAGCTCACGCCAGAGGGCGTTTCGAGGAGGAGGTATAAATATGAAATCGGTTTTAGTGATTGGCCTGGGGCGTTTCGGACGTCATATGGCTCAGAAATTTTTGGAAAACGGACATCAGGTTCTGGCTGTTGATTCCAGAGAGGATCGGGCGGACGATGCGGTAGGAGTGATTCAGCAGATTCTGATCGGCGATGCTACGGATGAGAGGTTTATGGAATCCCTGGGGGTGGGTAATTTTGACCTGGCAGTTATTGCCATCAGTGAGAATTTTCAGACGGTTCTGGAAGTAACGGTGCTTTTGAAGGATCTGGGCTGCAGGTATATAGTGGCCAGAGCTACCAGGGACGTGCATAAGAAGCTCCTGCTCAGAAACGGGGCTGACTATGTGTCATATGCGGAGCGGGAGGTGGCGGAGCATCTTGCCATCAAGTTTGGTGCGGATAATATTTTTGACTATCTGGAGCTGACTTCGGAAATCGGTATATATGAAATTGCAGTGCCGAAAAAGTGGCTGGGAAAAAGCATGGTTGAGCTGTCCATACGCACGGCCTACCATGTCAGCGTCCTGGCTACCAAGAAACAGAACCAGATCTTTCCTCTGCCTCATCCCAGTCACGTTTTTGAGGAGGAGGAGAGTGTGATGGTCATGGGAAGCATGGAGGATATAAGAAAGATCACGTAGTCAAAGACCCGCCGCATGGGGCAGGGCATCAAGCCGGATACGTCCCGGGGGCATAAAAAGTTTGACAAAGCATCGGTGGTAGGCTATCATTTAATGTGTATTATTATAACAATGAGGATAAGGAGACCGGTGAGAAATGGTATGTAAGAATTGTGGTAAGGAACTTTCGGAGGGAGCAAACTTTTGCTCTGCCTGTGGCGCCCCATGTAATGGCGAGCCTGCCGCAGGGCGCACGTCAGGGGACAGTGTTTCTGTAGCAGTGCAGGGTGTGCCTGATTCTGCGCAGATGCCTGCAGGCAGCCGGGAGGCAGCCGAGGCGGCTTTTGGGTCGGAAGACAGCGTTTCTGCAGGCAGCCGGGAGGCAGCTTTTGGGTCGGAAGACAGCGCTTCTGCAGGCAGCCGGGAGGCAGCCGAGGCAGCTTTTGGATCGGAAGACAGCGCTTCTGCAGGCAGCCAGGAGGCAGCTCGGGGATCGGAAGACGGTGTACCTGCTGCAGGGCAGGTATCTGAAGGCGGTGCGGCGGATACCCACAGTGAAGGTACGGCAGATTCGGCTAAAACCGAAACGGCTAAAACCGAAGCGGCGGCAGTTGTGAAGAAAGCGGCGGAGGCTTCCAGGGATGCTATTGTGAACGGCGTCAGGGATCATATGGCGAAGGCCCCTGACAATACGCAAAAGCTGTTGTTTATCACCCTTGGTTCAGTGATGGCGGTATGTCTGCTGATTGTGCTATGCGTGTCTTTGGGGAGTTCTCCAAAGAAGGCATTTAACGCCTATGTACAGGGGGAATTTGCCTGTGATTATCAAAAGGTGATTAATAATTCCATTGCGGCAAAGAAGGCGCAGAAGGCTCTTGACGTGTATGATAAGGACGATTATGAGGATGAATTTGAGGATTTGAAGGATTACTACGAGGATCAGAAAGATGATTGGGAGGATGACGGCATTAAATACAAGGTCAAGATTGACATCAAAGATGTTGAGAAGATCAAAAAGAGCGACAAAGAGTTTAAGTGGGCCCAGGATCTGATGGAAGACTATTATGACTGTGACGCGGATAAGGTTCAACAGTTTGCCATTGTGGAAGCAAAGATTAAGGCCGAGTATTATGAGGACGGAGACAGGGATAAGGATTACGACAAGGATACCGGCAGAACACAATACTTGCTGGTGAAACTGGGCGGCACCTGGTACATGACTACATTTAACGATGATGACATCAGGGATTACCTGAAGGACTACTATAAATAAGGATGAAAAAGTGATACAGCGCAAAGGACTGTCGTTTCAGTTGGCAATATGGCGGGGCGGCAGTTCTTTTTGTTTCTTTCATTGGAAACTGTGCGCCAGGTGCATATATCAGGAGAGAGGAGCACTCTTTTTTTCCGGAGAAGGTGGCTGAGTGAGCTGTCCGGACCTTTAAAATGTATTTTGACAGGAGAAAATAACTTGAGTTTCCGCAAAATGCACCTTTAGAGACAGTACTAGGGAACCGGGAACAAAGCTTGCATCCATTTTGGAAACTTTTTCGTGAATGGTGGTGGAAAAGGCCTAAATGGGCACAGTTCCACAGGCCCCGCTAAGGCCGGGCGAATTCGGGGATGTTCGCTTTTGCTCAAGGTCAGATCAGTAACCGCAGGCACAGCTGCCTGTAAGCCGGACGTTTCGTCCGGAACCAGCGTCTGATGCCTTCCTTCGCATATGCGAGTATGCCTGTGATGCCTTTTGCCAGCCGGTAATAGAAGAAATGTACTTTCTCCTTTATAGGAGCGGCTGTTTTTATGATGGAGACCTTAAGGGTATTCGTCTCCGGCTTCATGGACAGGTGTGCCAGGAATGCCATGCACAGGGTCATGTAAAAATTTAAGGCATTGATGGCTTTCAGTCTCCTGACCCGGAAACCTTCAAAACGGAATACCTGCTTTTTGCAGCGGAAATATTCCTCAACGCGCCATCTGGAGAAGTAGAGCTTTGCGATCCGGATGACGTCTTCTTTGGAACGGATCTTCTTATTTGTAGCCAGCATCATGGGGTGCTCCGTGATGCCGTAGACCAGGACAAGGTAAATATCTTTCCGGGAAGCGGTGATCTGCACTTTTACATGGGAAAGACAGGCGTCATGTTTTTTGCCTTTATAAAAAAGGGGGAGTTTGATCTTACCCTTGCGCTGATCCCGCAGCTGTGCTGCCGGGACCCATTTTCCATGGAAGAGAAGCTTGCGTCTTGCTGTCAGCCGGATGACATAGTTCTGTTTCAGTCCGTCGAGCTTCAGGAACATCTTATTGTCATCGTATCCCCTGTCCATGACGAAGGTGGCTTTCCCAAAGAGGGAGGCAGCCCGTTCCATCGCGGAAAAGGTCACGTCATTTATGGAGGTGAAATCCTTCTCCTTTGAGGAATGGATCTGAGAAAAGATGCTGACGGGATGTCCATTCTTAGTGAGGGTACATGCTTCTGTGACATGATAGCCTTTCACATAGACATTTTTTGTGTCTGTGCTTTTGAAGCCGTCTCTGACAAGGCCCAAGGATTCAAACCTGCGGCCATCCGGCTTCGCAATGTCGCTGTCGTCGATGTGGACAACGGGGTCGTCAGGGACCCACTTGGGGATGGTGGAGAGATAGGCCTTCAGGGTCTTGGTGGGAATGCCCTTATTCAGATGTCTGGTGAGGCGTTCTACAGAATTGACCTTTTTGGTCTTTTCATGGAGCCGGTCTACGATGTCAGTGAGCAGACAGCTGCTGGAAGCGAGGATGCCATATGTCATATCGGCGGTAAACTTCCTGTCAGGTCTAGAAAGCTTTTTAGAAAATTTATTTGAAAAAGATAAAATTTCCCGTTTCAAAGTATAGGTATTTGTAGTAGAATAAGTCATGAGGGGTCCTCCTGTTTTTTGTTTAGTAAGATTTTGATTAGACACCTTAATTCTACTACAAAACGGGTCAGGATTCCTTATATATTTGCTGTTTTTTGAAAGTTGTTGGTAACAGGAGCTCCAAATTGGTGGGGCTGTGGATAAAACTGCGGAAACTCAAGGAGAAAATAACTCTTGACAGTATGCTGGATCTATGCTATTCTCAATATGGAAGCAAATCTATCTTAGAAAAATAATCTGTTTTATCTTTTTTGTATCTTGATTCCTGCTTTCCATACCCAAATACTAATTTCACATGACAGGAGCAGGGATTAGGTACACCGTACAATTGCCGGGGAGCGCAGGCCGGAAATTTATCCCCTCCTGTCAAAAGGAGGATGCCTATGGCGATGATTTATCGAAACTACAAAGACAATGTTTTCTGCCTGCTCTATCGGGATAAAGCAAACCTGCTTGAGTTGTACAATGCACTGAACGGAACGGATCATAAGGATCCGGAGGAACTGACTGTGGTGACGCTGCCGGGTACAATCTGTATACAGTACAAGAACGATGCGGCGTTTACCTTCAGCAGGGATTTGTACCTGTGTGAACAGCAGTCTACAGAAAACCCCAACATGCCCCTGAGGTTCCTGCATTATGTTTCTGACGAATACAGGCATATCCTGGGGGAGAGGGATCTGTACAGACAGAATGTGATGAAAATACCGGCACCGCATTTCGTGGTATTTTATAACGGGACGGCTCCTCAGCCGGAGCGCCAGGTTTATAAACTGTCGGATTTGTATGAGGTGCAGATGGGGGAACCGGAGTTGGAGATCCGGGTTCTGGTGCTGAATATTAACAGCGGGAATAATACAGAGCTGTTGAGCCGGTGCAGGAGCCTGAGAGAATACATGCAGTTTGTGGACAAGGTACGTCGCAGGCAGGATAAGGTGGGAGCTGAGGCGGCAGTGAAGCAGACGGTAGAAGAGTGTATCCGTGAGGGGATACTGAAGGATTTTTTGGAAGAGCACAGAGAGGAAGTGATCGGAGTGAGCATTTGGGAATTCAAGGAGGAGTTATATCGGGAAGCAATGCGGGAGGATGCGCTGGAGAACGGTCGAAGCGAGGGATTGAAACTTGGCAGAGAAGAGGGGCGAAAAGAGGGTCGTATAGAGGGCCGTGAAGAGGGTCGCAAAGAGGGTCGAAAAGAGGGTCGAAAAGAGGGTCGAAAAGAGGGCAGGGAGGAGGGCCTTGCACAAGGCCGTATAGAGGGCCGTGAAGAAGGCCGTGAACAGGGCCGTGAACAGGGCCTTGCACAGAAACGTGTGGAACTGATCTGCCGGAAGCTGAAAAAGGGAAAACAGATATACCAAATTGCGGAGGAGCTGGAAGAGACCGCAGAAGACATTCAGGCAGTGGTTGACATAGCGGAACACTTTGCGCCTGAATATGACGTTGACGGTATTATGCAGGCATTGGGATACAAAGCTGTCGAAAACTGATCCGGATATTGTTTGCCTGGGAAAAGAGATCGGTATATAGAGATCCCGGATGGGAGCTCTATATACCGGTGCCAGAAGCTGCCTGCACAGCAGATTTTATCGTGAGCAGTGGTTTTTTGAGTTTTTACAACGGGAATTTAAAGTAATTCTTCGCATTGTAATAGGAAATATTTGTAACGATTTCGGAGAGTGTTCCGTAATCCTCAGGAAATTCACCGTTTTCTACCCAATTGCCGATCAGATTGCAAAGAATCCGCCGGAAATATTCATGTCGTGTGTAGGACAGGAAGCTTCGGGAATCTGTCAACATGCCCACAAATCCGGAAAGGTTTCCAAGGTTCGCCAGAGAGATCATCTGATCGGTCATACCTACCTTGTGATCGTTGAACCACCAGGCGCTTCCCTGCTGAATCTTCGCTACGGCAGTGGAATCCTGGAAACAGCCAAGAATACTGCCAATGGACTGATTGTCATTGGGATTAAGGCTGTACAGGATCGTTCTGGGAAGTTCATCCGTGCGGACCAGGGCGTTGAGAAAATCTGCCATCTGAGAAGAGGGGGCGTAGTTGTTGATACAGTCATAGCCTGTGTCAGGGCCCAGCTTTTCATACATCAGCGAATTATTATCCCGCTTACAGCCGTAGTGGAGCTGCATTGCCCAGTCCAGTCTGTGGTATTCCCTGCCGGCAAAAAGCATAAACGCGGTCTTGAATTTCAATTCTTCTTCTTTGGTGAGGGTCATGCGGTTCATACGCTTTAAGAAGATTGCCTCGATTTCATCTTCCTCTGCGGGACAGTACATGACATATTCCAGAGCGTGGTCAGAGACGCAGCAGCCCATGGAAGCAAAGAAAGCCATGCGCTTTTTCAAAGCGTTTTTCAGGGCGGCGAAGGTGTTGATTTCTGCCACGCCTACCACAGCCGCCAGCTTATCCAGATAATCCAGATAATCGGGCTTTTCAATGTTCATGGCCTTGTCGGGCCTCCATGCGGGAAGTACCTTTACATCAAAGCTCTTGTCTTCGGCGATTTTTTTATGCCATTCCAGAGAGTCGATGGGGTCGTCCGTGGTGCAGATCAGGGTGACATTGCTTTGTTTAATCAGGCTGCGAACGCTCATGGAAGGCTGGGCCAGCTTTTCATTACAGAGCTTCCAGACCTCATCGGCGGTATTTTTGTTCAGAATTCCGTTGTAGCCGAAATACCTCTGCAGTTCCAGGTGGCTCCAGTGGAACAGGGGGTTGCCGATGGCGTGGCCCAGACATTCGGCCCATTTACAGAATTTTTCGTAGTCGGAGGCGTCGCCTGTTATATATTTTTCCTCCACCCCGCAGGAGCGCATAAAGCGCCATTTGTAATGATCTCCGCCCAGCCATACCTGGGTGATGTTTTCGAACTGGCGGTTCTCGGCGATTTCCTTTGGATTAATGTGACAGTGATAATCCAGGATCGGCGTGTTCTCCGCATAGTCGTGGAACAGCTTCCTGGCAGTTTCTGTTTCCAACAGAAAGTCCTTGTCCATAAATGCTTTCATTTTAATACCTTCTTTCTGCCGCATGGCGGCCTTTTATGTTTAATTCATTATTCACAATTTCAAACCGGCGGCCGGACCAAGAGGCCGGTTCCTAAAAGAGCGTTGTCCCCCGCCGGATGATTTCACCGGAGAAAACAGTCTTTTTCGGCATTTCCTTTCCGCTCAAAACCCCCATCAGAGTAGAGGTCAGATGCCGGCACAGGGTTTCCAGCCGGTTGTCGATGCTGGTGAGTTCCGGTTCGCAGCAGTTGACTAGCATGGAATTGTTATACCCTAAAATGGAAAACTCTTCCGGTATGGAGTATCCCATGAGCCTGGCATACTTTACGGCTGCCAGTGCCAGGGTATCGTCCGAGGCAATCACACCGTGAAATATCAGGCCGTTGTCATGCAGACCAACCAGATGCCGGGTCATGGCAGGAATGTCTTCGTGGGAGCCCTGATAAAATTGCAGCAGTTCCGGATTTGCAGACAGCGCCTTTTCCTCCATGGCGGTACGGTAGCCGGCCAGCTTTTTCTTACCGCTGTAGGAAACGGAATTGTAAAAATATACAATATCCGGTATACCGGCGGAAATCATTTTCAACGTGGCCTCATATGTGGAGGCAAAGTCATCGGATATGACGCTGTACACGTTAGGGGCATCCAGTGCCGCATTCAACAGCATAATAGGGAGCTGGGAAGCAGCATCGGTCACATATTGGTTATCGGCCTCACATTCGTAGATAAAATTTGAGCCTACCAGAATAATGCCGTCTACCTTTTTGGTGATCAGAAGCCCGACTGCAGCGGCCTTTGCTTCCAGCTCATACCCGGTACAGCACAGGATGCTGTCGTATCCGTTCCCGCGAAGCTGCTGTTCTATATGGTAGACAGCCTTGGCAAGATAAAGATCCGAGCTGTCGGCGCAGATAATGCCGATGGTTTTCATGGTGTTTAAGCCCAAGCCTCTGGCGAAGGCATTGGGAGTGTATTCATAGCGGCGGATTACGTCCAGTACTCTCTTTTTTGTCTTTTCGCTGACGCTGCCGCTTCCGTTCAGCACCCGCGATACCGTAGCTATGGATACACCGGCCTTTTCTGATATATCATAGATGGTCATATTTCTAAATGCCTTCCTGTGAACTATAGAGGCCATGTAAGTGTTTACATACATCTCTTTTTAAATTATATCCGACACCAATTCTTTTTTCAAGACATTTTTTTGCGCATACAAGGGTGTTGACGAAAGCTTATTTTGGCTGTAAAATAAAAGATGAAAGTGCTTACACTTTCACAAGGGAAAACAGGCTGGATAAAAAAGCGGATTCAGTCTTTGAAGTAAGCGCGCGGGCGCAGCGCGCAAAGGGGATGAGGTTGCAAATGAAGGTATTAGACAGGTCAATGACGGACAAAAAGGAAAGACCCATCAGGGTAGTACAGTTTGGCGAGGGAAATTTTCTTCGGGCGTTTGTGGATTATATGATAGACATTGCCAATGAAAAAGGCACCTTTGACGGGGATATTGTCCTGATTAAGCCCATTGAGTTTGGCAATCTGGACAATTTTCATAAGCAGGACTGCCAGTATACCGTATCTCTGCGGGGAAATGTGAACGGGGAAGGCAGAATTATCAACAGGGTGGTGACCAGCGTTGCGGACGCCGTGGATGCCATCAACGAATATGAGAAATATCAGGCACTTGCGGAAATTGACACTCTGCGGTTTGTGGTATCCAACACCACGGAGGCCGGCATTGTGTATGATCCTGCCGATCAGTTTGAGTTAAATCCGCCCAGGACCTTCCCGGGAAAACTGACCAAGTTCCTGTATCACAGGTTTGAGACCTTCCATGGGGATAAGGCAAAGGGCCTGGTGATGCTTCCGGTGGAGCTGATCGACGACAACGGCATCATGCTGCGGAAATGTGTGCTGCAGCAGATAGAAAACTGGGGGCTTTCCCATGAATTCAGAGCCTGGGTAGAGGAAGCCTGCGTCTTTACGGCGACGCTGGTGGACCGCATTGTCACCGGCTATCCCAGGGCAACGGAACAGGAAGAGTGGGAGAAGCTGGGATATGAAGATCGCATCATGGTCACCGGCGAACCCTTTGCCCTCTGGGTGATTGAGTCCGGGCAGGACATCAGTAAGGAGTTTGACCTGCCGGGAGCGGGGCTGCCTGTGATCTTTACCGAGGACCACCATCCCTACAAGCAGAGGAAGGTGCGTATTTTAAACGGTGCCCACACCTCCTTTGTGCTGGCATCCTGGCTTTGCGGCAATGACATTGTGCGCCAGTCCATGGAGGATGAGGATGTCTGTAATTTCATGAATAAAACAATTTTCGAGGAGGTGATCCCCACCCTGTCTCTTCCGGAGGACGAGCTGAAGGAATTTGCCGGGGAGGTGGTAAACCGTTTTAATAATCCGTATGTGGATCATGCCCTGCTGGCGATTTCCTTAAATTCCGTGTCCAAGTGGCGGGCAAGGTGCCTGCCCAGCCTGTTGGGGTATGTTGACAAATTCGGAAAGCTTCCCGCCCATCTGACCTTCTCCATTGCGGCGCTGCTGGCGTTCTACCATGGCACCGAAATTGAGGACGGCGTGCTTAAAGGCCACAGAAACGGGCAGACTTATGATATTAAGGATGACATGGCGGTGCTGGAATTCTTCCGGGACAACTGTGAGAAGGATACCGTGAGCTTTGTGACGGCATACCTGGGAAGAGAAGATTTCCACGGCCGGGATCTGAACACGGTGCCCGGGCTCACCGACGCTGTTGTTGCTGATTTAAATGATATTAAGGAAAACGGTATGAGGGCAGCATTATGCAGGATTTCATAAAAATTCATGAGAATGACAAGGTTGTGGTGGCGCTGAAGACGATTCCCCAGGGGGAAACCCTGACGGTGGAGGTACAGGGGGAGACCAGACAGATTACCGCGTTGGAGGAGATTCCGGCGGGACATAAAATGGCGATCTGCGACATTTCCGCCGGGGAAGAGATTGTGAAATACGGATCCCGCATCGGCAATGCCAAAGAGGATATACAGGCAGGGCAGTGGATACACACCCACAATATTAAGACGGCGCTGGGAGACCTGCTGGAATACACCTATGAGCCTGTGAAGCAGACGGAGCCTCCGGCAGACGGATGGGATTCCGAAGCAGGAAAGGAAGGGCAGGAAGCTACCTTCCTGGGATATAACCGTCCTGACGGCAAGGTGGGAGTACGAAACGAAATCTGGATCATTCCTACGGTGGGCTGTGTAAATAATGTGGCACAAGCCATTGCCAGACAGGCAGCTATCTGGAAGATTGCCCAGGGGGATAAGTATTCCGAAGTGGGAGAGATTATAGCCTTTCCCCATCCTTACGGCTGTTCCCAGATGGGGGACGATCAGGAGCATACCCGGCGGATACTGGCGGATCTGATTAACCATCCCAATGCCGGCGGAGTGCTGGTGCTGGGGCTGGGCTGTGAGAACAGCAATATTGATGTGTTGAAGCCCTATATCGGGGAGTATGATGAGAACCGGGTAAAATTTGTGGTGTCTCAGGAATGTGACGACGAGATTGCCGAGTCCCTGGAAGTCATCAAGGGCCTGATGGATTACGCCGCCGGGTTTAAGCGGGAGCCCATCAGTGCCGGCAGGCTGGTGATCGGCATGAAATGCGGCGGCAGCGACGGACTTTCCGGCATTACGGCCAATCCCCTGGTGGGACGCTTCTCCGACAAGCTGATTTCCCTGGGCGGCACTACGATACTCACGGAGGTGCCGGAGATGTTTGGCGCGGAGACCATTCTCATGAACCGCTGTGCCAGCAGGGAGCTTTTTGACCAGACGGTGAACCTGATTAATGACTTTAAGAATTATTTCAAGAGCCATAACCAGACAATCTACGAGAATCCCTCTCCCGGCAACAAGAAGGGGGGAATTTCCACGCTGGAGGATAAGTCCCTGGGCTGTACCCAGAAGTCAGGCAGCGCGCCGGTAAGAGGTGTGCTCCAGTACGGCGACCGGGTGGAGACGGCGGGCCTGAACCTGCTCAGTGCGCCGGGGAATGATCTGGTGGCGGCTACGGCGCTGGCGGCGGCAGGAGCCCATATCGTCCTGTTTACCACAGGCCGGGGCACACCCTTTGCCTGCCCTGTTCCCACGGTGAAGATCTCTACAAACTCCGGGCTGGCCGGCAGGAAATCCAACTGGATTGACTTTAATGCGGGCGTGCTGGTGGAGGGCAAAACCATGGAAGAGATGACGGAAGCACTTTTCTGCTACGTGGTGGAGGTAGCCTCCGGCAGGTGGGTCCGCAGTGAGACGGCAGGCTTCCACGATATGGCCATTTTCAAGCAGGGCGTGACCCTGTAAGGCAAGGCCGGTACCTGCGTTTTCGGAGCTGAGGCAGCCGGGAATCTGTACCGGAACAAGAGAAGGTAACGCGGAAGACAGAGACGGCAGGCAGGAGCCGTCGGGATTTGGAATGGAGGCAGGTATGGGTATACAATGGAAGGCGGAGCAGATAAAACAGCTTCCCAGAAGGGCGGACGGGTTGTTTGAAACGGATACCGTGGATGAGAACCTTTTTCGGGCGGCAGGGATACTATTTCCCGTATATGCAGCCTATGAGACGGACCACAACGGAAAGGAGGGGTATCCGGATCTGCTTGCGCAGATGCGGATTCTGCAGGGAGAGCTTAAGAGGGAGGACAGCCTGGAGAACAGGGTATTGTTCCTGAGCTGCCTGCTGGAAACCATAGAAAACATAAGCCCCCAGCTATATGAATATTATCGTGAGCTGGCAGATATGTTTAAAACGGTCATGGGGGAAGCTATACTTAAATGGGACCGGGAGGCGAAAGAGCAGCTTCAGGGACTTCTCAAGCGCGCCGGGGAGCTCTGCCTGCTGTCAGTGGATCGGTATGAAATCGTGCCTGGCGGAACAGGTGGGGAGCATGGCCGGGAAACAGTGGAAAGCAGGGTATCGGAAGGCAAAAACCATCTGGAAGTGCGGACCGTCATGGTCACCTCCAGAAATGCGGTGATAGAGATTGCGGACGGCGGGAAATTTTATTCCAGGGCGGAATATCATATTCTGCTAAACGGCAGGGAGGCGGTTACGACGGAAAGGACAATTGTCTCTCTGTATGACTTAAAGCCGGATACCGAATACCAGGTGGAAGTCCTTGAAGGGACAGAAAAAAGGGGAAGGGTGGAGCTTCGGACGGCTCATGAATTTGTGACCCTGGATGTGCGGCGGTTTGGCGCAAGAGGGGATGGAGTGCAGGATGATACCCATGCCATTCAGGCGGCAATTCTCGCATGTCCCAAAGACAGCAGGATATTGATACCCGCCGGAACTTACCGGATTACCAGCCTGTTCTTAAAGAGCCATGTCAGGATTGAGCTGGCGCAGGGAGCAGAGCTGAAGGCATTTACGGAGCCGGACAGATTTCCTGTATTTCCCGGTATTATTGAGAGCTTTGACGGCAGTGAGGAGTATAATCCGGGCAGCTGGGAGGGCAATCCCCTGCCGATGTATACGGGGATTGTCTGCGGTATGGGTGTGGAGGACGTGGTCATTTACGGCCGGGGGACGATCAACGGCAACGCGTCCCGGGAGAACTGGTGGAAGAATCCCAAGGACTACAAGGAGGTGTTCCGTCCCAGGCTTTTCTTTGTCAATGGCTGCAGAAACGTGACGCTGCAGGGGGTGACCTGCTGTAATTCCCCTGCCTGGACGCTTCATCCCTATTTCAGTGAGGATTTGAAGTTTATAGACCTGAATGTACTGAATCCTGCGGATTCCCCCAATACAGACGGGTGCGATCCGGAGTCCTGCAGAAATGTGGAGATTCTGGGGGTTCGTTTTTCTCTGGGAGACGACTGTATTGCCGTGAAGAGCGGAAAAATTTATATGGGCAGGAAGTATAAAACGCCATCCGAAAATATACGGATCCGCCAATGCCTGATGGAGAACGGCCACGGTGCGGTCACTGTGGGCAGCGAAATGGCGGGCGGTGTACGGAACCTGATTGTGGAGGACTGTATTTTCCGGCATACGGACAGAGGACTGCGGGTTAAGACCAGGAGGGGAAGAGGAAAGGATGCGGTTCTGGACAACATTATATTCCGGCGGCTGGAGCTGGACCATGTGATGACACCGTTGGTGGTAAATTCCTTTTATTTCTGTGATCCTGACGGCAAGACATCCTATGTGCAGTCAAGGGAGCCCTATCCGGTAGACGAAAGGACGCCTTCCATCAGAAAGCTGGTGTTTGAGGATATGGAATGTACCAACTGCCACGTGGCTGCGGCCTACTTTGACGGGCTGCCGGAGCAGAAGATCCAGGAGATCGTTATGCGGAATATTTCCGTCAGCTACGCGGAGGATCCCAAGTGCGATGTGCCGGCTATGTCTGTGGGAGTACCCAGGAGCAGCAGAAGAGGGCTTTATGCCAGGAACGTGTCGAAGCTGACGCTGGACCATGTTGTGATCGAGGGACAGGACGGAGAAGCATTTGAGACGGAGGGCGTTGATGAGATACTGTAAGTACATAACCGGCATGGAGACGGCGGGGCAGGACTGCCGTGTTTATTCCACGAGGGTCTGTATTTCACAGGAACAGAGGAGGCAAGGAGGATGCAGTTAGGAATCAGATTACACGATGTACAGAAGCTGCCCTTTGAAGAGCGGGTGGCGGCGGTCCACGAGGGGGGATTTGCCTGCGGGCATCTGGCCCTGGCAAAGTTTATCGACGAGTTCCCCACCACGGACGAGGCGCTGACACCGGGACTGGCCATGTACATCAGAAACGTGTTTGCCGGAAATAAGGTAGATATAGCCGTGCTGGGATGCTACCTGAATCTGGCCACACCTGACCGGGAGGAGCTGGAGAAGACGGTACACCGCTATATGGCCCATATTCGTTTTGCTTCCTGGCTGGGCTGCGGCGTGGTGGGTACGGAGACCGGAGCGCCCAACACGGCCTATGCCTTTACTCCCGAGTGCGGGACGGAAGAGGCCCTGCAGCTGTTTATTGAGAGGCTGAAGCCGATTGTGGCTTATGCGGAGAGCATGGGGGTGGTATTTGCCATTGAGCCGGTGTTCCGCCATATTGTATGCAATCCCCGGCGGGCCAGGAGAGTGCTGGACGAGATCCATTCCCCGAACCTCCAGGTCATCTTTGACCCTGTGAACCTGCTGGACATGGCAAACTACCAGGAGCGGGAGCAGGTTTTCCGGGAGGCCATAGACCTCCTGGGGCCGGATATTGCCATGGTGCATCTGAAGGATTTCCGGATCGAGAACGGAAAGATGATCTCGGTGGGCTGCGGCCTGGGAGAGATGGATTACACGGAAATCCTGAGATTTATGAAGGAAAGGAAACCGTTTATCCATGCCACTCTGGAGGATACAAAGCCTGAAAATAATCAGCAGGCCCGGGACTTTATTCTGAAGAAATATGCAGAGCTGTAAAGGCAGGAAGTTTTCGTCACCTTTCACTTCCCGACATGCCGGCGCAGCCGGCACAAACAAACTTCAGGGCAAAACACAGCCGTACACGAAACCATCACTTTGGGGTTTCACGTACGGCTGCGTTTTATCTTATAAGAAACTGCGCTGTCAGACGCGTGTATTAAGGATGCAAAGCGCGTTTTTTACTTGAACAGGGTGCCCAGGATACTGCGTCCCAGGGAAGCACCCAGGTTTCCGCCCAGCTTCTTGCCGAAGGAGCCGCCCAGACTCTTTCCCAGGCTGTTTCCCACTTCCCGGCCGATGGTGCCTCCGGCGGTATTGGCAACGCTTCTGATGCCGGATTTCACGGCCCGCTGCTTCCGTTCCGCTTCCTTTTTGGCAGCCTTTTCTGCGGCAGCCCGTTCTTTTTCGGCAGCCTTTGCCGCCGCTTCGCTCTGTTTCTGCCGTTCCAAAGCTTCCGCGTCGTCCAGCCGCTTTCGCTGCAGGAATTCATAAGCACTGTCGGG
The DNA here is from genome assembly GCA_910577035.1 of uncultured Acetatifactor sp. Taxonomy (GTDB): domain Bacteria; phylum Bacillota; class Clostridia; order Lachnospirales; family Lachnospiraceae; genus Acetatifactor. The sequence continues at coordinate 79,015 of CAJTKW010000013.1, forward strand.
ATCGTGGGCATCCTTGTATTTCAGGTACAGATTACTCATCTTGACTTCCCGAAGCTTTTCCTCGTCGGTAACCGGCCCCATAAGGCTCTGGGGTGGTAATATGTTGCAGTGCTTAACTACGGTGGGGATGCCGTCCTCATCCAGCACGGAGATCAGGGCTTCCCCGGTGCCAAGCTGGGAAAGAACCGTCTTTGTGTCAAATTCCGGATTGGTACGGAAGGAGGCAGCCGCAGCCTTGATGCCCTTTTCGTCCGCTGGAGTATATGCCCGCAGGGCGTGCTGGATCTTATTGCCTAACTGGCTCAAAACGCCGTCGGGAATGTCCTTGGGAGCCTGGGTGATAAAATAGATGCCCACACCCCGGGAGCGGATCAGCTTTACGATCTGCTCGATCTTTTCCTTCAAGGTTTTGGATACGTTCTCAAAGAGCAGATGTGCTTCGTCAAAAAAGAACACGATGCGGGGCTTTTCGGGGTCGCCGATTTCCGGCAGGGTTTCAAAAAGCTCGGATAGCATCCAGAGCAGGAAGACGGAGTACATGGTAGGATCGTTTACCAGCTCCCTGCAGTCCAGAATATTGATGGTACCCCTGCCGCCAGAGCCGGTGCTGAACCAGTCGGCAATATTCAGGGCGGGTTCCATAAAGAATTCTTCCGCTCCCTGGGATTCCAGGGCTACCACGTGGCGGATGATGGTGGTTACGCTGGCCTTGGGGATATTGCCGTATTCCATGCTGTAATCGGCGGCGTTCTCCCCGATGTACTGCAGCATGGCCTTCAAATCCTTGGTGTCAATGAGCAGCAGATCATTGTCGTCTGCAATTTTAAAGGTAATGTTCAGCACGTCCGTCTGAGCGGGACTCAGATTCATAAGCCTGCCAAGCAGGATAGGCCCCATCTCCGAAACGGTGGTGCGTAAGGGGATTCCCATCCTGCCGTACACATCCCAGAATACGCTGGGATAGTCCTGGAAGCGAAAACCACATTTATCCAGGCCGAAGCCGCGGATCCGTCCCTGCAGCTCGTCGTTGTTCTTTCCGGGACGGCACATGCCGGCCAGGTCTCCCTTGACATCCGCCATAAAGACGGGAACGCCTGCGTCGCTGAAGGATTCGGCCAGTACCTTCAGGGTGACGGTTTTGCCGGTACCTGTAGCGCCCGCAATCAGGCCGTGGCGGTTCGCCATCCGGGGCAGAATGCACACCCTTTCCCCGTCCGAATCGCCGATCCAGATCTTATTGTCGTAAAACATAACAGTATCCTCCGTAATGAACTTATTCCAATGCTTGTCTTATCTAACAGTATACTGGAAAAAATGAAAGAGAACAAGGGATTGGTAACATTTTCTGCCGTATTTCGTGACATAAGGGAAACAATTTTTCTTATCCTGCCGAAATAAGTAAATAAAGTGGGAAACTAAGCATGCAAAGAAGGAAACTATGAAGATTGCCATTTGTGATGATGAAAAGGAGATATGCGGCGGGCTGAAAAGGCTGGTGCTCCGGCAAAGGCCTGACTGTGAGGTGTTCCTGTTTGAGTCGGGGCGGCAGATGCTGCAGTCCCGGCAGCGTTTTCAGATTGTCCTGATGGACATTCAGATGGAGGGAATGAGCGGCATCGAGACGGCCAGGGCACTGCGCATGAAGGATGAAAATGCGGTACTGATCTTTGTGACGGCGTTAAAAGAATATGTCTTTGATGCCTTTGACGTGTCGGCATTTCATTATCTGATTAAGCCTGTATCCGAGGAAAAGTTCCGCAGGGTCTTTGAGCGCGCCTGCCGGGAGGTGGAAAAGCGGGGGCGGGAGGAGGCGGAGCAGGTCTTTTTCCGTACCAGAAACCGCAGCTTTACCCTGCGAAAACAGGATATACTCTACGTGGAGAGCCGTGGCCGCAAGGTGGACATCCATACGGTAAAGGAATGTGTCACGGTATACGCAACGATGAACGGCCTGGAAGAGCAGCTGGGCAGCGGCTTTTACAGATGCCACAGGGGGTATCTGGTGAATCTGGCCCATGTCTCGGAGTATGAACCGGACAGGATCCTTCTGCAGGGAGGAGAGACAGCTTTCATGGCCAGGGACAAGTACACGGAGTTTGTAAAGATCTATATGCGTTTCTTAATAGGTAATTGTTAAATGCATTGCTTTGTAATGGAACGGCACAGCCGTCCATAGG